>JAHFQW010000022.1:0-1126 GCA_023259115.1 archaeon
TGGGCAACAACAATACCAACAGAAAAAGTATCGTTAGAAAAATTACGCAACGCATTGGAACAAGCAGTACAACAACAGTTGATGGCGGACGTACCCTATGGTGTACTTATCTCAGGAGGATTGGATTCTTCTGTTATTGCGGCAATTGCCTGCAGAATGAAAAAAGGGAAAGACCCGTTGCATTCATTTGCCGTTGGGTTGAAAGAGTCACCGGATTTGAAATATGCGCGAAAAGTAGCAGAGTTTCTGGGAACAAAACATCATGAGATTCTGTTTACGTTACAAGAAGGAATAGATGCACTTAAAGATGTTATTTATCACTTAGAAACATTTGACGTGACAACAATTAGAGCATCTACCCCCATGTATTTAATGGCACGGAAAATAAAAGCGATGGGCATCAAAATGGTTCTTTCCGGCGAAGGGTCTGATGAAATTTTTGGCGGCTATTTATATTTCCACATGGCGCCCAATGCAACAGAGCTGCATGAAGAGAGTGTACGCAAACTGTTTATGCTTAGTAAATATGATTGTTTACGTGCCAACAAAGCAACCGCCGCATGGGGACTAGAAGTGCGCGTGCCCTATTTAGACAAAGAGTTTATGGAATATGCGATGAGTATTGATCCTCAAGATAAGATGTGCCCTGGTACAATGATGGAGAAAACCATTTTACGCCAAGCGTTTCAGGGATATATCCCCGATGAGATTTTGTGGAGGCAGAAAGAACAGTTTTCTGATGGGGTGGGATATGGCTGGATTGACCTGCTCAAAGCGCAAGCAGAAGAAAAAGTAACTAATGAAATGTTGAATACTGCTGCAGAACAATTTCCGTTACAGACACCGGCTACGAAAGAAGAATATTATTATCGCCGCATTTTTGATAGTTTATTCCATAGCCCCAGTGCCGCACTTACCGTTCCCATTGGTCCATCGATAGCTTGTTCAACACCGACGGCATTGCGCTGGAGCAAGGAATTTCAAGGACGAGCGGATCCATCTGGAAGATCGGTGTTTGGTGTGCATAAAGGAGAACATTTCTAAGCCATAAGCATATTAACACCTACACGATAATAAGATAGTCGTATCTAATTAAGTGTCAAAGCCACTAGACAGATGCGGATAG
>JAHFQW010000022.1:1136-20478 GCA_023259115.1 archaeon
ATTGCGGATATATTAGCGTCACAATTACATATATCTATGCGAGAAGCAAGAGAATATGGACGAAAAAAACAGCCTCCACAAGGCATGGAATATGGCACATGTACGCCATTTCTTTTTGAGTCCAGTGTGGAATATGAAGTACATGAATTGATAGTAGTGGATCACCCAACAATAGATAAGAAGTTGTGTGATATTTCTATAGGAGGATGTGGGGAGGAAGCACATAAAATATCGATGCATTTGCCCTATGGAGGGATTTATGAAATACTCAGAGCGCAATTTGGCGAGAGAGTGCATAAAGTAAGTATTCAAAATGTATCTCTTGAAAAGCAGACTACCACTGGCCACACTGGACAGATGCGGATAGAGTTTATATAGAGGTTCTGACACTCTATTTGGTATGGGAAAAGAAAATGCACTGGTGGTATTTGAAGGAAAAAATGTACGCAGAGTATGGCATAAGGAAGAATGGTGGTTCTCAGTTGTTGATATTATTGCTATTTTAACGCAGAGTTCCCATGCACGAAACTATTGGAAAGTGCTCAAACACCGATTGATTGAAGAGGGAAGTGAGGTGGTTACAAAATGTAACCAACTGAAATTACCAGCTTCGGATGGAAAGTCTTACGAAACAGATTGTTTAAATACAGAGGAAAAAAAATATAAAAGAGCAAACGTAAAGTATTTAAATCCTATACAGTCTTAGTGAAAATTATGACCAAATTCCTATCAATTCAAGAAGCGATGAACACGAGTTCGGGTAGAGTTGCGATTAGAGGCTGGATTCATCGGGAACGAGGTTCGAATAAATTAAAGTTTGTGACGTTGCGGGATTCTTCCAATATTATCCAATGCGTATTTGAGAGAGCGAAGTTTGAGGAGCAGTGGAGTGAGATTGATAAGTTGCAAGTTGAAGCGGCCATAGAAATTGAAGGGGAGATCAAAGCGGATGCACGAGCGCCAACGGGGTTTGAAGTACAAGCGGAGAAAATAGTGATTGTGGGTAAGAGTGATACGTTTCCCATTGCGAAGGACCAGTCTGTGGAATTCTTAGCGGATAATCGGCATTTATGGTTGCGCAGCCGGAAAATGACGGCGATTTTGAAAGTACGCAGCACGGTGTTTGGCGCAATTGATGAGTATTTTAGGAGTGAAGGTTTTTATGAATATCATTCGCCGATTTTTCAAGCGGTGCAGTGTGAGGGAGGAAGCGAGTTATTTAGCGTGAATTATTTTGATAAGAAAGATGTTTTTTTAGCGCAGACATGGCAATTGTATGCTGAACCGGCAATTTTTGCGCTGGAGAAAATTTATACCATTTCACCGAGTTTTCGGGCGGAAAAATCGAAGACATCACGGCATTTAACGGAGTATTGGCATGCAGAGATGGAAGTGGCGTGGGCGAATTTTAAAGATATTCAAGATTATGGCGAGAAACTCATTAAGCATATTGTGAAAGCAGTTCTTGAGAAGAATAAAGTAGAGCTGGAGATTTTAGGACGAGATTGGAAGAAATTAGTACCAACAGTGGAAAAGCCATTTGTGCGTATGACTTATACAGAGGCGCTCAAGATTCTCAAAGAGAAATGTAAAATGGAGGTGGAGTGGGGGAAAGATTTACGCACCATTGAAGAAGAGAAGTTAGTTGCTTTGTATGATGTTCCGGTTATTTGCACGCATTATCCTAAGAAAGTGAAGGCGTTTTATATGACAGAAGATCCCAAAAATCCAGAGGTGGTGCAAGGATGTGACTTCTTAGCACCAGAGGGGAATGGGGAAATTATTGGGGGTTCACATCGGGAACATGATTTAGAAAAGATCAAGGAGAGATTGATTGAACAAGGCGAAGATCCAACTCAGTATGAATTTTATTTAGACACACGACGATATGGATCGGTTCCCCATGGAGGATTTGGGCTAGGAGTGGAACGAGTGATCAAATGGGTGTGCGGATTGGATTCAATTAAAGATGCGATTGCGTTTCCGAGAACAATGGAGAGGTATAAGCCATAATTAGTATGAAAGAACTTTTACGTTAGAAATTCTCTCAAAGTGTGTTCTATTTTCTGTTACTATCTCTTCAATCCCATTAGATAATGCAACGGCGGCAATAAGACAGTCCACTTCACCAATCTTTTTTCCACGAAGAAAATCAATGAGAAAAGTAGTATCCAGAAACATCTAGGGAAAATATCTATTTAGTAGTAGTTAAAATAGAAATATTTATAAAGAGGTAGAACTTCAATAGTCATATGTTAGAACATAAACTAGAAAGTCCAGAATTTGTATACTTTAATCTACCTTCAAGATTTGCATCTTTGATAGTTACATTTCCTAATCAGCAAATTGATATTCCTGAAAATGCAGTCTCTGAACCAACTACAGAAGAACTTAGCATTAAGATGCGAAATAATGGTGCTTATGGGGTTTATTCAAGAACTACTAATTCCGATTTATTGGATAAAGTGAGAATTGCATTGTTCTCTGGAACATATGATTTACTTAGTAAAACTGGAAGTGATATATTGAACGAAGTTCCAAGAGATGCATTTGTCCATCTTTTAGAGCAAATGACTGATGGTACACGGTTAGGATATTTGAAACAAGATATCCAGCAGACTTTTAATCAAGAAGGTAAATTATCTCCTCAAGATTATGATGCTAGAATGGAAATTGAAGGCGCATTCTATAAAGGAAACTTTTACACCTTTGATCAATTTGATTCATTAAAACCTATCCTTGAAGATGAGTTAAAAGTATTTGGTGCATTAACTCATGTTAAAAAAGGAGACTATCTTTATAGAGCAGTAAATGAACAGGAATGGGGACAAATAAGACGAGACAATGTGTTCTTAGTTCGTGTTGAAACAAACTTTGAAGATAATTTAGGTCCGCAAGTAAAAAATTATGCTGAAGATCCAGATTATGCTGGTAAAGTAATCAGAATTAAATCAGAAGGACCTTTTTTTAGAAATGCTGGAATGGCTGTATCAAGAGTCACAAGTGTATTGCCACATTTTTCAAATCATGTTGAAGTTCTTGAGGGAGATAATTGGATTAATGTGAGAGATTATCAAGTAAATTAAAGTAAAGTAAAGAAATTTCCATTTCATTAATTTAGGTCTTTCTTTCGATTGCAACTATCAATTATTCATTCAATTGATACAAATGTACTTTCTTTCCTAGAACATCAGTGTAGGCGAGAATGTTTTGATGGCTTATGGCAAGTGAACGTAAAACGGGCCAGCCACCAGGATGGTTTTCGGGATAGACATGAGTGGCAAATTGGGCTGGGCTTTTAGGGTTTAATTGGTAACCCTTAATGCTGTTGACAATTTCATTAGGCATTTGGGTCACAAGGTATAATATGCCGTTTGGACTCAGAGCGGGATTAGAAGGTATACATTCGTAGAGGAGATCTTCTTCTCGAAGAAGAGAGGTTATTTTTAGTGTAGGGATTGGGGGTAATTTTTTGGGAGATAGGGTGAGAGAGTGAGAATAGTCCTGTTCTGAATAGTTTGGATCTTGCCGTTCATCGTCAGCTTCCCATTCATCATTATCTTCCCCTCTATCATCATCATCTTGATTAACAATCCCAATACTTTTTTCTTTATGGGGTGAATGATTGAGAAGTGCAAGAGGTTCTTTTGAAGAGAGTATGTCTTTTTTAAATTCTTTTTCAAATTGAAAGATATTTTTAAGAGCTTTGAGATAGATTGTATCGTTACAAGAAAAGATTTGAGTATTATTTTTCCACGCGGTATAATACATACCTCCATAATTATGGTATTGCACATAATCAACAATGTCTTTTCCATCTGTACTCACTAGAGTTACATCTTGATGATGATCCATATTTCCTGATTGCAAGAGAAAATAAAAAAGATTTTTGTGTTTGAGAACTTGAGAAATTCCCATATAATCTAAGCCATATTCATTGAGAACTTTGGTTGCCTTAGTGAATTCATCTGTGGTATCTTTAATTTCTTGAAGAGAAGAGTTATATCGTTTAATCACGCGTTCTTCATGCCACTGTTTCTTTGATATGCCGC
Source organism: archaeon (assembly GCA_023259115.1). Classification (GTDB taxonomy): domain Archaea; phylum Nanobdellota; class Nanobdellia; order Woesearchaeales; family GW2011-AR9; genus JACPNA01. The sequence goes on from JAHFQW010000022.1 coordinate 5,189, forward strand.
TAATATAGAGTATATTATCATCACCTAGGGTCATTGAGCCTAGAAAATTGCCATCGGGAAAGCCAAAGAGAGGATATAATCCGGTTGTGGTGGTATAAAGTAATTGGCTATCTGCATTATTGTGATTATTTAGATCATAGAGACTGAGGAGCAGTTCAAGTGGTTTTGTAGGGTCTTTACTTTTTTGGGGATTGTCATGTAAAATGGCAAGATGGCCCTCATGGGTGAATTGAATACAATAGGGTGAGGAAGGAAGAGAGATAGTTTTTTGGGGCAAGAGCTTTGGCGGGGCAATGGTGTGACGGGATTGGAGGGAGGCATCAAATGCTGAAAAGAGAGGAATATTTTTTTGTTGTTCGGTAATAATGTGGTGTACAACTGAAGATAAGAGATTAGGAATACACTCTTTCAGGTCGTTATGTTTTTTTTTATATTCTTCGTGTTCTTGTAGTCTTTCTTCTAAATTTAAATGGGCTATTAATTCGAAATAGCCTAGATTAAATTGTTTTGTTCGCACCCAATTAGGTAAGTTGGCCATAACTTCGGGATGGCCAAGGGCGGCGGCATATTTAAACAATATATCTTTATCGTTGTTATAAGAAAACCAATCAGCTTGTTCTTCATTGTTTATTTTCTTCACAGGGAAATAGTTGTGGTATTCTAGAGGCGAGAGCATAAAGAGTTGATGAGCACCATTGATTAGTTCATCCAAGGAGAGTTGCGTGATTTCTCTTCCTAGAATCGTGCTTACTCGTTGCAGGGATTCTTGCTCGGCGTTTAAACAGAATTGATAAAAATCAAAAAAATTGGAGGGATCTCGATTAGGATACAGGACTTGTTCATCAAAGAGGTATAAGAGAGATGCTACATATTCTCGGGAGAACGATTGACCAATTTTTTGGGAGAGTTGGGCTTCGATAATTCTAGAGTCATGTTCTTTTAGTTGTTGTTTGGTGTATTGATTAAGATATTGTTGTATTTGTAAGCGCTGATGGGTACGTACGGCGGGATCAAGGGGAGACATCTGTTTTTATTTTAAAGTAGTATTTATAAAGATTATGGGTCATTGTGACGGAGAAAAAAAAAATGATACAGAGGTTGAATTGAGGGAGAAAGAGAGATGGAGATCAGGAAAGAAAGCAGAAGAAGAGAGAAAGTAAGGGAGAGGAGAAAAAGAGGGGTTTTGTTATGCTTAGTTTCCATTCAATAACAAATGATGCAGGTTCTTTTCCACATGACTCAGAGCGTCTTTGGTTGTGGGAAAGAGATATTTTGATTTAACCAAATGAGTGAATTCTTTGTTTTTGAGGAGTGTTTGTTTTACTAGAGGAGTCATGTCAGCGATGAGGACAGTGCCGTTATTTTTTTTACGATCTTTGATGAATTCGTTTAAACGAACAATGGCGGTACTATCAATGAATGGAACGTATTTCATGCGCAAAATTATGAGGGGTTTTGTGGCTTCGATGTGCTCATTTATTTTCTTTTCAAAGACGTTCATGGCACCAAAAAAGAAAGGCCCATGGATAGTATACACGGTGACGACGTCTTTGAGCTGTGGGTTTTTGTAGACGAAGGCATTTAAACCTTCATGGGGTTGATAGTCTACCATATTGGTAACATCCATGATGGTTGTGAGTTTGATGAAGAGTAAGAATACAGCAAAGACCATGCCTATCTCTACAGCAAAGACTAAATCGGTTAATACGGTCAAACCAAAGGTGACAAATAAAACAATGGTCTCAGAGCGGCTTATTTTTATGATGGTTTTAAATTCGTCAAGGTTGATCATGCGAAATGAGACGTACATTAAGATTCCTGCGAGAAATGCTTTAGGGATATATTGAGCGATAGGGGCAAGGAAGAGGAGAATGACTAAAAGAATAAGAGCGTGAATAACGCCGGCGTATTTTGTTTTGGCGCCTTCACGAATATTGACACCACTACGCGCAACAGCGGCAGTGGCGGGCATGGCACCAAAAAAAGGCATGATTACGTTGGCAATGCCTTGACCGCGAAGTTCTTTATCACTGTCATGTTTAGTGTTAGTCATGCCATCACAGACAACGGCGCATAAGAGGGCTTCGATGGAACCAAGAAGGGCGATGGTGAACGCAGAGGGTAGAATATTTTGGAGAAGTTGAAAATTAAAATTGATACGATGGAACGCAGGCAGACCTTGAGGAATTGTGCCTACTTGAGGGATAGTGAGATGAAACGCGATAACGGCAGTGGTGAAGACTAAGAGAGGGAAGAGAGATGCAGGTAAATTGCGCAGGTATTTTATGCGGGTAAGGAGAGGAGGGAGATACATTAATGAGAGAATTGTGGCAAGAGTGATACCTATGGTTATCAAGCTGATATGATTAAGATTTTGCATGATGGCCCAGAGTGTTTCCCAGACGTGTTCTTTGGATGGGATGGAGAGACCAAAAGAGTTGGCGATTTGGCCAATAAATATAATGGCACCAATACCGGCGGTGAAACCGGAGACGACAGGAAGAGGAATGAATTTGACAAAACGACCCAGTTTGATAAAACTGAAAAAAAGTTGAATTATACCTGCCATGAAACCAGCTAAGAGCAGTCCTTCTATACCAAATTTACTTACGGCGGAGAGAATGATTACGGTCATGGCTCCGGTTGGGCCGGTGATGGAATAAGTGGAGCCGCCAAATAGAGAGCCAAGCAGACCGGCGATAATTGCAGTGTATAAGCCCATGATGGGAGGAACACCTGAGGCGATAGCAAACGCGAGAGCGAGAGGAAGAGCAACAACTGCCGTAATAAATCCTGCTTTAAGATCTGAGGTGAAGTACTCTTTGAGATATGTCTTGAATGGCATGAACGCGTGCAGGAAATCAAATAGTTTATAAATATTTAGAATTTATTTTTTTTACAAAAAGGTAAGTTTTTGCTGATTTATCCCATGATTTTGGGAAATGGTAGGGTAAATTACATTTTGAGATTAAAATTGTTCTTGGAGCGAATGATGATTCATTTGAATGATTTCTATATCTGAATCAAGCCATATTCTGAGCCGTATTTTCTATTGAAGAGATTGATTAAGGCATCTGTTTTAATACGAAATCCAATAATATATCCCTCTCCACGATTAATGTATGGTGGATAGTGATGTGCTCTTCCTTGCAATGGCTCAATTTCAGGCACTTTTGAATATTCTTTTTTTTTTGTATCTTGTGTATTGATCCAGTGATTGATAAAAAAACCAGCTAAAAAGTGGTCCCCAGAATAAGAATCATCATATATCTTTTCTAGTTGATGAATATACAAACAATTTCCCTGTGCATCACGCTTATCAGGGGTACTTAGGCGAAAGCCAAATTCATTATTTGTTGCCAAAGTGTTAGAATTTTCTCTATAAGTATATTCTCCGGGAGCAATTTCCAGAAGCTCAGCAATATGTTTAATATACTGCCAGGCACTGCGCTGAACATCAGTGTGGTAGGTATTAAAGAAGATTTCTTTTAAACTTTTTGCTATTGCTGTCTCGATAACGGCTTTCGTGTACATTGCCATCCAATTATTTTCTTTATTTGGCTCTTTGAGTATATCAGCAACATCTTGATTGAGAATAATGCCATCAACATAGAGTACTTTTTTTTTATCTTTATCATGGCAACGAGCGAGGAAAGCTTTTCCCACTGTTGCTTGATGAGTTCCTTCTTTGTAGAGGTTAGCAGCGATAATACCAATATTCTTATCTTGCATATGAGCGAGGCCGTATTGTCGATATCGTTCATTTTGACTGGACAAGCAATCCCCAACATTGGTGAAGAAATCATTGAGTACATTGGAGTTATATTCCACCCTAAATTCATCAAAATTAAAAGTGAGTTCTAACCCTTTCTTCATGCGGTCGAGCGCATCTTCCATTTCCTCGCATGCGATCGGGTTGAGATAGTACTGTGGATGGTGTAATTTTGAAAAAATAATCTCTTGCAGGGAAGAAAAAAGGAATTTTCCATTATAACCTTTCTCTTTTTTTTGCTTAACCAGTTGTTGCACTTCATGATCGAGAAAGAATTGGGTGAAATTAAATGATTGCAAACCTTGCTGTATTTTTTTATCTACATAGTCCCCTTGCACAGAGGTCCAGTGGTCTAGAGTGTGCTGTATGGTCTCATCCAATGAGGGTGGCTGAAATAACCTTGAAAAGTCAATGTTTTGCACCTGCATTTTTTCTAACTTTTTTTTGTCCATATTCTTTAGTAATATTTCTTTGAGATATTCACCATCTTCTTGTGCTTTCAAATTAACCAGTCTACCTGACACTTTTTTCGCAGAAGAATCCCAGCGCAGGGAAGGAATAGAGAAAACATGATACATTTCTTCAAACAAATATAACAAAGCATCCTGCTCTCGTTCCAAGCGATCTTTGATACCTTTTTTTATTTCATGCCATCGTTTCGTTTTAATGATGAGAGGCTTCACTATCTCCTCCTCAATATACAGTGATTCTGGTCTGTTTAACACAGCAAAGCTGATGGCATCATATACAGGACAGAATTTTTCTAATGTGTCCTCTGGAAACATACTGAAAAATCTTGAATCCAACTGCCCATGCGGATTTAAAGTTTTTGTGGCAGCAGTTATATATGCCTGAAATTTTTCTAAACTGATCTGAACCGCCAATGAACAAAAGTGGAAAAAAGAGTTTAGATCTTTATTGTTAGATTGTATCTTCTGACTCATGGCAGTGATACTTTCCATTTTATTCTGATTGAATGAAGAATAATCTTTAATGAGATAAAATAATGTTTTTTCTAAATGCTTTTCATTGTCATCATAAGAAAGCTTTAGCACCGGCTCAAATATTTTCCTCTGCTGTTCTGCTTGCGCTCCTTCTTTACGTAGAATGTAGTGATTGAATTTTTCAAAGTCAATACTGCATCGTTTGAGGTGGGTTGGCACATGACACCCTTTAAGCGAGTTGGTAACTTCTTCTTCAGCAAACAAGTAATGGGAGAGATTATCAATTAAGAGAGAATAAAATTCATAATCTTGCGTAGGTAGCAAGAAAATATTTTTGGGAGAGAGAATACCCTCATGGTTTATATTGCTGTTTAGAGGAATTCTTTCCAGATTCTCTGTTCCAAGGTGTGATTGTTCTACAGAAGATGCATTTGAGAAAATATGATTTATCAATGAGAATAAATTGGTGAAGTCTAAACGAGAGTTGCTTGTCCAACTTCCCGGAACATAGATTGCTTGATGTTGTTCTACGGAGAGATATCCTAATCTGCTTAACGCATATTGGAAAGCAGATTCGAGGGAGAGCTTTGCGAAAGAACGAAGAAGATGATTATAGTCTGAGTAGAAATCAGTTTCTTTTTCTGATAGATTCGGCAGACAACCTATAACTCTATCGCCCCATCTGTCAATCAAGGTATCTACAGAGGGTAATCGCCACGAAGGAAGAGAACCTTGTTGTTGGCATTTTTCTAAATCATTTAGGAGTCTTTCCAAATATGAAGCTGTTCTCTGTTGGTCCTCCTCCGCTCTTTCTTGCTTTGATATAGTACTATCAGTCATCATCTTATTCCACCTTCTGATTGAATTTGTATTGTTTATGCACCAGAGATGAATCGTAGGCGATGATGGAATCTTTGAATGTGTGCCCAAGCTCTTGGACGACTTTGTTGAATTCGGTATTATTTTTTACCCACATATTTAAGTGATAATTCCATTTGCCTAAGCGTTTGGTCATCCAGACAATGTTAGGATGCTGTTGTACGTATTGGGTGAAGGTGGATTGGCTGAGGTTTTTTGTACGTAAATGCAAGGTGTACCATTGATAGCCTAAATTAGATAAAGAGATATAGGGAATAAAACATTTGATGGCACCGGTTTTTATTAACTGCTGGATGCGGTTTTGAACGGAAGTGGTGGAGAGATGGAGGGATTGAGAAATGCTCAGAATGGGCAGGCGGGCGTTTAATTTGAGAGCGCTGAGAATGGCGAGATCTTTGTCATCCAATTTTAGAGGAAGATGAGTTTTAGCACTTTGAAATTCTTTTTGAAATGAAGAACCTTTCTTTTCTTGAATGAGAGGTTTTTCAATGCCGTCTAAGAGGAAATCTAACCCCATGAATTGTTCTGAGAGAATGGTTGAGATATTATAATCTTTTATGAGATGATGGTGATGGTTCATGAGTTCATCGAAGAATTGCACAAACTCAGATAAAGAAGTAGTGGTGACACTGAATTGTAAGTCAAGTAGAGAGTTGTAATGTTTGACATTAGAGATGTGAGAATCATTAACTAACCGATTGATGAGTAGTTCATGCTCTGGTGAAGGGTGTAATGAGAGGTTGATTGCGTGTACGGTTTTTCCTAATCTTTGGTCATTTAATACCGTGATAAAGCCGGTTAAGAATTTTTCTTGCTGCATGCGTTTAATACGATAGTGGACGACTTCTTTGGAGATTTTTAAACAGGAGGCAATGCTGCTCTCGGAATATCGGGCGTTTTTGCTGAGAAGAAAAAGAATTTTTCTATCTAAAATGTCAACTTGTACTTTTTTTTGTTGTTCATCTAATTGTCCGATGAATTCCATGAGGGTTTCCTATATTTATGACCTATGACCTCTCTTTTTCACAAAAACACATTTAGTTTATATATTTTGTGGAATAGTTAAAAATTTCATTCGGTCGTTTTAATTATTTCTTGTTCCTTGAGAAAGATATGGCAAAAAAATTACGACTAGGGTTTCATAGGGAATTGAGCGGAGCACAGCAAGAGCAGGCAATGGCAATCTATTATGATACGCAGAATTGGCGGGCAATTGTTAAGCAAGATATTGAGTCACGCTGGCGTATACATTTTACGGATGAGAAGATTAAAGAGGTTTTGAGATATGATGCAAAGCAGCGGGATACGTATTTTTCTGGTGGACAAATTTGTTTGTTGTGGCAAGATGAGCAAGAGTGGAAAACAATTGGAACGATTCATACGGTTGTGACATTACAAGAATCTATCCAGAATATGTTTCCTAAGAGGGATACATGGAATGAGTTTACCACGTATGGGAGATTATCTTCTCAAATTTATAATCCTCTGGGAACGCGTTGGGCTTGTTTTGCGATTCAAACGGATAAGCAAATGGATAAAGAAAAAGTGGGAGTGAAGCCGGCGGATATCATTCTGAAGAGTGTACGATTACAGGCGTATGCACAACAAAATGAATATGAGGAGTTGGAAGAGAGAGTTGATTTTTCAGCGGGGTTTAGAGAAGCGATAGGGACGCATACACTCGTGGAATATATTAATCCTTTGACAAGATTAAGCGGTTTTTCGCGATGTAAAGAGAAGTTTAGGGAGTTGAGTGCGCAGGAATATGCAAGTTGTATTGAGCGAATTGTACGCAAAGAAGTAGATGAATCAGGAAGGCTACAAGAGATTAGTGAGATTGCAAAAACGTGTTCTTTACGATATCATTTGAGCAGAGGAGCAAGAATTGAGAAAGTGATTGAGGAATTTCGAGTACATGATGCGGCGTCATTAGGATATGGAGCATCGGTACTTTATGCAAGATGATGGGATAAAATGAAAATCCCAATCGCTCCAAGAGGTGGGGTATCGTTTACAAAGAAGGGGATTTTCAATGTTTGTTCAACCCCACCTCAGAAGGATGATGTAACAACAACCCAATCACCCCGCAAGCAGTGGGGTATCACAAACAAATGATACTAGAACAAATAGTGAGAGGAATACGAACAATACGAACGGTAGTATTAGCAAGCATGATGCAGTCATGTACGCATTATGCTATCCCCACACCAAAGTTGGAAATGGAGCGGACACAGCGTGAGATTAGCACCATTTTAGAACATATTGACGCGGGGACACCGTTGTTTTCGATGGAAAATCATTTTGCGACAGGGTATACAAATCTGACCCGTGCGGATGAGGATGATGTGAGAGAGTATAAGAAACTGGATTTTGCATTGAGGGATGGGACGAAAATAAAAGGATTGTATAAAGAGGGTAAGAGAGATAGTGCGTTGATTATTTCGAGCTGGGGATTTTTGGCGGATAGTATGGCGCAACCGCCGCATACGTTTATGAATGTGGTTGGGGCAACGAAATTACAAGAGTATGCTATTTTAATATTAGATCATCCTACCAGTGCGCGATTTTATTGTCTTAATGGTGAGGCAAGCTGGGGAGGAATTGAGGAGGGGTATATTTTAGTGGAAGTGGCAAAAGAGATGAAAGAGCGTTATCATCCAGGGAGTATACATCTTTTAGGGAATAGCATGGGCGGAATGGGGGTAATTCATGCGGCATATCGCAATGAAGGATTGATTACGTCGGCAATGGTTTTTTCAGCGGTGACGGATTACACAGATGTGCCAGGGAATGCGTTGCGCAATGTGACAAAAAATAGTACGTTTGGACCTGCGGTTATGAGTGATTCGTTAAATTCGTTTGGTTTGGGATTGCTCATTGATCATTTTGAAGAACAAGTAAGAGAAGATACAATCTGTGCCAAGAGGTATAGTGCATATAGTTCTTTGGAAGAATTATTTATGAAAAGTAGACGATATCAACATGATTCTTTGATGTCTGTTTTACTTAAGCCGTATGTGGAGCGAGGAGTGTTCACACAGAAAAAGATAGATTCTATGAACGATTATCTGCAGCGTAGCGATGCGAATCGTATTGCAGCGGGTGTGGGAACACCTTTATTTTTGATTCATGCGAGTGATGATAGTGTAGTACCACAACATCATTGGTATCGTTTTATGACGGCAGCGGGGGGAAATAATAATGTGGCGGGAATGATGATGACCAATGGAGGGCATTGGGGATTTGTGGGTGCGTATGGGAGAGAGTGGGTTGGGTGTATGATTAAAGTGTATGCGGATTATTGGGCAGGAAAAAATCTCAATGAGGATAGAGAGTGTTTTGAATAGGTTTTGGGAGAAAAATAGAATGGGGTGAAATATATGAATGCAGAAATTATTCGGGAGTCGCTTGAGAGTATTATCAAAGAGCAAGGGAGAGGAGAGTATATGGTAGTTGTGCAGCCGCCAACGCGCTTTGATAAATGGTTTAGAGAGGGTTATACCACATGGGGAGTGCATTATTTTGAGGATGAGTCGAGTTTTTGGAATGTATTTACGTTTCTGTTTGGCCATTGGAAGGTTGTTACAGAGGAGCTGAGAGCGGTAGAAGTACGTTATTCTGAGAAATATAAACATGGACAGATAGTGATATATGGCAGTGAGAATGAAAAAAAATTAGATCATTTGCCAGGGATGCTTATGCAACAGACGCAGTTATATTTTTCTGTGCGAAAGAAAGAGAGTATTCCTTGTGTGGATACGACAGTGGAACATAAAACGTGGGGGAATTATGATGATTCAGATGATTATTGAATGATTAGAGATGATGAGTGGTTACATTTTTTATTTAGTACGAGAAATGAGTTTACTGCAACTGAGGCCATCTTTAATGTTGATTAGTTCAGTTTGTAATTGTGGGTGAATGAGAACTGCTTGTTTGTAATCTTGGCAGCCTTCCATTGTAATGTTGTCAGCAATGATGTAGCCCCCCTGTTTGAGGAGTTGGAGAGATGGTTCGAGTACGGAGAGGTATTTTTTTTTGGCGAAGTCAATGAAGATGAGATCGAAGTGGCGGAGATATTTTTTAAGTCGTGTAAGTTCCTGAACAATACGCACAGCATCATCTACAATTATTTGCGAATGGATATGATTTTTTTGGAAATTTCCTGCTGCCTCTTTCGCCATAACCGGATTGATTTCAATCGTTGTCAACTCCCCTCCTTCCGAACCAAGAATACATCCACTGTAGCCGTTGGCAGTGCCTAGTTCAAGAATCTGCTGAGGGTTGTGTTCTTTTATGAATTGCAGAAGCCACTGACCTTTGGCGGAGCCAAGGATGGGGATACCACGTTTTAGGGAGGTTTGTTCGAGTGGGGTGAGATCTGTTATGTCCATGAGCGTGTTGAATAATTTATTTTTTATAAATGTTTTTGAGAATTAATAGAGCAATGACAACAATCTTTATATATTCTAGTTTTCTGTTGGTTTTATGATGGATAAAGAGGCAAAAGTGTGGAATCGGTCGGCGAAGAAGTATTTTGAGGATGTAGTGAGTCCGTTTGCGGAGGGAGTGAAGAATCCTATTTTTTGGTATCTGGATAATAAGATTGGTGCGAATACTAAAGAGATGAAGGTGATTGATATCGGCTGCGGAATTGGGAATTTTCTGCCTACACTTGCGGGTAAGTTTTCTACTGTTGTGGGGATTGATTTTTCACCCAAGATGATTGAATTTGCAGGGGAGAGAGTGAGAGGGCTTTCGAATGTGCAGCTGCATGTGCGAGATGCACGTGATTTAAATGAATTTCATGGGCAATTTGATGTGGCGGTGTCGGTGAATTCGGTGTTGTTGCCCAAGATTGTGGATGTGGAAAAAATTCTAGGTGAAGCGTATTTGGTGCTCAAAGAAGGAGGAACGTTATTGGCGGTGTTTCCGGCGATGGAATCTTTCTTATATCGTGCGTTATTGATGCAGGAGAAAGGGATGGAGGAGGGTGATTCTGAAGAGGTGGCGTTAGAGAAAGCGAAGAAGGATTTGCGGGAGGGATTGCAGTGTGATTTTGAGGCAGGAATTATTCAATATCCGGATTGCAAGCAGAAGAATTATTATTTATTTGAATTGAAATATCGCTTATGGAAGGCAGGGTTTACGAATATTAAAGTGCGCAAGGTGCATTACCCATGGGAAGTGTATGAAGACGAGACGTTGTTAGCATTTCATGGGAAAGAAAAGTTGTGGGATTGGTTTGTGTATGCGAGGAGATAGGAGATGAATTATTGGCCGTTATTGTTATTATTTATAGGGGGAGTTGTACTTACAATTGGGGATATTGTGATGAAGAAGTGGGTCGCAATGAGCAATGCTTGGTTTTATGTTATTGGTTTAGTGATATATTTGGCCGGTCTAAATTTTCTAGCACAGAGTTTTAAGTATGAGAATATGGCAATTGCATCGATGATTTTTGTTATTTTTAATGTTGTCACGCTGGCAATGGTGAGCTGGATATATTTCAAAGAGAGATTGTCGTTCTTTGGTGTTGTGGGAATAGTGTTGGGTATTGCATCTATTATCGTGTTAGAGGTTTGGGCATGAAGAAGATACTGATTATAGGTTTATTTTTGTTTGGGGTTATGGGGATTTATTTTCTAGGTTCGGGGATTACAGGATTTGTGGTGTCGGAGACGTGTTGTTTTCCACCAAATTGCGCTGTAGAGAAACAATGTCAATTTTGGGGGCAAGAAAATGATACGAAGGAGAAAGTATTTGGTGGGGCAGGGTTGTTGATTTTATCTGGATTGTTGTATGGGCTGTGGTATAGGAAGAGAGATATCTAAACAGGGCAACAAAAGATAAATTTATTAATTATTTTTCATAAGAATATTCCCAAAATAGAGGTTTGATTAGTTGTTCAAGCAGAGATATTAATTCTGTAGGCTGTTGTGAACCAGGATAGGATTCTAATACTTTCTTTTTTAAACAATCAATAATATTCTTTGATTCTTTATCTATTTTATCTTGTTTAAATGATTCAATTACTTCTGAGAATTCTTTTCGTGGTAATGTCTTACCAACTAGAGAAGAATATTTCTTATAATTTCTTGACAGAGCTATTATTGAAGGTAAAGATAAGGTAATGGTTATTAATTCTTCTTCTGAACCTCGAATATTTGGAGATATCTTAAAAATATCATTATAATCATTGGCATACTGATACAATGTACCAAGATTTGTTCCGTAGTGTGCTAAAGCGTTTGTTTCTTTTTCCCCTAATTGCATGCGCCAACCAACACGTTCATGCGCTAAGGAAAATAGAGAGCTACTTTTTAGAGCGTAGAGTTCTTCAATTTCCTGTTGAGATTTTTTGCTTAAAATGAATTGGGTGTTTTCTAAAGGAAAGCAGTCTAATGCTTCGCCACTAAGCATTTCTCCAAGAGATTTCATTAGAGAACAGGTGAATGCTGAATCTTTAAGAGTGGAATAAGTATTTGCGATGGAATACATCATTAAAGATGTAAGAAGAGCTTTAGGGATACTTTCACGTACATGAAAAGAAGGTACGCCACGACGGTGAGTATCGCCATCTATAATATCATCTAGAATACAAGAAGAACTATGAATTAACTCAATTTTTGCAAGATCGGTAAGAAGATGCCCATAACATTCTTTGTAGTGTGCAGATGGTTTGTACACATGTAAGTATTCGTAAAAAGTGTTGGAAATTCTAGGACGTTCCCAATCAAGATAACGTAAGGCTAAGGAGGTTTTCAATGATCTTCCCAAACTTGTTGCAGAGATGATTAAGGGAGAAAATAAATCCGCAGGAAGAGTTGGGAAATATTGTTGGATAAGTAATTCTATTCTTTGTTTAGATAGAGAGGCGTATTCTTGTTGCCATTCTGGGAGATGATGATGCGGTGTTTGAGGTGGTGTTGATGACATGAATAAGTGTAGGAGAAAGACTTTTATTTAAGATTTTTATAGGTATATGCCTACACTTTTTTATATAGAGAAGGAATTATTTTCTTCTCTGCAATACATAAATGAAATTGATAGGTAGAATAAGATATGCGCATTAACTTTGCAAGTTGTTTAAGAGTTATTTTTCGAGGGGAGTTATAATACCCATTTTCAATGGCTAATTCTAAAGCTCGCTGTTGTTTATCTGTTAATGCAGGTAATATAGAGGTAAAAGTGATATTGTGTAATTTTTGCTGTTTGATTGATTTTACTTTGCCATTATATTTGTGAACCATTGTTGCTACATCAATTAATTTATCTTTTGTCCAGCTGGCAATAGTCCAATGGTAAAATCCATTATTGTCAACTAGAATAGGTTTTATATGAAAAATGGAGGGATCGTAGAGAACATGGACTTCAGAGGGTTGTTCAATTTTTGTGACAAGAAAATCATTATTTTGTTCGATTTTAAGAACACGTTTATCTTTAATGATGCTTTTGATAAAGTTTTTTTTGTTTTCTGAGGAACCACTTATTATTCCTGCAATTGTTACAAAGAGTCTTTTTTTTATGATAGAATGTGATATAGGGTAACCGGTAAGGTTAATATTGTACTTTTTTGTTCGACTAGCGAGGAGATGAGTTTGATCGCTTGGGAGGATGAGTTTGGCTGTCCACATAATTATTGGAAAGAGTTATTGATTTAAAAGATTATCGTAACTGATACATAAGCAAAATATTAATTTAAAGTTGCCATTATGAATTCTTCAACTTCTCCGTAATTTCTGTTCTTAATGCACTAATATGCAATTCTAATTTTAACTTGAATATTTTCCAATCGGCATATTGTAATAATTGCCCGCGATAATTTATGGCATTTCGTTTCAGACGAACCATTTCTAGAAATTCCCAATCGAGTTCCATTTCTGGATGCTTGAAACAGATGTAGGCATTTTTACATTGATGATTATCTGCTTCAATTCCCTCAAATAACAAATACGCTTCAATGAGTCCTCGTAAAGATTCATAATAATCTCTAAACACAAAAGTCCAGTCCGTGCTATCGGGGGGAATATTTTTTGATTTTTCTTTAATAAATTCTAGACATTTTACAGCGACAAGTGTTAATGATTTAATTAGTTCTAAATCAATTTTTTTCTCTTTGAATTTTCCCGTTGTCTTACAGAATTGATATGTTTTATGAAGATCATCGATGCACATTTTCATGTTATGCTACCTCAATAATATCTTGGATTTGACCTTTTATAACATACCCATTTATAATATTTTTGATTAATCCTGTTTTGACTGCGTGTATTTCTTTTTTGTTTTCAAATAGATGTAACTCAATATTTCTTCCAAGGTTATGTTCATACGTATGTTTATTAAATGTAGAAGCAGAGCCTAATATAAATATATCAATATCCGAATCTTTATACCAATCCCCTTTAATCATACTGCCAAAAAAGATAATAGCCTTAGCTTTCTCTAATGATAATAATTCTGCAATTAATCCACTATGATAGAGTTGCTCGAGCGCGTAAATTTTTTTCCAAGAATAATATATTAGATTATTACTTCCTACAATAAAATAGGGAAATTTTCCGGGTTCTTTAATTGATTTAATAAGACCTGCTTGACTGTATTTTTTAAGCCATTTATTGGCAATAGCTTTGGTAACTTTTGCTTCTCGAACGATTTCTTCAAAATGCCATTCTTTCAGAGGACTATTTTCTAAGAGGAGTTTGAGTACATTATTTTCTTTACTAGGACTAGCCACAAATTAGTATGTCTAAGGTATACTATTTAAATGTTGTGCAAGGAAAATGAAAATCCCAATCGCCCCAAGGGGCAAGGTATCGTTTACAACGAAGGGGATTTTCAATGTTTGTTCAACCCCACCTCAGAAGGATAATGTAACAACAACCCAATCACCGCAAGTCTAGTCACTGCGGTTCGTGACTTTGCTAGCGCAAAGCGATGGGGTATCACAAACAAATGAAAGAATCATTAAAATATTTGAATTTTTTCTAACATCGCTCAACAACAAGAGCTACCGATGCAGGAAAAGGCTGCATTTGCTGAAATTGGCATCGCCACTGACATCTGCTTTAAAGCGAAGGTTATGCGCAAAGACCCCTCGCAGTTCATCAGTCCAAACCTTCCCTCTCACATAAAATGCCATCAATTTGTCTCTGGAACCATATTTGGCGACATATGCGCTAAACACAATATCAGTATATGTTCTCAGAAGAGCTCTATCACCTTCCACTAAAGCAAGCCACGCAGGATGTTTGAGAATCTCTGCGTTAGTTAATCCTTGGTTATATTTTCCTTTTGAACTATCTAATTCGACACCTGTAATACGAGAATAGTCAATAGGCAAAGAAAAGTATACACGATCTTTGTCTATGTCAATCAATTCAGCACACGCAGGAATGAGTTTAAATTCCGTTGAATCATCTTTATATGCAATACCTGTACAAGAATTGAGCCAGGTATCAAACAAGCTATAATCACCTGATTCATATGCTTCGACTCGTGCTTGTAAATTTTCTTTGAATGTGAATGGACGTTTCACAGAGACTGAATGTAACGCTTCAACACCACGTGCGTAGGTGGAGGCTTGTGGCATTAAGATATATTTTCCGCATATGAGTAGATCGTTTGTCATAGGAGTATACCCCTGAATCTTTTTAATGGTTAAAATGAGTGGTTGTTTATAAATATTTGGTATT
>JAHFQW010000049.1 GCA_023259115.1 archaeon
CACAATGATGTCGGAATTCTGAGTGTCAGCGTAGTTATTGGTGCCTCTAATGGAGATTGTGGAATGAGTTAGTGTGAGGGATTGTTGTATATCTAACGCTTTACCTTGAGGGATACCTTCGATGATGTCGATTAAGATAATGTCAGCTATGTTTTTGAGAGCAAGAAAGAGAGCAGCTTGACTGCCGACGTTGCCGGCTCCGATGATGGTGACTTTGGGCATTTTTGGTTTGGGGATTCTCTTTTATTGTTTTTATTATTTTTTTGTTGGTTTTTTATGGTGTTTAGAGATTGTTTTCTTCCAACTCTTCGCAGGCGTTATAAATATTTTCTATTATTTTAGGGATGTCTTGCTCGGGTATGCTTGAGAAGGCGATACGAATGAGATTTTTTAAAGCGATAACGCCGGTGTCGTATTTTTCTAAGAGAAGTTGACGCAGGGGTTCGGCGTTGGCCTGTTTTAATTGGATACAGAGGAAGTAGCCGCTGTTACAGGGTAGTTGAGTGAAATGTTTTTGATATTTAGAATTTTGCAGAACTTTTTGGATGGTGGTGTAGCGTTGTTGGAGGAGTTGAAAATGGTGTTGTTGGTCTTTTGGCGTTTGAGGATTTTGCAGGGCGTTGAGGATTAATGTTTGGGAGAGTTGTGAGGCGTTGGAGAGGTTGCCACGAATACTGCCGGCGGTTTTTTCTTCAAGGATTTCAAAGGTTGCAGGGGAGAGTTGAAGTCCTGCGTAGGTGAGAAATGCGATACGTAATCCCCAGGCGTAGAGTTCTTTGGAGGCGCCATCGATTTTGACGGTGAGAATGTTTGGGTGAGCGTTGGCAAGAAGGGAGAAGAGGGATTGTTTGAATGTGTCTTGTTTGTAGAAGAAGCTAAAGTAGGCATCATCGCAGATGACGAGGAGATGATTATTTTGTTGTGCGTCTTGTTTGATGATTTCACAGATGGCATGGGCTTCTTCTATAGTGGGAGTGTAGCCGGTGGGATTGTTTGGGAAGTTGAGGAGAATGATTTTTTTGCCAGGGTGTTGGGTGAGAGTTTGTTTGAAACCAGTAAGGTTGAATTTGTTATCTTGAAATAAAGGAAATGTGACAAATTTAGCGTGATGGGCTTGGCTGAAGATGAGATGATAATTACCCCAATAGAGATCAGGTGTGATTATGATGTCATCTGTATCAATAAAGAGATGGCCGATGATGCTCAGAGCATGGGTTAAACCGGCGGTGATTATTGGTAGCGAGATGGAATGATGTAGAGAGGGATTTTGGGTTTGAATGTGTTGCTGCCAGACTGTACGTAATTGGGGTTGACCGTAACTGGAGGCGTAGAGATAGATGTCAGAGGGAGGAAGTTGAATGTGTTGTTGGATGGCTGAGAGATAGAGGGGTTGCTTTGCATCATCGAGGGCAACGCCGATGGTGGCATTATATTTCTTGTTTTTGGCTTGTGCGGTTTGGGCAAGGATACCTTCTTTGGGAAAATACGCGGCTTTGCCTTTAGGGGAGAGAAGATGGAGGAGAAGAGATTGTTCTGTTTCTAGAAGGTTATATAATTGTTGTGCTTGGGGGGTGAGATGGTCAGACATTTTTGGTGTTTATTGTTTATAGAAGGGGTTTGACAAGTTTTATAGGATTAATCAAACCCCTCTATATTAATAGCATTCTTTGATGATTTCATCTACATTTTGGGTGATTTGACGTACGATTTCGTCATCGGTTAATTTGGGATTGCGACGTTTCCATTCTAATGCGCGTGATGCACTGCCAATGGCAATTAATTTCATTTTAAATTGTGTTTCATCAGATGATTTGGCCATGTGTTTCTACCTCTTTTTACTTGATGGAATGAGAGGGATATTCAAAATATTCGATGGTTGAGTGGATAGATTTGGAGTCTAGGTTCAGGGGATTTGGAGTGATAACTTTATAAAGAGGAGCCGCTTTTTGAGAAATCAGTGTGTGAAACGTAAGTTTCATATAATTAAACATAAAGGTGAAATACAATGGGATTTGGACAACGAGGTGGCGATAGAGGCGGTTCACGTTTCTCTTCAGGACCACGAGAAATGCACAAAGCAACCTGCAGTGACTGTGGGAAAGAATGTACGGTGCCATTTAAGCCAAGTGACGGCAAGCCAGTATATTGCAGAGATTGTTATCAAAATCATAAGAAATTTTAATTTCTTTTGAAGATAACGGTAGCTGAGTTTTTTTCTTTTTTTTTCTAATTTCTTTTAGGGTTTGTTGAGTGTTTTTTATATTATTGTTAGCGGTGTTACTCAAAGTCTTCTATAGAAAGATTTTAGCTAGGTTTACTATAATTCAATGCTTTTTTTGATAAGTAGAAGAAGTAGCCTAAGATGATAAATGTGACAATGGGGGATACGAATTCAGGGATATGAGCACCAAAGCTGTCACTAATCATGATTGTGCCTAGTGCTAATACAGAGTACATGGCACCATTTTTGAGATATTTATATTTTTTGATGCGTTCGATATTGCCTACAGTGAGTTGACGCACAACTAATGCACCCAATCCGTTTCCCAGAAGAATTAAAGGAATGGCAAGAGTAAAGGCAAAAGCGCCAAGTACGCCATCAATGGAGAAGGTAGCATCAATGATTTCTAAATAGAGAATTTTACTTATATCGCTTAAATGTGATTTGCCATGTACCATTTGATGTTCGGCTTTTTCGGCATTTTGTTTGAAACCATGGGTAATGAAAAATGCAGTAGAGCCTACAACGGCGCCGAAGGCGATGAGAGGATTCTGTTTTAGGGCATGCCATACGAGGAGAGCTAAGATGATTGAGACAACAGCATAAAACCAGACGCCCCATTGTACAAATAGACGTTCGTGATGCAAGCCAAATTCTTTTTCTTCTAGGAATAGCCAGTGGAAGAAGAGAAAGATGAGAAATACTCCTCCACCCATGAGTAGAATGGGAGCGGAAATTTCAATGGCTTTAATAACAGCTGGGTCACTACTAAATGTTGCGGTGAGTGAACCTATAAAGCCAAGTGAGGGAGTGGAAATCCAGATGATGAGCCAAGGTAATAATCCACGTACGAGAAAGACAGCAATAAGAATACCCCACCACAGAAACCATTTTCTGGCGCGTTTGGACATGGTGCGCAGCACTTCGGCATTTATAACGGCGTTATCAATACTACTTATTGTTTCAAATAAACAGAGACCAAGAACGGTGAGAATGATGGATAAGATACCTATTGCCATCAAATCAGGAGAGTGAGGAGGTATTTAAAGATTGGGATTTTTATTCTTCAAATATTTCCTGCGGTAAATATTGTTTTTTAGGATGGGCAAAGACACGAAAATTGTCGCTGGATTCGATGACGTCGTCAAATTTTTCTCGCATTTGCAATGAGAGGCGACGAAATTCTTCTCGATTTTCGGTTTCGGTGTGGATGATGACGTCCCATTCCCCAAATGTTTTGGTGAATTCGATGACGTTTGGTTGATATTTGCAGAAGCGACGAAATTCTTCTTCTTCATCTAGAGTGATATTACGATAGCGAATGAGGAAAATATTGGCGTTAACAGCCATAGCCGCGGGGTTGAGCAGAAGCCGATAGCCTTTGATAATATGTTGTTCTTCAAGCTGATGAAGATGGTTTATGATGGTTTTGGGAGTGCTATCTAATGCTTGGGCAATGTCTATGACGCGTTTTTTTCTTTGCATGAGTTGGAGAATGATATTTTGATTTAATTTGTCAACGGGGATTTCTTCACGATCTCCTCCGAGAATGGTATCAAAGCGATCTTCGGTATTTATGAGGTAACTGCGAGGGAAATGATGTTCTACAACGGTTGTGAGAATCATGTGATGGCGAAGTTCTTTAGGATTTTCTGAGATAAGTAATTTTAATTTTTTGTTAAATGAGGAGGGGTTTTTGGCGGCAAACGTGATGATTAAATCGTAATTTCCATCACATTCAATGACAGAGATGATGTTTTCATGGGCTTTGATTTTCTGGATCAGACGATTGAAGCTTTGTTCGTTGGTGTAATGCACTTTGAAAAAGACGAGAAATGTGAGGTAGCCAAAACGAGAATAATCTATCTGGGGGACGTAATCGAGAATGATTTTTTTTTCTTCAAATGAATGGACTTTGTAGCTGACTAATTGTTCGCTCATGCGGATTTTTTTGCCGATTTTAGTGTAGGTGTTGCGGTAGTTGCAATCGAGTTCGTAGAGCAGTCGTATATCTTTTTTGTGAAGCATTTTTGTTAAAAAGTACTTTTTCTATTTAAATTTTACTTTTTTAAAAAGTATAGGGTCGCTAGTATTTTAAATTTGTGAGTATTAGGGATGTTGAGAGGGGATGAGGGAGGAGAAAAATGACAAAACAGATTATAAAACAGATTGTAATTCTACATCAAGGGATTGAGGGGAGTAGAGATCCGATAATTGTTAATGCAGTAGATGTGACACAGAATGTGGCAGGTGCTGTTAGGG
>JAHFQW010000050.1 GCA_023259115.1 archaeon
GTATTGATTAATTATTTCCCATATCCTTTGTAGTTCTTTTTTTTCTGCATGTGCCACGCCAAGTATCACTTTTTGCATAAATCTCTTCAGAACACCTCTCAACAAAAAAAATATGGGCCCACCCGGACTCTCGTTCATCACTCATTCTCAAGTGAGTTATTCGAACCGGGGACCTCCGCCTTGTGAAGGCGGCATCATCTGCAGTGTACAAAGCTATCTCTCCTAGTACATAGCCGCTAGACTATGAGCCCATCTTTCTTAAAATTCATCTTTGTTTTATAATCTTTTTCATAAAAATCATCTAAAATCTTAAAAATAGCACCAAAAATCCCTCTCCTATGTACAAAGTAATCTCATTTTATCGATATATACCTATTGAACAGCCTGAAGTGTTACGTGAGGTACTTACCGATTTTTGTCAGAGTCGCCATATTTTTGGGAGAATTCTTGTGGCAAATGAGGGTATCAATGGTGCTGTGTGTGGATTGATTTCACAGATTACGCAATTTCAAGAATATTTAATGCAAAATCCATTATTTACAAATATGACTTTTCGTGAACAAACAGCGGAAAAAAACACCTATCATAAGTTAGTAGTGCGTGTACGAAAAGAGATTGTGCATTTTGGTTCTCCCGTCACCTTCAACCATCCCGGCACTCATCTCGAACCCTCTCAACTACAACAATGGTACAACACCAACCAAGACTTCATCATCATTGATGCCAGAAATGACTACGAATACGACCTTGGCCGATTCAAAAACGCCATTAAACTCCCCATTCAAAATTTCCGTGAATTTCCTAGCACTCTGCCGCAACTCCAGCAATATAAAGAAAAAAAAATAGTCTTATACTGCACCGGTGGCATTCGCTGCGAAAAAGCTTCCGCCTACCTCAAAGACCACGGATTTGATCAAGTGTACCAAATCCAAGGCGGCATCATCAACTATGTCAATCAATACCCTAACACCCAAGAGAAAACCAGTTCTTCTGGCGATTCCTTTAAAACCTATTGGCAAGGCGGACTATTTGTCTTTGACGATCGTCTTAGCTCTGACGTCGGCCCCACCATCACCCAATGCCGTCACTGCCATACCCCTGAAAAACAATATCTTAACTGCCACAACATCGCTTGCGACAAATTATTCATCGCCTGTAGAGAATGTCAAAGCAGATTTAATCACTGTTGCTCACAAGACTGTGCAAATTCTCCCCATCAACGAAAAATCAAACCCTCATATAAACTAATTGGCATCGTTGAGAATTATTATCCCAAAGCCCAAGTCGCATTAGTTCGCATAAAACAAGAAACACTTCCTCTCCCCACAACTCTCACCATCAAAGGTAAAACCACTCCCGCATTAACTCTCTCTTTATCTCAAGTTCTTGATGAAACAGGCATTCCCCTCCATACACTCTCGCCAGGCATTCGTGTCACATTTTCCGTATCTGAAAAAGTACGCAAGAACGATTCCCTGCTGCAAATAATGTAGCAATAAAACAAAAACACACCAGTTCTATTTTAGAGTAACAACATTTAAATAATCCCTCTTAAAAAATCCTCTCTTCATGTACTCCAAATTAAAAAATCTTACAGATTTTACTCGTACCCTAATAGATCATTTTCGTGGCAAATATCAATCCCCCAACAAAGAATACTTCTATTGGAATGGCGAGCCTCGTCCTGAATTAGAACAACTAGTCAACCATCTCTCAAATCCTCTCCAACCCGAACGCATCGTCATACGCACCATTCTGCGTTCAAAAGCAGTAACCTCTATCCTTGACGCCGCCTGCGGCCCCGCCGTTGAATTAGACGGCTACCTCTTAGAATATCCTCAAATAAAATACACAGGTATCGATCGCAGTGCCTATATGCTCCATATTGCCCAGCAAAAACATCCCTCTCACAACTTCATTCAAGGCGATATCCATCACTTACCTTTTTCCTCTAACACATTTGATAGCGTTCTCCTCAAACATATTCTCGAACACCTCCCCGATTATAAAAAACCAATTGAAGAAGCACTGCGTGTTGCACAGCGTTATGTCCTCATTAACTTCTTTCAACCAACCACTCCTCTCCCCTTTGATGTTCATCTCTGGAGTCGTCACGGCTACTGGCAGAATTGGTACTCCAAAGATACATTGCACACATTTTTCAACACCCTGCCAATACAAAATTATGAACTACATACCACTCAAGGTACTGCTCAACAGACCGCAGAAATTTATGTTCTAAAAAAAAGATAACAATTACGCATTCTCATCCACAATATTCCCCTCATAATCTCGCGCCACATAGCCGCTAACCAAGACATTTTTCTGATCTTTCTTTTCACGAAAGCCGCGAGGAACATACACTTTTTCTTTTGTCAACGGATTCTCTCCCGTATAATACATCGCCGTTGATACTGTTCCCGGTGTTGGTGTAAACACCTGCGTTAAATTCACAAAAATATCTTTCTCCTCACAGAACTGCCGTAATAATTCCATATCATTCATCGTACTGCCCGGATGCGCTGCCACAAAATACGGCACCAAATTCTTCTTCGTCCCCTGTTCCTTATTCACTAACGCATACTCTTTCAAAAACTCTTCAAATGCCCCTCGATTCGCTTTATTCATCTGCTTGAGAACCGTATCAGAAATATGTTCCGGCGCAATTTTCAATCTCGACACAAATTTCATAATCTCACGAAACAACTGCTTCTGCTCTAAAATAATATCATGCCGAATCGCACTGCGCAATTCCATTGATGTGCCACTGTACTTCCGATTCAATTCCCTCACCGCATCCAACACAGGTATCAAATCATCACTAATCACTCGTTTTGGACATCCCACACACTGCTGATTACAATACTTTGTTTTATTATACACCATCACTCTCTGTGCAATAATTGGTGAATCAATCTCTTGCGCCTCATCATACAACGAACATCTCGACCCATACATATTCAACGTCGGCAACGTGAGATCATTAATCTTGCGCACGCCATTTTTATACAATGTCTCAATCTCCTTGACAATACTCTCTTTACTACGCGTCGCCACTTCTTTGCCTTGAACCAGTGGAATCACACAAAACCAACAGCTTCCCCAACAGCCTCGGCCGATGATAACTGAGGTTTCTAACTTCTCAACCATCGATAAATTAAACTCATAATTCTTTGATGCAGGATGTAATTGTCGGGTATAAGGCAATTCATAGATAAAATCCATTTCTTGCTCACGCAGCACATGCGCTGGCCGATTCTGTAAAATAAGTCCCATTCCGCACGGCTCAATAAACGCATTATCTGGTAAAAGATAAGTCATTCTCGTCAACGTATTGAATTCTTGCCCATCTGCCACACACACTTCATAACTCGGTAGCTCCTTCACGCGGGGATTGATCTGCTCTTTTTTGATGCGAAAGCCTACGCCATCAATCGAAAACAAATCCAATCCTTCTTTCACAACCTCCCATCTCTCTTCACAAATATTCTTTCCCCTCTCTTTCTCTAATTCCTTCATCCGAGACAAGAGAGTCAAAATCGCTCTCTCCGCGTTGCCAAACAATAACATCTCCGCTTTCGTATCATTCAAAATACCTCGGCGTAGTTTATTCTCTTTGTAATCAAAATGAGTAAATCTACGTATCGTTGCTTCCACCCCTCCAATCACCGTAATACATCCTTTGTACAACTCTTTCACTTTCTGCGTATACACCATCAACCCTCTCTGCGGCACAAGCACATTTTCTCGTTGTCGTAACATTGGGGTATAATTTGCAAGCATAGAATCCAACAACCCCGATGTAATACAAAAGAAATATCTCGGCTTCCCACACTTCATAAACTCTACATCCGTTTGCGGCTGTGCCACAATCCCTACTCTGTATCCCTTTGCATCCAGCAGTCGCGCAATCATACTCATCCCACTCAATGGGTGGTCATAATACGGATCACCCGTGATAAACACCACATCAAATTGTTCAAAAGAACCACTCTCATTCCCATTAGCCCAATCTACAGTACCCTTATTCGCATAGTACTCTCTCCCTTCTTCTAGTGAAGTTGGTAAAAATGAGTTGTTCATACCATTCAAAAAAGAGGGGTTACTTTAAATAAATTCTGGGCAAGAATTACAAATACTCCTTTAAAGTAATAAAAATACCAAATATTTATAAACAACCACTCATTTTAACCATTAAAAAGATTCAGGGGTATACTCCTATGACAAACGATCTACTCATATGCGGAAAATATATCTTAATGCCACAAGCCTCCACTTATGCAAAGGGTGTTGAAGAGTTACGTGAAGAAGGAGCGCCTCGTCCATTTACATTCAAAGAAAATTTG
>JAHFQW010000023.1 GCA_023259115.1 archaeon
GTTGTTACATCACCTGAATTAAAATTAAAGCTCTTCGATAGTGCGGGAAAACCTATTGTGAGTGAGGGATTTGAAACGATTGGTTCAGAGATCTCGTATGAGTTTTCTTGTAAGGGATGTATATTAACGGTGGAGAGGCCAGATGGTTCTGGTACTTTGAAAGAGGGAAGTTTTTCGTTTGCGTTATCAAAAAAAGGTACGTATACGTTTGCGCTTGCTGAGGGAGGCGTAGAAATTGAGAGATATACGGTTCTCAAAAAATAGATATCACACAATAAATACTAAATTATTTTTGTTTTTTTAATTAAAGATACGGATTAGTTTGGATAAAAAGATTAGTATTGAAGATAGGGATTAGGCATTACACATGTTACACAAGAAGGCAATTATGGTGAAGTTCTTAACAACGTTACTGTTAGCGCTGATTATTTTTGTGCCGGCGTGTTTATTTGTGTCTAAGTTTTTTGCGCTTAGCGATCAGGCAAAAAATAATTTTGGAGAGTTTGCAAGTACACTTACCACATTTTATGAGAATAATAATATTCCTGTCCTGGCGCATCAAAGTGATGTGCTTATTTTGGATAGCGGAACGGCACTAGTCTATTTTGAGGAGAAAGCGACGCAGGTGAAAGTGAATGTAATATCAGATTGTGTAGGCTGCAGCGATTATTCATTTACTTTGGAGAGGCCGGGACGATGTTCGGCAGGCAAATCGTGTCTTTGTTTATTTCGAAAAGTAGAATATGGGGTGGGTGATGCGACATTTTCTGTCAAAGGGACGGATGTGCTTTGCGATGATACAATTCCTACATTACGTATGGTTGATTGCGGTATCGGTACACCCCATAGTGTGAAATCTTATCGTTGTGAATCGGGGTTTTTAATTGAGCGGCATTTGGCGGATAAAGCCAGTTTGAGAGTTGGAGCGTATTATGATAATAATCGGCGTATCTCAATTCAGATGGAGAAAGAAGGAAAAGATGTTTTGTTGAGTGGCGTGATTGCACCACCAGCAACTTAAAAAGGTGTTTTTAAATGAATACAAAAGGGTCAAGTATTTTAATGATGATTTTTGAGATTTTAGTAGTGGCACTGACAATTTATCTTACAACGAGCATTGCGGCGGCGTATACGAGTTCGACACTGACAACTAAAATTACTATGGCGGAAGAGATGAGAATGATGATGGATACGCTTGTTGGTGTGCCCGGAGATGCAATGGCGATGTATCCTCATAAGGTATCAGCATATTCTTTTATCCTAACAAAAGGGAGCATTTCGGTGTTTGGGGTAGGTGAAGCACATAATTTATGGGTGGCACGCGAATTTATTTTACCGCAAGGATATACGGCAGAGGGTTCGGTTGAAAGTGTAGATGCAATTTGTCTTGAGAAGAGAGGGATTAAAATTGTGCTGCGGGGATGCATATGAAGAGAGCACAATTTGATGTTGCACGTAAGACGATTTATTGGATGATTGCAGGTATTGTTATTACACTTGTGGTGATTGCGTTTGCGTTTACGCTTGGGAGTTATCGAAATAAATTGACACAAGTTGCTCCGGAATTACGAGCAGAATTACTTTCACTGCGTATTGTCCATAATCCTTATTGTTTTGTGTGGATAGATAAATTTGGTGTGGTGCACGAGGGGATTATTGACTTGACTAAATTTACATCGGCACAAATGGATTTATGTTATGCTCCCGAAAAAGAGAGAGGGTTTCAAGATTTTAATTTTAGATTGAGGTTAGAACAGAGAGGGGTAGAGGTTATGTCAAATAATTATTTTCACAAAGATGATTTTACGTTGTTTAAAGAAGTACTGGTTCGTGATTCTCAAGGGGTTGTTATTAAAGATCGTTTGATTATATATGTGGAGGAAAAAATCTAATGATGCAAGGCCGGAGAGGGATGATGGATGATTTGTTTGACTTTCTATTTACGGTGACGATGGCGGCGTTTTTGTTATATTTTGTGGGGTTTGTGCTCAATCAGAGTGCGGCAGGAGGGGCACATGCGTCTTTAGATACAGTGGCGGATGCGAAAAGATTAGATTCAGGAATCAATAATTTACGTGTGCAGTTGTATAATGGGGAGAATTTGGAACAAATTAATGTGTCTACATTTGTTGCGCGAAGTAAAGTGTTAGGGGGGAGAGTGGTTACTGTTTGCGGTGATTATCTGACAAAAACAGATTGTGAGAAAGATGTTGTGGCGTTGTATGAAGCGGATGATAGTACAAGCTGCGTTTGGAAAGAGAGTAGTAAGAGCTGTTATACATTTCATGCGAGTCGGGGTGGCGGATGAATAAACAAGGGGCGATTATTCATTGGATTATTTTTGGTGTGTTAATAGCAATGGCAATATTTTTTGTTGGAACTTATAAAGAAACCACAACCAATCATATTAAAGGAGAGTGGGCGTTACATTTTTTGATGGATAATTATCTAGAAGCAGAAAAAGTGTTGCTTGTGCAGGAGAGCGTTGAGCGTAATGTGGGTTTGGAAGTGGCAGAAGAGATGGCACTTAATGGGGGGTGGAGGAGCGGGGAGGTTTCGGCATGTGGTGTGGTTGAGAATACTAATCTATGGAACATGCGTGAGGGGTGGTGTTTGCCAGAGGTGCGTGGGAATTTTACATCACGTGCAAGCGAGAAGTTGAAAGTGAGGATACCTCGTGGGAATTTCTCTGAAGTGTACACCACAGGAAAATATTTTAGAGCACAGGGTGAGAAAGAGGAAATTAACTCATTGTTGTTGAAAGAAGCTCATTTTCCGGCGGATCAGCGTTATTTTTATGATACGAGTTTTGCCGTGGATTTGGGATATTCATTTGAGGAGTATACACAGTTGGGGTCTGAGGTGAAGCTGTTGATTGAGAAGTGTCGTGATATGCAGGAATTTATGACTTGTGTTGAGAAAAGTTTGCCTATTCATTGGAGAGTTGGAAGTTGTGATGGGAAGACAGAGATAAAGAATAAAGAGGCAGGCGAGAGAAGAGCACTCTTTTGCGTGCAGAGTCCTAATTTGTATACGTTGTCAACGGGCAGAGTGGGTGAGAGGAAGAAGGTGAAGTACTCTTTAGCGTTGGATTTTAGTCCTTCTAAGATTTTACCCGTTGAGAAAGTGAGTGTGAGTCACGATGCGGGTTTAAACGGGTTTATAGTTACGTTTCCCTCTAATTTTTTAGCCGAGGGGTATAAGATATATTATACTGATTGGCTTAGTGTGGTTGGTTATACGCCGGGCAAAGCGATAGATATTTTTTCTACGGTTCCCAAAGATCCTACGTTGGGATTTTATGAGAGCGCGTTTGTGAAGAAAGAGGAGATTTTACCATGCAGTGATGCGAAAGAGGCTATGAAAGCGTATTTATGTAATGGCAATATTATGTATGTATTGCAGGAGGGAGGGTTGCACAAAGATAAGCCATATATGTTAGGGGTTACGGCGTTTGATGGCAAGGAAGAATCCATTTTAGAGGAGTTTGTGGAGCTGAAGTATTGAATGGAGCTAAAGTATTGAAGAGAGAAAGTATTTTGGGTAAGAGAGTTGTATATCTTCTATTATACAAATCCTTATAAATTGAATTAAGGCTGTTTATAGTGGAGGGTTTTGAGGTTTTATGTTTAAAATTCCATTGGCGGATGTGAAAGAGAAGATTCTCAAGAGCGGCAAGATTACCAGCGAGGAGCTAGATAGTAAGTTGAAAACAAAAATCAATGAGTTGTCTGGCTTGATTAGTGAGGAGGGAGCGGCTCATATCATTGCCAATGAGCTAGGTGTGGAATTATTTTCAACGACGCAGCAGGGTAAACTGAAGATTAAAGAATTGTATGCAGGAATGCGAGGGATTTCGTTCTTAGGTAAAGTGATGCGTAAGTTTGAGATGCGTGAGTTTGCTAAAGGGGAATCTAAAGGAAAAGTGTGTTCGATTATTGTTGGTGATGAGACGGGGACGATGCGGGTGGTGTTTTGGAATGATCAGGTTAGTTTGTTGAATTCTGTGAATGAAGAAGATGTTGTTTTTGTAAAAGATACGTATGTACGAGAGAATAATGGGAATAAAGAAGTGCATTTTAATGATAAGTCTTCTCTTGAGGTGAATCCATCGGGGGAAGTTGTGAATGTGGTTCGGCAACGGGTGGCGTTTTCGCGCAAGAAGATTGAGGAGTTACATGGCGGAGAAGAAGGGGCAGAAATTTTTGGCACGATTGTGCAAGTGTTTGATCCTCGTTTTTTTAATGTGTGTTCAAATTGTGGGAAGAAAGTGGTTGAAGTAACAGGCGGGTTTACATGTAATGAGCATGGGATAGTTTCCCCCACTATGTCGTATGTGATGAATGTAATTGTGGATGATGGCACGGGGACAATTCGCAATGTGCTTTGGAAGAATCAGACTAATCATTTGCTTGGTGTTGAGGAAGGAGGAATGGTGAAGTATAAAGAGAATGGGGCGTTGTTTGAGGATAGGAAAACTGATTTGTTAGGTGAGCAAATTAAAGTTATGGGGAGAGTACAAAAGAATGAGATGTTTGATCGCTTGGAATTTAATGTGCAGATGGTGGAGCGAGCAAAAGTGGAAGAAGAGATGGCACGATTGGAGAATAAAAGCGTTTGATTTAGAATACTTTTATTAATTTCAATGAATTATTCTTTTTATGTTATTTTTAACGCATATATTGCTTGGGCTTTTGTTTTTTTTAGTGTTTAAAATATATTTGATGGGAAATATTTTTGTGATGGTGTTTTTGGTCTTATTGGGGAGTATTTTTCCGGATATTGATGAGCCTTCTAGTAAGATGAGTCGTTGGAGCGGATTTATCGGACGGGTAGTGGTTACTCTTTCAAAACATCGCGGTTTTTTCCATTCAATTTTTTTGTATGTGTTGATTGGCGGGGTAATTAGTTATTTTTTTTCATGGGTGTATGGGGCGGCGTTTTTGTTAGGCTATTTAGCGCATTTGATTGGTGATTGTATGACAAAGATGGGGGTGGCACCATTGTATCCGTTGTCGGATGAGCGGTTTTGTGGACCTGTGCGGGTGGGAGGATGGCTGGAGTATGTAGTGCTTTGTGTGGTGTGGGTTTTGGTGTTGGTTGTGGGTTGGTGGAGATGGAGATAGACTATGTTGTTGGCTTGTGGGTTTAGTTGTTCTAATGCGTTATTTTCTTTGTTTTAGCCAGTTTCACCTTCCCACTGGACACACTGGACAGCTGCGGACAGGGTTTATATAGCTCCTAGAACAGTAGTATTTCTGTAATCACGTAAGTGGTTCGCCTCCTCACTCTAAAATAAGGGTGAGTTGAAATAAAATGCGAAAGCAAGAGGTGTTTAACATGAACACAACAATAGGTGTGCAAAAAGCACAGGTACGAAATGTACCACAGATAGAAAGACAAGGAAATTTGCCTGAGAAGAAGTTTCGGGCAGGAGCAATATCGGCAACAGTATGGCTGAATAAAGCGCAAAAAACTACGGGGGAGGAGGCGGAGTATCGTACGATTGCGCTGGAGAGAGCGTATACAGATAAAGAAGGAAAGTGGCAGTCAACGAATTCTTTTCGGGTGAATGATTTACCCAAAGCGGCACTGGTGATGCAGCGGGCGTATGAGTTTTTAGTATTAGGGGAGCAAGATTTATTTAAGAGAGGTGATTAACTATGGCAGAGGCAAAAATTAAAGTAATTATGGATGAATTTATCACAGAGGAACCGAAATCGAAGGTGTTAAAGTCTACCGAACCAGATAAAGTGCTAAAAATGGAAAAATTAACATTAAGTGATTTACCAGGTGTGGGTGCGGCGACGGCGGAGAAGTTAGAGCAGGCGGGCTATCGTGATATGATGGCAGTGGCTGTTGCAACGTTAGGTGAATTAGTGGAGACGGCGGGTGTAACGGAAGCGGTGGCGCGTAAGATGATTAACGCGGCGCGAGATAGCATGAAGATGGGATTTGAGACGGGGATGGAGGTGCTCAAAAAACGGGCGTTGATTTCGAAGATATCTACGGGCTGCACCAATTTTGACAATTTAATGGGCGGCGGATTTGAGACGAGTGCGATCACGGAATGTTTTGGTGAGTTTGGTTCGGGAAAAACACAGGTTGGGCATTTGTTGTGCGTCAATATTTTAAAAGAAGATCCAGATGCGCATGCAGTGTATATTGATACGGAGAACACGTTTCGACCAGAGAGGATTAAACAGTTTGCGTTAGGAGCAGGAATGAATCCAGAAGATGCATTGACACGCATTATGGTGGCACGAGCGTTTAACTCGGATCATCAGATGTTACTGGCTGAGAAAGTGGAGACGATGATGGCGGAGCAAGGCAAGAAGGTGCGTTTAGTGGTAGTGGATTCGTTGACCTCTCATTTTAGAGCGGAATTCATTGGACGAGGGACGCTTGCGGAGCGACAGCAGAAGTTGAATAGGCATATGCATACCCTGGCAAAGATTGCGAATACGAACAATATTTGTGTGTATGTGACAAACCAAGTGATGGCAAAACCAGATCAATTCTTTGGTGATCCAACGCAGGCAATTGGCGGACACGTCGTGGCACATGCATCGACATTTCGGATATATCTGAGAAAAGGTAGGAAAGGGACACGTGTGGCAAAATTGATTGATGCGCCCAACCTTGCTGACGGAGAAGCGTGCTTTGAAGTAACAGAAGGCGGATTAGTTGATGTGAAATAGAATTTAGACATTTTTTTTCTTTATTTTTCTTGAATTTCACCAAATGTTTTAAATAGTTAACATTTTATGTTTACAATGAAAAGCAAAAAGTATTCCATAGCTCTCTCTCTTCAAGATGTACTTGATGTTGTATTAATGTGGGAAGAGTTCGGAAAACTAACTAAGTTTGCACTCAATTACCAAGCTTATATTGATGGCAAATGGTATGAGATTTATAGAGTTGATAATTATCATGGTTTTCTCCATGAACAAAAATATTGGCGTAGTCCTCAGCTAATACTCATTAAACACAAAGAAAGTTGGGATTTACGTTTCATACTAGATGAATATCGTGATGAAATATACCAAAGGCACTAATTAATCGTACAAAATAGTTAGTGCCTTTGTATATATAAAAGCACGAACAAACACACAATAAAGAAACTACTTTATTGGTGCACAAATGTGATATTCTTCACATTTTGTGTATACGAATATTTCGTGCTTTTAGTATAATTGATAATTATGAAAAATATAGGTTTTATTTCGAAAAGAGTTTGAAATCATGAATAAAAAAAAAATAAAAGAATTATTGGGAACTCTTACTGATGACATACTCAATGAAACTATTGATTTTCCAAATGGTTCTATTTTGGCATTGCCTGATCTAACCATGATGTTTACAAAGAGGCGATTAGAATTAATTCAGATAATTAAAATGCATCATCCTCAATCTGTGGGAGAGATTGCAAAGATAACAAAAAGACCAAAGCAAGCAGTTACCCGTGATTTAAAAATTTTGGAGAGATTTGGAGTGGTACGTTTAAAACGAGCGGGTAGAACTTCTCTTCCCATACTTGAGCGGGAAATAGTCTTATTTAGTTTTCCTCGAACAAATCCATCTATTTTGGATGGAAAAAAAGTAGCGGGAGAGGCTTGATATAAGTGGGTTTGGCAAATGCAGACGTTATTCAAATATGCTGTACTCATTTTATACTTTTCCACAAATAATCAAAATATTTTTTGTACCCCTCAACTATCTCTTTGTCTTCAATAATTGTGGCTAGGGGTATTTTCTTCCAGATAATATTTGCAACTTTATTCCCATAAAATACTATCACATGGGGGCTGCTTAGTTCTGGGGGTAGTATTTTATATTCATAATAGGGAACGCTACGGCGTTGTTGATTTGGGAATAAATTAGACATTAATTTTGCATCAATTAAATCGTGCCAGATTATGTTTCTTTTTATTCTTTCTGTGTTATGCACTTTCCAATATTGCGGGTAGTATTTTCTGATACCGCCGTTGCCGCCAATGAACCAGACATCTGTATAATTGAGCATGTCGTCAAATAGGATTTTTATTCCTGTTTCTCCTGTGAGTGAGGTTGTTTTTTGATGCCAGAGACCTTGAAAATACGATTGGAAGTTTTGGTAGACAATATCCGATGCAATTTCAAAACACATCAGTTCTTTTCCCCAGACAAAAATAAATACTTTTCCATGGGGATACAGATTTATTTGCATGGGGGATGAAAATTCTTTTGGGAGTGCTTTTATTTTACTGAGATTCATTTTAGTATCTGGCGGTTGACTTAGCGTTGATAAGATATCTGAGTAGTCTTGGTCGTTGGCAAGAATTTTTACATGGACTTTCTTTTCCATACGCTCTTTATGATACTGCATAAACCATTTGCGTAATTTTTCACCTCCCTTACCGTGTGATCCTCCTAATACTTGGTATTCTTCTCCCGGATTTAGGGTGTTGAGCATGGAGTGAAATTGAGAGGTGACGGCGTCAAATCCTCTGTACACGGCGACGTCTTGGTTCCAGAGATGGTTGAAATGCTGTCGAAATAATTCCGCGATTTCTTTGTTTTTGATGGTGATGGTGAGGGGTTCTTTTTTTTGGACTAGTAATATTGCTCTGTCTTTTCCTGTAAAAATTTCTACGGGGAATTCTGATTCGATAGGAATGGTTTTATGTTGGAGGTCTTTTTTATATAGTTCTTGCATGCCATATTTTTCTACTATTTTCTCTGCTCCTGGCTTAAAGAGTAATCTACTTTTTATGTTTTTTTTAATGCGGGCCTGATGAAGTTTACGAAAAAAGGTGACAAATTTTTCTTCGTTTTCAGGAATGCCAAAGGCGGCTCCGAGAGCGTCGTAACTCTCACCGGGTTTTAGTTGGTCAAATAGATTATACCATTCTCGCTCAAATGCATCAAAACCTATGCCAATGGTTACGTCTTGATTCCAGAGGATGTTGAATTGTTCTAAGAAGGAGTCAGCTAATTCTTGGTTATCGATGACGACGCAGAGGACTTCTTTTGATGTGCCCATGCGAATATTGACTTTACTGCCATAGATGTTAATGGTGGCGGGAGAAGTGGTTGTACCAATGACTTTTCCTTCAAAGAGGGGAGTGTCTTTGCGTGATTCATAGTATTCTCTTCCCGCTTCGGAAAAGATGGTTTTGGTTTTTATTCCTTGGGCGGCGCGTTGTTTGTAGAGGTTGTGAAAGAATTGATTGAGGCGGTCATCCAATTTTCCAACTACAAAAACATAATTTGTGCCACCTTTGCCGTCAAGTAGTTCTTTAAACGCAGTTTCGAGACCTTTCATACCTTTGTAGATGGTGGCTTGGCTTTTGTATTGGGAGAGAGATCGTTTGAGCTCAAGCTGGGGGATGATGTCGGCTATTTCTTTGGTTTGCTGCTGTAATTTTGTTTGTTTTTCTTGCAGGTAATCAAGAATACGTTTGGGGTCGGCGGCTTCAAAATATTTCATGCCATCTTTGATGATGTAGCTCACAAGACCTTTTTGGATTAGTTTGTCCAGAATTTCATAGATTTTAGAAGAGGAGGCTTGAGATTTGTCGACAATAGGTCCGGTGGTTGAGGAGCCAATGTCTAGGAGTGCGAGATAGACGTTGATTTCAGATTTGGTCAAGCCAATTTCTTCGAGGAGGTCTTTTTGGAAGGCCATATTAGGTTTAATTTGGGTTTGGTCTTGTATATTGCTATTACTCCTCCCTTAGGGGTAGGTAATATTTAAATATGTTGCGATATTTTAACTATTTTATAGTAGATATTAAACTTAACTAAGGGTAAACACTATGCTAAAAAAATACGTTCAATTTTTGTATTTTACAGTGATGTATGATCCCAAAGAGAAAGAGTGTCAGGTTAAAGATGGAGACCGCTCAAAATTAGATATTCCAGAAAACGTGCCAGCATTAAGTTATGGATATAGATTTTTTGCCCGAGAGGAAGTACAGAAACATGGCGAAACTCTTTATGGAAAACGACGGTATGAAGATGGGATAACTTATTTTGGTCATATCATGACTCTTGAGGAGTTCAAACAAGAACTGTCAGGTGACTGGTATTTTAAATCTCGGATGGACTATTTAACAGCTCATCCTGAAAAAAAAATGGTTAAAACTCGGATGGGCAAGGTTAAACTTCTCAATTTAGAAGATAGAGTTATTGAAACTGATACTCCTATTGACGGTTTACTTTGAAACTGATACTAATTTCAACAAGATTAACGAAACTAAAACGTAAGGTAAATATGACAGCATTTAAACCATTGTTAACTGATTTGGCTGCACAGCAGATTAGAGGTGTGATGAGATTACGTGGAGTAACACAACGAGAGTTAGCTGAGAAAATGGGTGTGGCGCAGGGTACGATTTCAGCATATCTTTTGCAGAAACTAGGAACAACTACGGAGAGATGCCAATTAATGTACAATGCATTAGGTGAGGATCCTCGTGTTTCATTTTTGATTGATACTGGAGTAAAAATAAATCCTTTGTATTTTTCTGGGCTGTCTCGATTTCAACAACATGAATTTGAACAACATGATGGAGTGAAATTATTAGAGGGATTGGCACAAGTAAGTAAGACTGGACCTCTTTCACTTTATTTCACAAAGATTTCAGAGATATATCAATCTCGAGAGGATGTTGATTTTCGGTTGAAGGTTGTGCGATCGCTGGATGCATTAATACTTAGTTTGGAATAAGTGGAGGAAATAGTATGACAACATTAAAACAAATGATTATAAAGGGATTTTTTACAGCTGCATTAGGCTATACTGCTGAGGCACAGGCTGATTTTGTGAGTGGGGAAGTATTTGGCAATGATAAAGGAGCGCTTATAGAAGTGAAAGGGAGTGCGAGTATGGGTAACAATCCCAATGCGCAGTATTTTACACGTGTACGACGTTTTCGTGGATATGATGGGAAAAACAGTTCGTTTATGCAAAATGAAGTGAGTGTGGGTGAGTGGCAGGGGGTGCGGTTGCTTGGGCAAGCACGATTGTATGGGGAGCATTTAGTGCCACAAGCAGGTGTTTCGTATTTTGTCAAGGGTGAGAGGGGTAGTTTTTATGCGGCGTTGAGCGCGAGTATGCAGAAAGATGCGATGGCAGAATTACTTATGTTAGGAGTTGTTCGTGTTACTGATAAGATACCTCTAGAACTTGAGCAAATTGTTTCGGGAAATGGAGGGGTACTTAAAGGAACAAGTCGAGCTCATGTGGGGTACACGTTTGATACTTTTTCAACGGGTGTGGCGGGAGAAGTTGATTATGGGGTGGATGTACCTATAGTTCCAAAGATTGGGGTGTATGTGCGTTTGAGAAGTAAATGATTTTTATTTTTTGTAGAGAACCGTAGAATGTTTTTTGGTAAATTTAATACGCTTTTTTTCAGGAAACATTTATATAGTTTTATGGCTTTTTCTCTATTTAATATATGATTACAATTGATGTTTTTTCTGGCAGGATATTATGGTAGTTGATGTTTTATCTTTCAATTTTTATGATGACGTATATGGAGGTATACATACATGAATGAACAACAGATAGCTCCTGTTAAAGTGGGAGAAACATATGATGTGGCGATTAATGCCGTAGGAGAAAAAGGTGATGGTATTGCACGGGTTAAAGGATTTGTGTTATTTGTGCCAAGTGTGGCTAAAGGGGACTTTGTGAAAGTTCGGGTTACACGGGTACTTGCGAAAGTAGGATTTGCAGAAGTGGTTGAGAAGTTAGAAGCGCCACCGCCAAGGCAATCTAAGTTTGCAACGATTCGACAAGATGAGTTGCGACAAATGGAAGATGAACCAACGCAGCAGTATGAGGATTCAGAAGATTTTGGTGAGGGGAAGTAGGTTTTCCTTCTTTTTTTATTATGAAACGGCTCTTTATTGGTATTGTTTTTTCTGAGGAAATCATTGGAGAGATTGAAGTGTTTTGTAAGAGTTTACGGTTGATAGATCTAGATGGTTCATTTGTGCCACGGGAGAATGTGCATGTGACGCTGAAATTTTTAGGTGGAGTGGATGAGGCGAGGATTCCGGGAATTATTGCGAAGATACAGAATGCGCTTGCAGGTTTTCGGAAGTTTTCTGCTCCGGTTCGAGGGGTTGGTGTTTTTCCGAGTTTGGAGCGTATTGAGGTTGTGTGGGTGGGTGTTGTTAGTTCAGAGATGGTGCAGTTAATGCGAGTTATTAAAGAGGAGTTGAGTGATATTCGAGCAGAGGAGTTTGAAGAAGATGTGCCACATGCAACAGTGCTGCGGGTGAAGTCGGGGAAAGGCAAACCGTTATTGCAGGCGTTGGTTGGCAAATGGGGAAGGGCAGAATTTGGAAAGTTATTTGTGGATAAAGTTGTGTTGTATGAGAGTGTGCTGAGTTCAGAAGGTGCGAAGTATAAGATTGTGAATGAATTTAAGTTGAAGTGATATGTTTAAAATATAGTGCTCTTTAGGTTAATTATTCTCTTTTTCTGTACAAGAAGAATGTTGAGTCTAGTTCACTTTCTTTTTCGATATTAGGGGGAAGCGTATAGGCATCATCGAAGCTTTTTACAAAGAAGAGTCTTGCTTCTGGTTTTGCTTGTTGTGCAAATAGTCGTAAGATATTATCTTTTCGTTCGACTTGATAATGATAGAAAAGATCTATCTCTTTGATTTTAAGGTGTAATTTTTGATAAGGGTTCTTATTTTGACATGTATGGAGATGTGTTTCAATATCTTCTCTAAAGCTATCTTCTTTTTTATCAGTTCTGCTTAACACAAACTCTTTTGGGAAAAAATTTCCATGTGCAATTTTTGCGCTTTTCTTTTTGATGTATTTCTCTTTCTCCACGAGTTTGATGTTTTCATTACCCAATTCATAACAATTGTGACAGAAATCTATTCCATAAGAATTCCAGCTTTCAGAGGCCATCTCAATAACAATTGTTCCCGCTCCAGAACCCAAATCTAGGAAATTACCTGGCGGTAAATCTCTGGAAACACGTCTTAAAACCCCTCGGCTGTAAGCATAACTCCCCCCGTGAAGACCAAAAAATAGTCCTATCCATTCTTCGTTTCTCTCACTTGCTTTTGCGAATGTTTTTCTTGATTTACAATCTGCAATTATTAATTCTAGTGTGGGAGTTCCAATGTAGGATTCTAAAGAGATCATTTATTTGATTTTAGGGTCTAAGTATATAAACTTTATTACTATAAAGTAGTCTTAATGAATGAAGATACTTTTAAATAGGTATTTTCTTTTCTGTGTTATTATTAAAAGAGGTTGAGCGTATGTCATATGTTGCATGGTTTAAGGATGTTACGAAGGATTCTATAGCGATTGCTGGTGGAAAAGGGGCTAACCTTGGTGAAATGTTTCGGTTAGGGATTCCTGTGCCACCAGGCTTTTGTGTGACGGCGCAGACGTATAAAGAATTTATTGAGCGAACGAGGTTGAATGGAAAGATCGCGGTGTTGTTGAGAGGTTTGGATGTGGAAGACAATACGCAATTACAGCGGGTTTCTGAACAGATACAAAAGTTGTTTATGGCAACACCGTTTCCGGAAGATATGGCGGAAGAGATTATGGATTCGTATGATTTACTGGGAACGAATGCGAAAAAAGCGAGCGATTTAGTGAAGGCGCAAGAGGTGTTTGTGGCGGTGCGTTCGAGTGCGACGGCAGAGGATTTGCCAGAAGCGAGTTTTGCGGGGCAACAAGCAACATTTTTGAATGTGAAAGGGCGGATGAATGTGGTTGGCGCGGTACTTGGCTGCTGGGCGTCATTGTTTACGGCACGAGCGATTTATTATCGAGTGCGAAATAATTTTGATCATATGAGTGTACTGATTTGTGCGGTTGTGCAAAAGATGGTCAATGCGACACAGTCGGGCATTATGTTTACGGCAAATCCTTCTACAAATAATGAATCGGAGATAGTGATTGAGGCGATTTATGGGTTAGGTGAGTTGATTGTGGGAGGGGAAGTAAATCCAAACATGTATGTTGTAAATAAGGCAACACGCGAGATTACAAAGATGGAGATTCGCAAACAGGATATGGGGTTGTTTCGTAATGCTGCGGGTGAGAATGAGAAGAAGCCAATTCCTGTGGATATGCAAGCGCACCAGGTGTTAAATGAGAAGCAAATTTTGGAGTATGCTCGATTGGGGAAAAAGTTAGAGGAGCATTATGGCAGGCCACAGGATATTGAATGGGCGGTGGAGAATAATACAGATTTATTTATTGTGCAAACACGCGCAATTACAACATTGAAGAAAAATGCTGCGAGTGGAGTTGAAGGAAGTCAGAGGGCGGGCTTGGTTGAAGAAGCGGGTAAGATCCTATTGAAAGGAGAGACGGCGTCAGCGGGCGTATATAGTGGTCGGGTTCGAATGGTGCATGACCCTTCGGAATTAGGAAAAGTTGAGAAAGGAGATGTTTTAGTGACGACAATGACGACGCCAGATATGGTGCCGGCAATGCAGCGAGCGGGCGCGATTATTACCAATGAAGGTGGGATGACGTGTCACGCAGCAATTGTATCGCGTGAGATGGGAACGCCATGTATTGTGGGAACAGAGCATGCAACTGAAGTGTTGAAAGACGAGGAGATTGTAACAGTGCATGCGACACGCGGTATTGTGTATGAAGGGAAAGTGGATGTTGTGATGCCTGTTTTGAAGCCGGCGGCAGTTGTGAGTGGTGGAAGAATAATTACGGCAACGGAAATTAAAGTGATTATGGATTTGCCTGATTTAGCAGAGCGAGTTGCGGCAACGGGCGCGGATGGCGTTGGGTTAGTTCGGCTTGAAATTATGATTGCCAATGGGGGAATACATCCGGCGGAATATATTCGCAGTGGAAAAGAGAAAGAGTATGTTGTGCTATTGAAAGAAGGTATTGGTAAAATTGCACGAGCGTTTAAAGGAAAACCTGTGTGGATTCGCTGTTCTGATATGCGCTCTGATGAGTATCGTAATTTGAAAGGAGGGATGAATGAACCCAAAGAAACGGATCCGATGATTGGATGGCATGGTATTCGACGATTGTTGGATGAGCCTAAAATTTTGAAAGCAGAGTTACAGGCGATTGCGGAGTTGCATGCGGAAGGGATGAAGAATGTGGGTGTGATGATTCCGTTTGTGATTCGGGTGGAGGAGTTGCGACGTGCGAAAAATATGATGCGGGATTTGGGATTAGAGCCGTGCCGGGATGTGGAGTTTGGCGTGATGGTGGAGACGCCGGCGGCGTGCTGGATTATTGAAGATTTATGCAAAGAAGGAATGAGTTTTGTGTCGTTTGGCACAAATGATTTAACGCAGTTGACATTAGGTATTGATAGAAATAATGAACGTTTAGCTAATCGATTTGATGAAATGCACCCCGCGGTGTTAGGAGAAATCGCTAAAGTAATTAAAGTGTGCCAACGGTATCATGTTGTAACATCTATCTGCGGTCAGGCGGGGAGTCGTCCGGTTATGGCGGAATTTTTAGTCCATCAAGGTGTGGATTCAATTTCAGCGAATGCTGATGCCGTTGATGAGATACGTGCGACAGTTGCGCGAGTGGAGCGGAAGGTGTTGTTGGAAGGAGAGAGAAGGAAAATTTAATTTTTTATTGGTATTCTCATAAAGTTCTTACAATCTAGGCAGGAAATAATTACTTTACCTGCTCTTGTTCTGATTCGGGTGTTTATGCCGGGTTGTAAGTAATGATAACAATGTTTGCAGAATTGACGTTTGAGTTCACGAGGGATTTTGGTTTTGGTTTTCATGGCGATTTTACGTGCGAGGGCGATGTAGCGATGGGCGAGAGTTGGTGATTTTGAGAATGTGGCTGATGCTTCTTTGAATAAGATAGAAATACGTTCTTGGGCGATGTCTTTTTGTTTTGATTTTGGGATGAGGGGTTTGGACATGATGTGAGGAGAATATAAAAGGTTAAAAAGGTATCTTTCGATTTCTCTTATAATGTCTGAGGAACTTAAACGGGATATTTTTAATTCGTTGCAGTTATATAGATAATTCAGCTGATTAGATTATATTTGGCAGAATTATCTAATAAGTAAATTCTGTCGATAACGATTATCAAATATAATACAAAAAATTAGCCCAATTAACAGAATTTACTATATGTTCATAGGTCTGAAATACTTGGCGCGCTTATGGATGTTAAATATTATAATGGCAAACCAGAATCTTTTTCGTATACCAAACTGATTATGATTGATATTCCTTTCATGATGGAATTGCATTATCTTCCTCAAATGGGAATCGCCTATCCGGGTACAGAATTAGGGGGATACATGTGGGGGTTTCCTCACAGGTTAGAGGTTGGCACGTTGGGTGAGAAAGATAAGATTATTACACTCGATCCAGATCAAGCAGATTTTGTGAAAGAACGCACCAGATTGATTATGGAGAGAGTTTATTATCCAGGATTATTTCCGATTGACGGTCGAATGAGCATTGATGATATTTTTACGGTCGCGGTGTTATGGGGAGATAATTGGCATATTGGCCTGCAATGTGGGTTGAATAGGGATATGAAAGAGAGGGGATTAGAACCTCTGTATTAGTAACTTTTTTTCTATAATTGGAAGAAAGACATATAAGTATTGCTTCTGGTTTTCATTGTATGAAGGTTCGCGGCAGGCCGGTTAAAAGCCAAATTCGCCAGAATGTGGTTGAGATTTTGCATGAGTTACAGGAGGGGTATGGCTATCAGATTTCTCGAATTTATAATACGATATACCCACAGGTGACGCAGAGGAGTATTTATTATCATTTGCATAAAGGAATTAAAACCAACGAGATTGCGGTGCGTAAAGTGGAGCAGGAGAGAGGTGATTTTTCGTGGGGGCAGAGTGTTGAGAAGACGTATTATATGTTAGGGGCGAAGGCAAATCCCAAAGGCGATGTTCGTGTTCGAGATTTTTTGAAAAGTTTTAAGAGTTTGAAGCGATGAATAAAGAGTGTATGGTTACGGCTTTTTCGGAGAGAGTGTATGAACTATGTTCACGAGTTCCACGAGGGAAAGTGACGACGTATAAGGCGATTGCTATGGCGCTGGGGAGTAGAGGATATCAGGCAGTTGGGCAGGCGTTGAGGTGTAATCCATATGCGCCAAGTGTGCCGTGTCATCGAGTGGTTGCCAGTGATGGCGGGATAGGAGGATTTATGGGTTGTCAGAGAGGGGATGAGATTGGCAAGAAAGTCAGATTGCTGTGTTCTGAAGGGGTAGAAGTGGTTGAGGGGAGAGTGGATTTGGAGAAGTATTTTGTGGGAGTGTGAATGGGTTTTAGATCTGACTTTGGAAAATTTATTCATTTTAGGTTTT
>JAHFQW010000024.1 GCA_023259115.1 archaeon
ACTTCCCCTAACTCTTTTTTAACCATCGTAACATACGGCAATGCTTGCATATACAAAAACCGACGGGGATTTGATTTCAAAAAAACAATACTCTTCAAAAGCAAATCTTCTGTTTTCTCACCAAATCCTTCTAACGTGCGCACTTTCTTCTCTCGTAACACTCGCTCCAAATCCGCAACCGTTCGAACACCTAACCTATCATACAACACTTTAATCTTCTTTGGCCCCAAACCCGCAATAGAACTTAACATCTCCACATCCACATCAATCTCTTTTTTCAACTTCTCAAAATAGTTCAATTTACCCGTGAGAATAATTTCTTCAATTTTTGTCGCGATATGTTCTCCGATTGCCGGCAGCTCTTCTAACGCACCTAAACCTCCTCGCGCATATAACACCCCAGCATCATCAGTTAACCCTGCAATCATCATCGCTGCACGTCGATACGCCACCGGCTTAAACGCCACACCCTGTATTTCTAAAATATCAGCAATCGTGTTCAGAATTCGCACAATCTCTTGATTTTTCATCTATCTACCTCAAATAAAAAAGTAAGAAACTAAACTATAAAAATCTACTGATAAGAACTACCTCCTCTTCAGCTTCTCCAAGTAATCCGCTTCCACTTTTTTAACGGCAAGTAATGTTTCCGACATCTTCTGCTGCAGCGATATCAACTGCTTCATCTTATTCATCTGACTCATCAGCATACCAATAACCACCAGTGCTTCTACCAACAAAATAAATATAATTCCCATAAAAACTAATAGAATCTCAACTAAAGGAATATCTACTCCAAATACTAACATCTCATATCACCTATAGATTTTTACTTATACTTACTTATGTACACATGTTTACTATATCTAAACTAAATCTTTCCTTCTTTTAAAGCTTTCTTCCTGAAATTAACTCCCAATAAGTAAGAATAGAGGGAAATCTTTATAAAAACCTACCACAACCATTTAGCCCATGTCCCAAATCC
Source organism: archaeon (assembly GCA_023259115.1). Classification (GTDB taxonomy): domain Archaea; phylum Nanobdellota; class Nanobdellia; order Woesearchaeales; family GW2011-AR9; genus JACPNA01. Next base: position 986 of record JAHFQW010000024.1, read on the forward strand.
AACTCCTCTCGCCTGCCGGTTCATTTGACGCACTCATCGCCGCAGTCAACAACGGTGCGAATGCTATATATCTAGGCTCTAAACTCTTCAACGCCCGACGTCTAGCCAACAACTTCACCGGAGACGAACTAAAAAAAGCAGTACAATACGCCCATCTCCACAACGTTAAAATCTATCTCACATTAAACACCCTCATCAAAAATCAGGAAATTATTCCTCTTCTAAATCAAATCTCTCTCGCCCATCAACTACACATCGACGCCCTCATCATGCAAGACCTCACCTTCGCCTCCCTCATCAAAACACACTTCCCCCAGCTCGAAATTCATGCCTCCACTCAAGCAACCATCATGAACTCCCCCTCCGTACACTATTGGAAAAATCATATCACAACCTTCGTTCTTGCAAGAGAGCTCACCAAACAAGAAGTCCACACCATCTACCAAAATACCCATGCCAACCTCGAAGTCTTCATTCACGGCCATTTGTGCATCTCCTACTCCGGTCAATGCCTAATCTCCTCACTCATCGGCAAACGTTCAGGCAACCGCGGACTTTGTGCCAGTTCATGCCGAAAACCCTACAACGGCAGTAAATATCTCCTCTCCGCCAAAGATCTCTGCATGATCAACAACATCAAAGACGTCATCGAATCCGGGGCCAAAACCATCAAAATCGAAGGCCGTATGAAACCTGCCCAATACGTTGGCATAACCACAAAATATTATCGAGAGCAAATCAACAACTACTACAACAATAACCTCAAACCCCTCACCCAAGACCAATTCGACAACCTCAGAATGGCCTTCAATCGAGAATTTACATCTGGCTATTTTAACAACCAATCATTAATCGTTGATCCAACCTATTCCTCTAAACGCGGTATCTATCTTGGCACAATAAACAACGGCCTCTTACAACTAGAACACAATCTCGAACTCTACGACGGCATCGGCATCATCAACCATGGCAAACGTACCGGGGATTATATCCGAAAAATACTCAAAAATGACACTGAAGTGCCCAGTGCAAAAACCGCAGAAAAAATAAAACTCCTCGTACCCGGATTCCAAAACCATGCCAAAGTATATCTTATGTCTCAACATCAAGGCCAAAATCCCTTAGGAGAAAATCATAACATCCCTCTAGATATTACTATCATAATCCAACAATCCCAACCAACAAAAATAACCATTATTCTAACCCCCCCTAACACCAACCAACAACAAACAATTAATTTAATTCTCAACATTCCTGCAACCGCTCCTCTAAAACACCCATTCACCAAAGAACTCCTAGAAATAGAACTCCAAAAATATACCTCTAATATCTTCCACATCCAACACCTCAACACCACTACAGATAATTCATTTATCCCAAAAAGCGAACTCACACATTTTCGTAAACAAATAGATCAAACCATTCTTGACCATCTCTACCCCGCTCTCCCTCAAAAAAAAATAATCCCGCCAATCACCTTCCCAAAAACCACCGCCAAAGAAAAAAAGATTCACATCCACGTCTACTCATTAAACGCCATCCAACAAGCCATTCAAGCTCAAGCCGATATCATCTATTACGACGCCTTCGCAGCAGATCTCAATCAAGCAATCCAACTCACAAAATCTCCTGAATCCAAAAGCAAATTATACCTCTACACTCCCATGGCCATGACCGATAACGACATGGATAAACTAAAAACCATCCTCCAAACCAATACACCTACAGGCATCCTTGCAAACAACATCGGCATTCTCAACCTCCTCCAATCCAGCAATAACCCCCAAATCAACTCCCTTCCTCTCATCTTTGGCTACCAGATGAACATCTTCAATGATAACCAACTCAACTACTACAACCCAAATGGTGCTATCGCCTCCATCGAACTCAATCTACAAGAACTCTCCCAATTCTCTCAAAAAGATAAACTCATCTACTTCGCACATGGTTACCCTGTTGTCATGTCATTCAAAGAACAATTTGACACAGACCACCTCACCGACGAAAAACACTACACCTTCCGACTTCGAAAAAACTCCCTAGGCACAACCGAAATGCTCTACTCCAAACAACTCGCTCTGCTTCAACACACCCAAGAAATAGTCAACGCAGGCATCAGCCAGATCTATCTTGACATCGAAAAAGACCAAGACATCTCCCCTCTCATCAAACTCTACAAACAACTTCTTGATGGCCAACTAGTTTCAACCCAACAATTCAAGCAAGATGTCACCATAGGCAACCTAATCAAAGGAGTAATGTAATTAAATAAGCAATATCAAAGATAACTACCAAAAAAAATAAAAAAACCCAATCGCAGCAGAGCTGCGGGGTATTAGACCCAGTTAAGAAATAGAAAAAAGTTCCAGATTATATCTTCTTTGGCAAAAATTCCAACTAAACCTCACCCAAACGTAAACGTATACATCTTAAACCCTCTTCCCCGCACACGTAACTCCACCGTATGCACCCCATAATCCTCACCCTCAACAACCGTATACAACTTCTCCTCCCCAACCACAACAGAATTCTTCACAGAACCATCAACCAACACCATAATCTCCGCCCCAGCTCCAGCACTTGCCACAATATTAACCTGCTTCGCATCATACTGCAATAACACCGTTCCATTCTCTCCTGCTAATTCTAAATTATCCTCATTATTTTTCCACATACCCCTAATATAAACTGTATTTTTCTCAATTATTGTAGGAATAATATACTCAATAACCCCCCCTAAATGATACCCCTCTTTATTCCCAAAATTGCCCCGAGTCGTCAACGCTCCTAAATAAATCTCCGGAGATCTTACTTTAGAGAAATCCACCCCTGTTGTAATTTTCACTGCCTCTAACGTACCATTCATCTTCTCATTCATCTGAAATCGCTCACGCCGCTCCTGCAATAACTTCTGGATCTCCCTCTCCGTCTCCTCATACCCCCCTTCACCAATATGCTCATGGCGTACAAAACCATCAATATCAATTAAATATTCATGCGGCCAATACCGATTACCATACGCTCTCCACGTTCCATACTCATTATCCTGCGCAATCGGATACAATAATCCTTGTTCTTTTGCTGCAGAAAGCACATTCTCATACTTCTTCTCAAACGCAAACTCGGGCGTATGCACACCAATAATAACCAAGCCCTCTGGAGCATACATCGCGTGCCACGCTTTTAAATACGGCAGCGTCCGAATACAATTGATACACGTATACGTCCAAAAATCAACCAGCACCACTTTCCCTCTCAAATCACCAATATGCAACGGCTCAGAATTAATCCAATGTTCAATTCCCACAAAGTCAGGTGCTTGCGGATATACTAATCTTTTCTGGTTTATTTCTTTTGTACTTATTTCCTTCACAGAAGATATACTCTGATTAGACAAAACATCCTCCTTCCCCCCACTAACAGCAACAGACACCGCTTGATATTTTTGTTGCAAAAAAAGAATCATCACAACCGCCACAAAAAGTACAGCCAATCCCAACCAAGGTTTTGGAAAAATATCTTTAAGTTTCATATATCTAGCCTCTCAAATCAACCATGACATCGGCACAAACACATTCGCAACAATTGTCAACGTATTTGTAAACACAAACACACCCAACAGTATCAACAATATGCCTACAACAAGATTAAAATAACGCAACATCTTCTGCGAACGCCTAATCAATCCAAACGCCTGCTTTGTAAATAAACCAACTAATAAAAATGGCACACCTAACCCTAACGCATACGCCAGCAATAACACAAACGCCTGCGACGGTTGTGCAACCACGAGTGCTAAAATACTCCCTAAAATCGCACTCACGCACGGCGTCCAACCCACAGCAAATGCTGCCCCAAATACAAAAGAAGTCACATACGCAAAACTAAACTGATGTGTCACATTCAATCTATAATCTCGCTCTAAAAACGGCAAACGCACAAGTTCAAGCACATAAAACCCAAACAAAATAATTATCACCCCACTCACACGAGAAAGCCACACCTGCACAATCACCGAAATATGTTTCAACACACTATTTAATAACACCCCAAGCACCGCAAATACCGCAGCAAACCCTAACACAAAACATAAACTATGCAAAAATAACTTCCCTCTCGTTTGCTCTCTCACCGCACTTGTTCCTGCTAAATACCCCAAAAATCCCGGAATAATCGGCAACACACATGGACTCAAAAAAGATAATATACCCGCCGCAAACGCAATAAAAATTGTCACACCTACCATGAACGATTATAAGAATAAGCAAAAGTATATAAAATATCACCAAATACAGAATGTATTAAATACTACTAATAAATAATAACATTTAAATAGTGGCCTCCTTTTTTCCAATAATCCATGACCAATACCCCAAACCACGCATACTTTGCCATCACCGACCTAGCCGTTCCTCTGCCCGAAAACTGGTACTTTCATGATGAAGGAGCATCAAAATTAGAATCAAACTTAGATTTGTTAATCCATCCCCCACTATGCCCGCAAACCATTCCAGGAAGATCATTGGAAATTGTCAGAGCCCATATTTACAACCAATTAATCCAAGAAGGAATTCCAGAACAGGAAGCCATAATCCAAGCACAACACGAAGCATTCTATCAAGAAGGCCATTATCAAAGAATGATGAGCAGATTGCATGAAAGTGGTGTTAGTCTTCTTCTGAAACCCCTAGGTATTAATGAAACACATATCCACATGCTCTACCTAGATGAAGGACGACAAGATCTAAACACATTTATTCGCGGTCACGAAGAACAACATTGTATTAGTTATATACCCGGAGCCCTAGCATTATTAGAAGAAAAAATCACTCAACACCGAGAAAAACCAATTCGCTTTAACAAAATAAAAGATGAAGAACTCGCCGCAGATTGTAATGGGATACACGCTCTTGTAACACATAACTACGACCTAGACCCCGTACAAGAACACTACATCAAAAATGATCCCATCAATGGAAAACAATTTGCCCATGCCAGATACATTTACGAAAATGATGAATATAATGGCATACGATTTGAATGGACCTATTTAAAATCTAAATTAAAAATATAGAGGACTTTGAATAACCCTAATTTGATCAATTATTCAAAGTATTTCTTAGAGAGGTTTGAGAAATTTTAGAGGGTTAATCAAACCCCTCTAGAAAATAAAAAATAGCAGACACCTTCTTACTCAACATACTTCCCTTTCTCAAACACCACCACTCCTCCAATCGTTACTCGCTCAACCAAACAGAACATATCCACATGAAACTTTTGTAATACTTTTCTTGAAATCTTCTTGCGATACATATCATGCTTTAACCCCAGTGAAAAATGCATCCCCGCAAACCGCTCAAACCCTGTAGGCTCCGTTATACGTTTCTCAAACCCTAATCCTCGATTCAATCCAAACCCTATCTCTCTAAGTTGTACCTCTCCAGGTTCATCAGTTTGAATCATGGTTATCATCTCTTGAAATCCCGCAGGACCAGTATGCCTAACCAATTTCCCCCTAACCACCTCAACTTCAAACGGCTCCACAAACTGCGTGTGATGATCTTTCCCTGGAAAACCAAATACCACAAGCGTTCCATTCAACGCATCCAACTGCTTCGCCTCTGTAAAAATTTCTCCAATAGGAAACCCCGCCGACGCATACTTCTGCCCTGAAAAATCACCTGTATTCTTAATCCCTTCTTCATACTCAGAATCAATTGTAAAACGTAAGCCACCCACAGATTCAACCACAATCTCTTTCTTGCCCACCAGTAACCCACTAATTTTCTCACACATCTGCACATAATAGGGCGTATCATACCTAAGCGCATCAATATAATTCCCAATCTCAGAATCTTGCGTATGGTCTAACCGTGCATGTTCAATCACCGAATGTCCCGCTTGAAATAAATCTGCCCGCAACCGATGTTTCGTTGTCCGAAACGAACCACTCTCAACCAATATAACCAGAGAATGTACAGGTAACACTTCCAATCGCTTCAAGAAATCCTCCTCTTTCATCAAATCAAAGTCAATCATCTCATGAGTATACCCCAAAATCACGTTCTCATAGGCACTCTTCATCATCCTAGACAGCAAACACCTAGAATCATACACCAACAACACAAACGTACTTTTATCTATGCAATAATTCTTCTCAATAATATCGGCAACATGACACTGCAATTGTAACTCTCTTTCCATAGGCCACAAAAAACAAGCCTATTTTAAAAAAGTATAGATAAATTTGAAAAATACAAAGATATTATCACGCATACTCCTGTTTCATCACAAAAAAACTTCCCACTGCAATAACAATAATCAAAAACAACCCATACACCCTAAATTCTGGAACCGACCCATCACTTCCCCGGGAAACACTCAACGTTTGAATAGAAATAGGACTATAACTATTTGAAGAATTTGTTGCCGCAACATAATAAGTATAATCTTTATAACTCAAAGGCTCAGATACATTCTTTGCCTGCACAACACTCATCTGCCAAGAAGTTATATTAACTTTTGTAAGAGATGAAACATATAACTGATAAATTTCAACAGAAGAAAGACTTCTATTAAAAACCATCACATCATCAACTGCACCAGTAACATTTCCTCCCGTCGCATCAAATACACCCGTCCCAATAGAAAAATTATAAGTAGAACTCCCAAAATTACTCACATTAGTTCCGCCAGTCGCCTGCGACACACCATTAATATACAAATTAAGAAAAGGAGCAGAATAATTCTGTCCCACAACTGTTAGAAAGTTCCATGTATTAAGAGGAAAAAGAGTTGAATTAATTGTCCAACTAACTGACCCACCATTTGAAGTCCATAACAGCAATGTATTTGCATCACTAAACCCAAACTCCACCGCATCATTTTGTCCAAACAACGAAATTCGACTCCCTGTTGTACCAACATTGACCCATCCCGCCATCGTAAACCCAATCAAATTATTCATAACACTCTGATCCGTAATAATACCCCCATTTCCATTAAAAGAATATGCGCCCCCATACTTCCCCGAGGAATTCCACGCCGCACCACCACTTACCGTCCCATTTGTAGAATAATGAGACAAATCAACCACACGAGTCCTATTCTCTCCAAGACCACTACGATTATCAAAATTCATAAAAAATAAAAGAGACGCATTATAAAAAGTAAAATTAGTTCCATCCCAATTATATACCAACATCTTCAAATTCGGTTCTGTAATCGAAGAATTGATAGTCACCGTTGTACTTGTAGTGATTGCACCAGACGCTGGCGTAGGAGAAACATACGTAACATCAGGAGCCGCACAAATAAATGAAAGAGTAGCTAAAAAGAAAACAACAAAACCAAACACACTTCCTCTTTTAAACATAAAACCAGAATATGTTAAGCATTTATAAATATTTTCAAATAAAGTAAACCTCAGTTAAACGCCATGTTTTGTTAATAAATCTAATAAAAATCGTAAAAAAGTAAAAATTTAAATAGAAAAGTGAATCAAAATAAGATATATGGACATAATTAATAAAATAAGTAATAACAAAAAAATTATCATTCAATTATGCCTATTCTTAATAATAACTTATATAATTATCCCATTACTATTTCAATATTTCACAAGAAACACAACTCAAAAGATACATTCATTTTTTTTTAGCCTACCGGCCTATTCACTCATATTAGTTGTTTTTTTCATTGTATATAATCGTAAAAACTTATCCTCAATCAACAACAATCCTCAAACAAAAACAATATTTCTATTACTCAGTCTTGCTTTATTTTATCTATCATTTAAGATACACTATACCCTAAACTACTTTGAAAATGCAAGTTATTCTTTATTACTCGCATGGGCACTTTATGTATGCGCCACAATCAGTTTAGCTCTATCTATATTTGGAACAAACCTATTCGTCAAAACAAAGAATTCACTATTTATCTTCACAATTATTGCTACTTTTTTTTACACACTCACCACTATTTTATGGCAAGCCTGGTACTTTTTATCATCAATAGTAGGACAAATCATATACCACTTCTTTAAACTCTTTACAAACAACGTAACATATCAAGCAATGAAAATAGAATCAATTAATTCCTTAAATAATATTCCTATTGATACCACTCTGTCTTATCCTTCAATTACTCTTCATCAATTTCAAGTTATGATCGGTCCTCCCTGTTCCGGTATTGAAAGCCTCAGCATGTTTCTCGGACTCTGGATTTTATTATACATCTACGAACAAGAAAAACTCAATCTCAAACGTAGTATCATAGTACTCATTCTAGGGCTCATAGGCACATTTATCTTAAACATACTACGAATAATCTCAATAATTCTCATTGGTACAAAATATCCAGAATTTGCGATAGGTATTTTCCACTCCCAAATTGGCTGGATTCTCTTCTCTATATTCATCCTGCTCTTACTCTACATTCTCTATCCTTGGATGTTACAAAAGAAAACCAGTTAAAAAAAACTAACACACTTCTTTCCCACTCTCATCATAAATCTTAATCACATTCACCGGACAATTGCGTGCCGCCTCTGTATTTACAAAAAAATCATTCTCATCAATAACCAATTCCCACTTCCCATCTTTACGTCTCGTTGCACCGAACAAATCCGCTTTATCATTCTCCGGCGTCATCTTCCAAAACTTCAACGCCAACAACGCACATGACCCAACTCCAATACATCCTTCTCGATCATACACTATCTTATATTTTGCCATCGAAAATCAAAAACGTCCCATCCCATTATAAAACTTCTGAAAAATGTACTTACAAACAGAATAGATATAACCTCTCATCTCTCCCCATCCCACTCATTAAAGAATCTTGTCAAATACTCCTCCATAAACCTATGTCGATCATCTGCCATCCGCTTCCCTGTAACTGTATTCATCCGCTCTTTCAACAACAGTAACTTCTCATAAAAATGATTTATCGTTGTTCCTTCACTCTTCTTATACTCCTCAAATGTTGAATGCATCACCGGCCTCATTTCTGGATCATGCATCACTCTTTTTGTATATCCCCCATAGGTAAAACACCGCGCAATCCCCATTGCCCCTAAAGCATCTAATCTATCCGCATCCTGCACTACTCTCCCCTCAATTGTCATCATCCCATTTTCAACCCCTGCACCTTTGAATGAAATCTCCGCAATAATATGACGCACTTCCTCAATTATTCTCTCCTCAACTCCTAAAGTCATCAGCCACTGCTTTGCCACATTCTCTCCTTGTTTTTCATCCGCATGAAACTTCCAATCCGCAATATCATGCAGCAGCGCCCCTAACTGTACCACAAACAAATCAGCCTTCTCCTCTTTCCCCAAACTCAAAGACAGCTGCCATACTCTATAGATATGCCACCAATCATGTCCCGACCCTTCGCCATCTAACAATCCACGAACATACGCAACCGTTCTCTCAATAACCTCTTGTTGATTCATAATGTAAAAAGAAAAACATAATATATAATAAACTCTTCTAAATATCTTCCAATCAAACCCCACAATCTTTAAAAAGCCCCCCTCGAATACCACCCCCCATGGCTCTAGACTGGCAACATATCCAAAACAAATGGCAAGCGAGCTGGCAGAACGCAGAATTAGGCAAAGCCACCGCCAAAAAGAACCAAGAAAAATTCTTCATGATCTTTGCCTATCCTGGCATCTCTGGTTTTCTACACGTCGGCCATATGCGCGGTTTTTCATATACTGATGCCATCTGCCGTTACGAACGCCTGCAAGGCAAAGAAGTATTATTCCCCATAGGTACACACGCCTCAGGCAACCAAGCCATCGCTTTTGCCAATAAAGTAAAAAACAACGACACAGCCTGGATTGAATACCTCAAAAACAACGGATGTTCAGATCTACAACTCTCAAAACTAACCGATGCCAGTGAAGTCATCAACTATTTCAACCAAGTATACGTCAACGACTACTGGAAAAAATTTGGTTTCCTCTGTGACTGGGACAGATTTACCTGCTCAACAAATAAAGACTACGAAAAATTCATCCAATGGCAATTCCAAAAATTACAACAAAAAGATCTCTTAATACAAAAACCATACTTTGCCACCGCCTGTATTGTCTGCGGTCCCGTTGCCGTTGATCCTTCAGAAACAGACATCTCCAAAGGTGGCAACGCCGAAAAACAAGAATACACCCTGCTCAAATTCAAACATGACAACGATTACCTCATCGCCGCAACATTGAGACCAGAAACCATCTTCGGACAAACTAACCTCTGGATTAACCCAAACGGCAAATACGTCCGCGTACTAGTAGACAATGAACATTGGATTATCTCACAAGCATGCGCTGAAAAATTACAATACCAAAAAGAAGAAGTACTGCTCAAAGAAGATATTAACCCTCTCACCCTCATCGGAAAATACGCCGCCGCTCCAGGAATAGAACGTGACATCATCATTTTACCCGCAGCATTCTGCGACCCAAAAATTGGCACAGGCATTGTCACAAGTGTCCCCAGCGACGCCCCCTATGATTACCTCGCCCTAAAACTATTGCAATCAAATCAAGAAGAACTCAAAAAATACCAACTTAACCCCAAAGAAATAACCGCAATCAAACCAATTTCTATCATCACAACAAAAGATTATGGCCCTCTACCAGGCAAAGAAGTCATTGAAAAAAACAACATCACCTCATTCACCGATCCCAAACTTGAAGAAGAAAACTCCCAAGTATACGCCGCCGGCCATCATACAGGGATCATGAACACATCTTGTGGTAAATACGCAGGCATGAAAGTAGCCGACGCCAAAGAACTCATGAAAGCAGAACTACTCGAAACAAAACAAGCCGACACATTGCATGACTTAAGTGAAGAAGTCATCTGCCGTTGCGGCAATCCCGTAATCATCAAACGTATCGACGACCAATGGTTCATTCGCTACTCAGATCCAGAATTAACCGAACGCAGCAAAGAACAAGCCAAAGAGATGCATATTTTCCCAAAAGAATATCATGACAACATGCCCAACGTTCTAGACTGGTTCTCTGACCGCGCCTGTGCAAGACTCGGCAACTGGCTTGGCAGTAAATTACCCTTCGATCCAAAATGGACTATCGAACCAATTAGTGACTCCACTCTCTACCCTGCATATTACATCATCTCCAAATTCATCAACAACAAAACAATCACAACACAAGACCTCACCGAAGAATTCTTTGACTACATCTTTCTCGCAAAAACCAATAACACAAATAACAATAATAATATCACCACAACAAACGGCAAACAACCCGAAATCTGGAAACAAATCCGAGAAGAATTTGAATACTTCTACCCCCTAGATCTAAATTTAGGAGGAAAAGAACACAAAACCGTCCATTTCCCCGTCTTCCTCATGAATCATGTTGCCATCTTACCAGAAGAAAAATGGCCACGGGGTATCTTTATCAATTGGTGGGTAACAGGAAAAGGCTCAAAGATTAGCAAATCCAAAGGTGGCGCTGAACCTATTCCTCATGCCATTGAAAAATACGGTGTTGATGCCATGCGTCTCTACTACGCCCACATCGGTTCTCCTCACATCGACGTCATCTGGACCGAAGAAACCGTTCTCAATTACAAACAAGCATTAGAACGCATCTACACCCTCATTGAATCACTCAAAACCGCAGATGGCAAACCCTCACCAATAGATCATTGGCTAATCTCCCAAGCCCATCAACATCTCAAACAAATCAATCACTTCCTCAAAGAATACGATCTGCGTGAATTAGCAACTCACGTCTACTTTGCCATGTACGATGATCTGCGATGGTACCAACGCCGCGGTGGAGAACACAAAAAAACCATCGAACAATACCTCCATGTCTGGAGCATCTTAATGAATCCCATAACACCACATCTCAGCGAAGAAATCCATGACCTGCTCAACTCCAATACCAAACATCTGGCAAGCACCTCTACTTGGCCAAAAGTACAAGAAGAAAAAATCTCAAAAAAAGCCAATGCCTCTGAAGAATTTCTCAACCTCACCATGGAGGGCATGCGCAACGTCATAAAACTTGCCAAACTACAACAACCACAAAAATTCACCCTCATCATTGCCGAATCCTGGCTCTACGAATTCTCAACCATTCTGCACAAAGAACTTTCAGTGACCCATAACATCGGCGAAATCATGAAAAAAGTCCTAGCACAACCAAATCTGACCGAAAAGAGTAAAGACATCAGTAAACTCGTCCAATCAATTGTCAAAGACCCCGCAAAACTCCCCTCATTAATCACCTCACAAGAAGAAGAATACCAAACCATGCTCAACGCAAAATCATTTCTTGAAAAAGAATTCAACTGCACAATAGAAATTATCAAAGCCGAAGAATCACAATCGTCCAAAGCCAAATCCGCTCTACCAGGAAAAGTAGGGATTATTGTGGAATAAAAATACGAATCCAAATCATTGCAGAGATGCTAGGTATTCAATAAGATTGAAAAAAACATTTAAATATTTCAAAAGAGGTCTCAAAACGGCACCTCATCCTCTAAAAGCAATTTCTGATTAAATTTCTCTCTAACATACACCACCGGAAAATCCCTCACCCTATTCCCCTGCACACAACAACCCACCGCCATTCTCCGCTCAATTTGATACGACAACCCCATCTCTTGTAACACCTCCTCAGGATTAACCAATAATTTTGTTAACGCCGACGAACGTAAACACGAACAGCAATCAAACTCTGTCTGCCCATCATATCTATAGATATACTTCGTCGACCCCTTCGTTGGGTCATGTAAATCTAAAACCATTTGAAAAGGCAGCACCACGACATACGCTGTATCGCGCGCCAAATCCCGAAATAACTCCCGAGCCGTTCCCTCCCACTTCCCTTTGATACCATGTAGCACATGTCGATAAAACACAAAAGAAATATCATACTCCGGCTTCTCTGCCGCAAACGCCATATATCCATTAATTTGCGTATCCAATAACGTCCCACTCTGTCCAGAACAAATTGCCTTACACTCAAACAACCGTTTATGTACAGTATCAACCACATCTGGTCGTACTATCACCTCTTCATCAGCTGCACGCACATGATACACATCTCCTAATTTTCCTCCAAATAGCCCCCGCGTCAACAGTTCATAAAATCGCCCCATCATAATTGCCCGCGTTGTAGGAACCTCTATTCGCTCATCCATCCGCCCCTTGAGTGAAATAGAAACATCACGCTCAGCCAAAAGAAATTGCTCCCCATGCAATCCTCGCACCGACGCCACAATATCATCCAATTTCATAAAAAGTCTATAAACCTAACACTTTAAAAGAATTATCATCATAGAGAATAATGATAATTTAGTTCAGAAAAAAGGTAATCTCACTCTTATGAAGAGGGTATAACCATAGAAACCACGTTCGTCTTCATCACTTGCGTTGTAGAAATATCTGCCCCATGAACCACACCATAATTCATCATGTGATTCCCTCTCAAAATATTCGCAGATTCATATAAAACAGGTTCAAGTAATCGCTCCATTGGTTCTAGAGAAAATAATCCCACCACCGCATCCAAAAAAGCATGCGGATAAATCCCTGGCTCTTTCATAGCATCATACAGATTACTTTTCTGCGCATCAGTATAAAACGCCGCTTTCAGATTATTTTGAAATGGTATATCTCCCGTCATAAGCGTATACAATAAACAGCCCAATGACCAACGATCCGCATACGGCGTCGCCCCATTAGAATATAACAAAATTTCTGGTGCAATATACCCAGGCGTTCCTAAAATATCCTGATTTCCTGAAAACAAACGCACAATATCATCTAAGTCCGCTTCTGGTGGTGATTGTAAATTATCTCGTAGCGCTGTACCAAAATCAATTAACCGTGCACATCCATATCCTGGCATAGTTGCCCCATCCGCCGTAATTACTTTTTCATACAACACATTAGCCGGTTTGATATCTCGATGCGTAATTCCTTTTGCACCCATAATCTGCACTGCCTGCGTTAAATCATATGCCGTCTTAACCACATCCAATGGATGAACCCCTTCTGTTTTTAGCAATGTAGACAAATCCACCCCTAATACTTTTTCTCGAATAGTGCGTGCGCACAAACGACCATCTAATAAAAAGAATTCTCGATCCGCCACAACCACATTACACATCTGCGAATACCACTGCTGTTCTACAACTTGAGGAAAATAATCCACCCGTTTTAATGCACGCAACGTATGATACTCCGCCACCGCCATTCGCAGAGGAGCCAATTCTTTCTCAAACAAATCAGAAGTTACATCCTCATTTAATACTAACCTCCCATGTTTTGGGCTGTCCTCAAACCGCACCGTATCCAGAGGCACAATTCCCCTGCCTCGACATAACGAACGCGAAGTAATCGGATGAATTTTTTGCACCAACTCCGCACCACTCCCCGCCGGTTCTTGATACACCACACCAAACGCTCCCGAACCTAACAATTTTTTTCGATGATAACCGAAGCGTCCATCTAAGTGAATTGCCTGTGCACTAGCTTGTTCAAGCCAATCCCTAAAATAATCTTTCATCATAAAAGTTAATCGTACATCATAAATATATATGCATTATATGTATTTAATAAAATTAGACGTTTCGGTTTATAAATGTTTTGTTAAATAATAATACATTTAATGAGAAATAATGGAAAGAATATACATTTAAATAAAAAGAAAAAAGAGAAAAAGAGAAATAAAAATAATAAAAAACTGAAAAGAAACACCAAAATCAAAAGAACGCAATTAACGCATCGGTCTCAACGTAGTCACATTGTTTAGACCCGACAAAATCCGCAAAGGTACCATATTAGGTATATCAGACAACTTGCCCCCTTTTCCACAAAACAAAATCTCTTCCGCCTCAAATAACAACAAATTCAAATTTCTCTCTTCGGGATTCACTGAAAACAAACTACAAATAGCCTCAACAAAATCCAAATTAAAATAATTTGTTTCATTCATCTTCTCATGCAGCTCACTCTTCCGTCCATCCGTAAACACACGTGTATCCGCATTCGTATGAAACGCAGCATCTCCCACGATAGCAGTATACAACAAACAGCCCAGAGACCACCTATCACCATAACTCGTAGCCTCACTCCCAAACAAAACTTCCGGTGCAATATATCCTGGTGTCCCAAAAATATCTTTTTTTTCCAAAGAAAAAAGATCAACACACTCCGTTAAATCATCCCAAAAATAAGTAATATTTTCTAAATCAGTAATTTTTTTCTGTCTCATCGTTCCACCAAAATCGATTAAATACGCCTCCCCCTCACCAGGACAATGGTTTTGTTTCTCATCATAACGTAAATTATAAACCACATTAGATGATTTCACATCACGATGAATTATACCTGCTCCCTCCATACATTGTAATGCTCGTCCCAAATCATACGCCACTTTTACAATATCCAAAGGATGAAACCACTCCCCAAGCAAATCAAACAAATTCACCCCCGGAACTTGTTCACGAATCGTTCGTAAACACAACTTCCCATCCAACAAAAAAAACTCTCTATCACTAGCAACCGGATCAGAATAACCTTCAGAAAACCATTCTTGTTCAACCATCTTTGGAAAATAGCCAACACCCTGTAACAAACGCAAATGTGTTGACTCAGCCATTGCCACTTTCAAATTATGCAGCTCCTTCTTTCCCAAAGAGTACGCTTCTTGTCCATTAAAAATAACATAACTCTTCTTCCCCACACGATCATATTTCACGCTATCCACAGAAAGAATTCTTCGAGAGACATCTTTTTTTAACGCCCTAACGGTAATGGGATTAATTTTTTGTAAAACAAACCTATCATCGTCTACCTGTGGTTCTTGATACACCACCCCATAACCCCCCATTCCTAAACAAAGTTTTCGATCATAAGCAAAACGTACATCAAGTAGAGAATCCTCTGCGCACGCTTGTTCAAGTTTAGTTCGAAATAGTGTTGTATTCATAGATTTAGTAAATGTGTAAAATAATCGAATATT
Source organism: archaeon (assembly GCA_023259115.1). Classification (GTDB taxonomy): domain Archaea; phylum Nanobdellota; class Nanobdellia; order Woesearchaeales; family GW2011-AR9; genus JACPNA01. The sequence continues at coordinate 17,013 of JAHFQW010000024.1, forward strand.
AATCTACACATTTACTTACAAGAAATGTGAAAGCTATCACATTTCTGTACACACAAAATAGGAAAACTATCCTATTTGTGCACAGACAAAATCGCTGTTTTGTCTTGTGGAAAATGAGTCATTA
>JAHFQW010000025.1 GCA_023259115.1 archaeon
CTACACAACTCTCCCCTAGTAAACATGTCCCACACACTCCTCCACACCCATCCTCCCCGCAAAATCGTGCATAGCACTTAGGCATACAGATACACTTTCCTTCTTTACACTCCTCCTCCAATCCACACTCCTCTATTTTCTCCTCAAGCGTACCACAGCTATCCTGCCAATGGAATTGAATATTATTCTTACACACTCTCTTCGCTTTTGGCTCACATTTTTGCGCAACCTCTTCTTGCATCTCTGCTTCATCATACTCTTGCCAGCCAAAACTTATCTGCTCCTCTATTTTCGCATCAGAATTTACATTATCACAATCATAACCTCTCTCTTTTACCTCGTCCTCTCTTCCTTCAACATGAATCACTATATTCTGAGGGGTGTACGTTCCATTCGTACAACTCAAAAGACAAGAAGTTGCTACAGTGAAATATTTATTGAAATCAGTCATTAGTTATAATTCCTCTTTTAAATATTTTCCCTAATTACATCCCTCTACACCTGCAGCCAATTTGCATTGACTAATTGCCGCATTTAAAACACATTTTGGAGTGGGCATCGCACCACATGTTTGATAAATACACATAAACGCATCATATAACACAGAAATCGCTTTTGTATCTGCCTGTGATGCACAGATTCCAAAAAAATCTCCCGGAGAATCTTTTTTCTTCTCCTTTTCCATATTTTTTTCATCAATCAGATTCTGATACGAACATTTTTTCATAACATTTTTCATAATGCATTGATACATATCTTCTCCGCTTTGTACACAGTCTTGTATCATTTTCGAGTTTTCATCATCACATTTCTTCTGCAGTTCACCTATCTCTTTACTCAAAGAATTCATATAACTATACTCATATCCGCATTTCCAAACTTCAGAACAACTCATCTTTCCCTCAAAACAAGAGCTATAATCTTCCAAGCAGTTTTTCTGCACACAAGAACTATATATCTCAGAACAATTCGATTTATCTAAACATTGATAAAATGCTTCTGCTCTTTTACCTGAGATCATATTCCCCTTATTGACACACTCCTCTTTACATAAAATAGTATTACACTCTTTCTCACAAGCAATAATCTTGGCACAAGAATAATCCCCTGTAGGACAAAACGTTCCCGCACTACACTCCCCCCAAGAACCTATATGACACTCCTGTACACCTTTCCCGCAAATCGTACTGCAATCTTGCATTACTTTCTCATCAATTGTTCCGTCACAATTATTATCCGCTCCATCACAAACCTCAGTTGCTCCGGGGTAAATCTCTTTATGTACATCATCACAATCCTTCGTATTAGTTACGTACCCTGGTAAATTGTCACAAACCCACCAACCGGTATTTGCCCCATACCCATCTCCATCACTATCCTCATAATGCTTCTCTTGTCCCAATGGACAATCTGGCGGCAATTGTATCTTAACCATATCTTTTGCCGTGGCACTAATATCATGTTGATACTGCTCCCTCCCTCCATTCCCCCCACTACTTCCACATCCTTGTATAATACTCCCAATTATTGCAAAACGTCCGCAATTTTCAACTATTTTTTCCAATCGCATCATTTTCTATCCAGAGGTATTCGTCCAAACACCCAATCAACCGTATATGTCTTATGATCTCCACAAGACACCATTTGTCTCGGAAAACATCCATACGAAGAAGTACACAATGCCATTTCATTTCTTCCCCTCATTAATTCATCTTGTGTAATCAAGAACGTATATTCGCCCTGAGGTTCAATAACCACTTTATCCTCCACAGGGAATCCTCTCTGCCAATTAATCCAGGGCTGTAAATCTAGCGTCTTATGATTACGAAAAATCATCTTCACCAATGTATCTTCATCACACTTCTCGACACCAAACTCTTGCTCAAAATGATATTTTCTCCCTTCTTCATCAAACGTATGCATCGTTCCTTCATATAGGATACCATATATCTTTCTCCTCTCACCTATTTGTAACGCCAATCGTTCAGAGCATCCTTGGGTCGAAGAACAAATCTCCATCTCCCCCCCAATCCTGGGTATCATTCTCTCATCGATCACAAAACGATACTCCTCATTTTGTAAAAGACGCACACGTTCGCTAGGAGGATGGCCATAGGTGTAGAAATTCAACCAAACATGTCGTGCTAGCATCTCCTCATTTTGAATAAGAATCTCAATCTTTGTCTCAAATTGACTATACTCATGCGATGGACATTGAAAACTCTCTTTCCAAAACCCCTTATTCTCTCCCCCCTCTTTACTTCCCTTTTTATTTTTGGTAGGATTATTATTCGTATTATCATCTACTCCTTGCACATTTGAGATACAATTGCATGTTTTTTTCAAAAAGTTCTGATTAAGAGGATGCGACTCCACTCCCCACTCATGTCCTTTACCATCAACACAACACCACTGTGGCAGACCATTCTGATTACTCTCACTACCTACATCCGCATCCGCTGGTTGTTTTGGCGTAAAATTATACTGTGGTGCATTCACATCAACAACGCCAATCACTTTCTTCTCACACGACCATTTGTATAACGGTGTCCAACAAGTACTCACTTTTTGCCAATCTCCCCATGTATAATCACTCTTACACACTTTTTTCTGTTCAATTTTCTTCGTATCAAAACAATACGTATTCTCCACACTATCAGGCACACAACATTGCGCTAGTTCATCTATTTTCCCATTACAATCATTATCCCACCCATCGCATATTTCTTGTTTTGGTTTAGATGCATCACAAACCGTTTTTCCATCTTGGCAATATAAATTTCCTTTGCCGCATTTTGTAGTACACTCTCCCACATACTCATCTGTAAACCCATTACAATTATCATCAATCAAGTTGCAAATATCTAACGCTCCGGGGTGAATTTCTTTATTTGCATCATTACAATCCAACGGATGATCCTCATCTACTAACGCATACCTCTCTGGGCAAACTGCATTATATCCCTCCACATCTCGAGCTAACCCTTTTCTACCATACCCATCTAAATCATCATCCGGAAGACATTTCAACACCCTATATTCTCCTAAAGAAACATCCACTTTCTCATTGACTGCATCAGAATATCGTACCATAGTTAATTTACCCGGCGAACAACTATCTAATATCATTCCTCCAATAATAGCACTTTTTGTAAGTATGCCTCTGGGGAATGTACTTCTTGTAATCATTTCTGTCAGATTCATATTACACCCTCTCCATCAAATATCCTAATTCCGTCACTCGAATATTGTGCACATTCGTGGTAAACAACAATCCATACGTTGGTTTGGCAATCTTAATTTCTCGTCCATGAATCTGAAAATATTCGTCACTTTTATCGACCCCGTGTTCTAAAAAACGCAGCGGAAATTCTTCTCCTTCATAAACCCCCAGCGAACCAAAATCGTGTACGTGCGTTTGATTAAAATTCTCAATATCTGAGCGGACAAGAAATGTCCCTCTCCCCCGCTCTTTTTCTGTAAACTCCCTATTCTCTTTATTTGGGTTATAAAATGAGAAATCAACATTTTCCTTAATCACCATACGTCCTAGCTCTTGATAACAGAGTGGCGATTCTTTTTTTTCTTTTTCATTGCCTGTTTTAAAATTAATAAATGTTCTCAGCATCTCTTGACATGCATACAACGCCTCAAATGTTCCCGTCTTCCCGCATTCTAGTGTTACCGTTTCACACACATCTGAAAATCTATCTAATAGAGATCCAGGCAACACGCCAGAATAAATAATATGATTAACCAAATTATGGACTAACACTCCCTGCGCATATCTCTCTTGCACAAATGCTAATGGTTTATTTTTCCCCGTGGTATTATGAATATCAATCATATACTCTGGATTTGTCTCTAAAATAAGTGATGTCAACTCTTCTACTTGTTCTCTCTGCCGCGCCGGCATATCTCCTCGTCCCACTTCCTCAGGCTTCGTCCAACAGCGATTCCAATCAATTTGATCTGGTGAAAATCTCCGTCCAAATATCGGATAATCTTCTCTGGCCATAGCTCCATATCCATTAGCAATCACAAAATACAAATCATAATCCAAACTTCTCTCAGATTGCATCAACTTCTTCCACACATCCACAAACGCATACAACCCACTCGATTCATTGGCATGCTGCAACGTCACCATCCATCTCGCACCTTCTTTTGGATTAGGAGAAGAATATTTCACAACTGTTGGCTTCTCTAATTCATGGAGCAACTGCATCGCATGTAATGGTTCTACATTCAACCATCTCTCCGGAATCCTATCATAAAATGTAATTGCTGATTTCATAATTAGTTCCTCACTATATCTGTAATAACTTTACAATCCCCAAATAATGGAGAACGATACGAAATACTCTGTAATTTATCCCCCCATTTAATATCTTGAGATGCGATTTCATATCCACGCAAACAATCATTAAATTTGTCAACTCTAATCATTGGTGAAATCTCTGAAACAATATATCCTTCATGAAAAAATGGTACATCACAATTCCCCACTTCACTTACAACCACATTCTCAAGCGTCCGACTAAAAATACCATTATACCCAAAATAACCAATACTTCCCGCCAATGCCGCTCTTGCAATATTTAAAACATATTTTCTGTATTCCATGATCTTATTTCCTCTTTAGATAAACCACTTCATCACAATCACCCAAGAATTCAGGGTTGTAGCGAAGCAACGAAATAGAATCCCCTACATTCAATTCATCTTTAGCATACTTCTCTATATCCAAACAATCAGATCGCGTATTCAATTTAATATAAGAATGCCAATCATATACGGGAGATTCCGCATCATAATAAGACTTATATGACCCTATCTCCGTTACCACTGCATTCTCAATTATCCGATCTGCAACGCATCCTCTATAAATCCCTCCTTCCACTAATCCGAGAACTGCAAGTCCTAACACACTTTCTTTGATTTTGGTTATATTCATTTTTCCCTCTACGCCAGTGCAAGATCATGCACTCCCTTCTCTTTCCGGTATTGATAGGGATACGCCGAAACAATCCCTTGCACCCCTTTATTATACATCGAGAGTAATAATGAAACAGGGATTTTTTCTCCTGGAATCAATTTCTTATAAAAAACAGAAAGACGATCATCCACTCTTCTATCAATATCTCCCTGACTCATCTTTTCCCCATTTTCAAATTGAAATACTTTTAATGTAACATCCACATTGCTTACTTCACTCTCTTTTTGCAATTCTAACTTAATTCTCGTTCCAACAAACCTCTCCCCTCCAGATGAATGAAATTCACCAACATCAACCGGTTCATTATCTTCATAATTCTCATGACTAACTTCTCGTACGTAAACCCCAGAAATATATGCTAATGAATTCAAATTCCGTTGCTCAATTTTCCCAATCTCATCAAATCTCTCTACAGGATACACCCGCTGTCCCAATCTTACCTCAATTGGTGTCGGATTATAGGTAAATCCTTCTTCTAATTTATAAAATAAAAAATTATCACCTCTAGGCATAACTCTGCTCCATTGACTTTGAGTATCATACTCTCTCTTCACATTCAAATGATCTTTAAGAGAAAATCCATTTATCAGAGAACATATCCCTGTTATAACAAGACCCGCTCCTCCCCAAAAGCGTGAAAACATCGCTTTATCAGACATTTCATACCATGAACTTGCAAATGAATATCCCATCAAAGCCGCACCAGCTCCAAACGCCAAAGTCCAAAACAAATCTCCTTTTATATTTCTCTTTAAAGTCTCCTCCGCTTTTGTTGGTGTAAGATCTGCAAGTAATGCCAATTCTCTCTCTGATTCCGTACCATGTATTAAAATATCTTCTAATGCAGTCATATTTCCTCTTTCATTCAGGGGTGATCAATCGGTTCTTTCGAAGGCACATTACAATAGCAACTGCAATAATCCGCTCTATTACCTCCATCGGGAATATTTTTTGGTGCAGTACAATCATATGTTCCATTTTTATCTTTACACATTAAATAGGCCACATTATCATTAGAACTACATGGAACTCGATCTTCTTTATTTCCATCACTCGTCGCACATCCTATTAACGCCACCAAAGATGCTCCAACCATCATTCTTGAAATATATTTTTCCATTTTATTTTCCTCCTAATCACATCTAATACACGGGTCTTTTGGTTCTTTTGAAGGCGATCTACAATAACATTCACATTGATCTTGCGGTGCCCCTTCTGGCTTGCTACACATCAGAGTTTGTTCTCCTGAACAAGTAAGAGTGGTTTCTTTCGAGCAGGATTCATATTTGGTGAATAAATCACAACCATACAAAACGCCACTCAATACCCCTATTGTCGCATACATCCCTACTTTTCTACCCATTTGTCCTAAAAACGAACTGTTGTGTCCTAATTTCTCTTCTAACATTTTATGTGACCTCCGTGTTATTTGATTGGAAAATCTGAAAGTGCATACTTCTGCCATCCCGGCCCATCAAAATGCCACCATTCCGAAGGCAGTGGTTCAAATCCATGTTTAGTCATTACATCTTCCAACTTTTTCATATTCTTCTGCGCCATGACCGTATTTCCCTGATAACTGCGATGTGCTTTCTCTGTAAAATCATCATATCCCGTGGGCATTTCTACTTCTTGTCCTACCCTATCCACAAGCGTCAAATCAACCGCCGCCCCACGATTATGCTTTGATCCTTGCACAAGTTTTCCTTGCGCATCTGCAACCGGCTTTGCCACATAATCTTCATTTGGTACAATCGCCCAGAATTTCTGTTGAATCGAAAATGGCCTATAACAATCAAATACTTTCAACCCTAATCCCTCTTGTTTCAAATCCTGCTGCACCCTAGCCAATCGTTCTGCCACGTTTGTACGTAGATAACATTTCGCCACAGGATACACCACTTTTCCCGTAAAATTATTACTTGTCGCATAGCGAATATCTAACAAAATAGATGAATCAACAGTTTGAATATCCACAAATTCCATCTGAGACATTGTTGTTTCTTTTTCCTGCACCCCGCCGCATGCACCAAGAGCTACACTTGCCGCCACCGCCATTTTATGTAATATGTTATATGTCATTTTGATATTCCCCCCCATTGTCAAATTAACCTAGCTCCCCTCTGCTCTCTTCATCTCACAACTTCCCTCATCCAGTCTGTGTGGTACAACAAATATAAGAAATAAATCATGGAATTTTCTACGAAAAGCATAAAATAGTTAAATAAAGTATACTTTTAGTAAAGATATGGGTAAAAACAAATTTATAGGGCAAATCCGAGAGTTCAATCGCTACAAACAGGATATTGTAAAAGAGGCAGTAACATTGGACTTAATTGATCGTAAAATCATGTACTTATTATCACAGAATGCCCGTCTTTCTCATACGGCTATTGCGAAAAGATTACACAGTAAGCGCGAAACCGTTGCCTATCGTATTAAACGTTTGGAAGATCAAGAGTTTTTGCATGGTTATCTTACATTAATCGATCATCGTAAGATAGGATTTAAAAATTACATTGTCTATTTGAAATTAAAAACTCTCTTAAATGAACAAGAATTACAAAACTATCTTTTTGTCATACCTCAAATTACCCGTCTTAAAAATTGCTCTGGCACATATGATTTGCAGATCATTTTCACGGTAAAACAAGAAGAAGAATTTGTTGAACTATTTGAAACAATAATTAATAAATATTACTCTATTATCCTTAACTATGAGGTGATGGATATGCTCGAAGAAGATTTTTTAGGATTACATCTCCTCTTGCCCAAAGAAGAAACCAAAGGACTTCATGCTCTAGAACATAAAGGTTCAACCTTCCAAAAAGAATTTGATCTGGTGTCGCACGTATTTGATCCCATCTCTTTAGATGAAAAAGATCAGCAGATCCTCAATATCCTAAAATTAGAAGCAAATAGTAGTATAAAAAAGATTTCCGAACAAGTTTCTCTGGCTCCCATTGCTGTAGAAAATCGCATTAAAAAAATGATTCAAACAGGGGTCATCAAAAAATTTATTCCCCTAGCATCTTTAAGTCATTTAGGCTACCAATGGTGGAAAGTCTTCTTCAAATTCAAAAATCTAGATAAGCAGAAATTCTTCACGTTCCTTAAGTATCATTCCAATGTGTTATGGTACATGAAATTGCTGGGTAAATGGGATTACCAATTTAGCGTCTTTGCCAAAGACAACGCTGAATTTCATAAAATATTAGATGAAATACGTTCTGAATTCTCTGACAATATTATTAATTATGATTCTCTTATTATCTTTAACCAGTTCAAATATGTCCAGAGAGTGGAGTGAATTCATTTCCTTTCACATAGATGATACTTCTCGGAGTAATCTACCACTCCTTGTTCAATTTTGGGTAGATGGTATAACTTATCAAGATAAACAGCCAATTCTTCTGGCGTATTCTTTTTCTCAATTTCTTCAATGATACAACTCTCTTTTATAACCTGTTCATAAACTCCGCTTTTTTCTGACAAACAATAATTATTGGAATATCTATTTACTTTCACAAAGTAATCCATAATCTCGGGAAGCCATTTAGAATTAACATAAGAATCCATTATATCTACCAAAGCCAAAGGAATTGAATTATAAAAAGAGCAGTTGCTTGAGTTTTCTTTATCTCTTGGACTAACCATGAAATTCGTTGCATACATCACAATATCCCCGTAATCTTTTCTTTCTTTAATATGATCAATCAGTTCTACATACTTTGTGCTAAATTGAATATCATCGATAGATATAAGTGCATTATAAACTGAAAAAAGTACTTTCACTCCATTTGAAGAATCATCTTTTTTAAAATCTTTAAATGATTTCTCCCTAAATTGATTTGCAGTTATGTGACTCCCGGGATAGTTTCGTGAAAGCGGGATAAAGTATTCAGAAGGAGCATCCCCCTCTCCTGGCATTACTAATTCCTGTTTCTGAAGATAATAATCTGTTAATTCTCGTACCCTTTCAAATATCTCATCACTAATTCGTGCAGCATTGAATAAATACAACAGATAGCCTGGATGCTGATGCGTACTTTCTGCATATTTAAGTGTCTTAAGAACATTCTCTCGCATAAAGAATTGCACAATCGCTTCCACTTGTTCTTGCATCCCTGTCGCAACTACTTCTTCATTCAATCGAATGGCAATTCCTTGTGTTAAAAGGGTTGGTTCATTCTTCATATCAAAAACCCTAGGAGTATCATACATAGCTAATAGTTCTAGCATATGAAAAATTAATTTTTGGTTGGGAATGCTCTCAGCAACATTATCAACATATTTTTCATAGCTTTGAACTGTTCCAAATGTAGATCTACTTCGATCTTCTCTCTTTTTATTTTTCTCTACTTGTTCTTCCACATATAACTTAATGGCCATTCCTCTATCAATAACCAAAGAATTACCATTCTTTAGAATATAAACCTCTTTCTCAGTCTCAACAGACAATCGTTGCATATTATTTCCTGAATATATCACTTCATACAAAGGGATACTAATCTCTCTTTGGAGGGATATACAATCAAATGTTACATTTTTTAAAGAAAAATATTCGCATTTAATCAATTTTTTCTCATGGGACAATAAATGGCGATATGTTTCGATAAGATCTGCTATGCGTTTTGCACCTGGCTTTCTTTGAAGAGGAATATTTTTTGTTCCATTATACACCTTTATGTTTAATAGGGGATATCCCGAGAAATTCGAAGTTGTTTTCAAATCTGTAATATCTGCAATATCAATCATTACAATTTCTGGATCATAACAATGCATCTGATTATCTATTCTTGCTATAAAACAGGACTTATGTTTTTCTTCAAGAACTAGTATATCATCTTTAATAGAACCGTTATTTTCTTTTATTAGAAGATCGCCTAATTCTGCAATGACCTCTTTTTTTTGTATATTATTAATCATTTTTGCAGTATAAATTTCTGTTCCATATATATCACTTAAAATTGTAAATAATTCAATAACTGCTACCGGTAATGCGATCCCAAAAAATTTCCGTAGAGGTCTATTTTGATATGATACTTCAAATCCTTGCGCATATCCCCCTAGTTCAAAGAATGAATTAAAATGATCTTTCTGGGGAAATTCTCTTTTATTCCCTAAGTAAAATGTATCTGCATACTGTTCACCATTATACTTCCTATCTTCTTTTGATCTATTTGATACAGAAGTAATAAAATTTTGATCTTTTTTATTAGTAAAGTAATGTGTATACCACTGTGTATCAGTCTCTTTTAATACTTTTTTAGGACGTGTTAGGCGAAAATTTAAATGTCCTTCCTCGTCTTTTAGGATATCTCCTTTAACTTTTCTAATTTTTCGTGAAATATGACTAACAAATTCATGCGGTTCATTCTGGTTTTGAGAATGACAGGTATTAATAAACACATTTCTTTTCAGATTAAATGAAAATTCTTGAATTTTTTGCCATAAAAAGTCATATATTTTTTCTCTATCTTGTTCATCAAATGCACTTAGGTTACCAACTACTCCTTCCACAATCATATACTCTTTTCGTATTCCTCTCTTTTGTTCTCCTTCACGTTCAATAAGTATAGCTGTACATAATGGATTTGGATTATTCTCGTCATCTGATTTTATTGTAAGATAATGAACATAAGGATCAGCTGAATGCAAATAAGAAGCAATAGAATACTTTGCCCTGTTAAATAAACAAACCTCTTCTTTGCCATTCGTTTCTGCATATGTTGGATAATCATTGTAAATATTTTCCCAAAAATCCTCATTAAAAATCACTTCTAATGATAAGTAATTCCCCTTTTTCAACTTAATTGTAGTTTCCTTATACTCAATATCTATTAATTTAATATACTCTCTAAATCTTTTATCTTTATACGTTTGATGAAGATAGTCAACCAAACAAAACATATCCACTTTTTCCAACATTCTACGTTCATCCTCTTCTGTTCTCACTATTTTCTTAAACTTAGGTCTGCCTTTTTCCGTAGATGTTCTATCCAATCCTAACCCATAGGACCAGTCCAATAAATAATCAAAAAAGTTGTAAAAATCACCCTCAAATTTCTTTTGTAAAATAGGTTGGACACAAAAATCTTCATGAATCCCCACAAAAATTTCCTTTGCTCTCTTATTTCCCCCATCTTTTCCTAAATTATGAGGTATATTCTTCTCTTTAAGTTCATTTAAAAGCGTATTACATAACACTTCCAATTGACCTGGGGAGAGTACCATAATCCCTATCAAGAACAGCTCTTTATATATTTTACTACTAAAAGATAAGAAAATAAAAACTAAACTGCTTTTTTCTATCTTTTTCAAACTTTTCTTTTAAGTTGGTCAAACCGAAACTGTGTCATAATTTTAAAGACAGGAAGATGATTATTATAATTCCCGCTGTCTCCGCTAAGCTGGATACCAAAGTTCCCCGCGTTTCCAAGATTTAAGTGATCATTTACTCCTATTCCTTGGGCATACCCTCCCGGGAAAAAAAAAGCATTAATGTTTGGTATATTGGAAAATTCTAATTTATTCACGGGATAAAAAGTTTCCATATATTGTTCGCCATGGTATAATCTTTCTCCATTTTGGTTAAATAAAGTTACTTTCTCAATAAACTGTTCTTCCGTTGGAAAATAAAATTCATGGGTAAAATCAAAGGTATTACCCTTTCTGTTTATCATACTATGTGTTACTCCCTTTTGGCTCAAATTATATTTTGTTTGGACATAATTTAAAAACTCCGCTTGTTCCAGATGATAACCTGGATGCGCAGTATTGAGAAAAAAACCATATTCTTTTCCGTAAGAATCCATAGATATCCCTGAAAGTGTTTTTGCTTCATCAATGGCGGAAAAAATTAATTCATAGATTTTTTGTTTGTTTTCACTATCAAAATCCTGTAAATCAGCAACAACTCCTTCTAAAAGATAATAATGCCTCCATTGCGATAGAGGGTGAATTCTTCCTTTCGCATATGCAACTATCGCTGTTGCCCATAAAGTATTATCCTCTTCTGATCGAAAATTCCAGTATAAAAAGTGTTCACTTGCGCTATGCAGATAGGAAGCAAGAGCATGTTTTCCTCTGTTGAAAATACAGATGTCTTTGATTTTATCGCTTTTAGAATTAGCAAAGTTATTAAAAATATTATTCCAAAAATTTTCTTCTACCTTTCCTTTAAGTGTTACTTTTGATCCGTCATTTCTAGAAAACTCTGCTGATGGTCCGCATATTCCCGCAAAACGCAATTCATGTCCTATAGCAGAACTATGAGTGAGATACTCAATGAGCCTAAACATATCAACACGCTTTGCAAACACATCTTTAGGTAGTGCTTTCTCCTCTAAATGCTCTTCTTGTTTAAATTCTAGTCCGTACGACCATTGTAATAAGTAATTAAGAAATAACTCTAAAGTGGGAAACACGTTTTGAATACTTTGTTCTTTATGCCAAATATCATTAATCATATTGAAATCATCAATACCGTTAAAACGATGCGGAATATGCGAATTATCTAATTTCTTATATAATTCAGAACACATTCTTTCAAGATTTATTTCGGCCATTATCGTTTGCCTCCCAACAAACCTACAATCTTAAAAAACAAAGATCTTTCTCCAGAAGACTTCTTTGAGAAAACATAATTACTATCTTTAAATTGAAATAAATCTAAAGGCGAACTGCCATTGCTAAAGTGATATGAAGGGATAGCATACGTATCTCTTTGATGTCTAATTGTTCGCCATTTTTCTCCTCCTGTTTGAGGGTTAACATACCATCGGAATAGCAAGCCTTCCGAAAAGCCTCCCACGTTTCGATACAGAGAATTATTCCCTGTCTTGTTTTCATCAACTGGAAAAGAGTGGGTGTATTGCTCTCCATGATACAGAAATGTATCGCGAGAACGCAGTGAGATATGCTGAATTAATGGCAAATCATGACTTTTTTCAAAATCATAGGAATATTGAACAGACTGTGGTACAGAAATAACACTTTGCATTTTTTTCATTTCTTCTGAAGGTATGTTGTATCCTTTTTTCAAAAATTCAAGAAATAAAGACATTTCGGTGGACATTTGTTCTTGGGTGGTATTTACATATATGCACGCTTTTCTTTGTGCTGCAGCATAGATTGACAGTGCATCCCACAGAAAGTAACAGACCCTCTCAGCAAGAAGATTGTACTTTGTAAGCTTCTTAAAATCACCAATAATATTATCTACAATAACGTACTCTTCATCCCAATATTCATGCCCATCATTCGTTTCAAGGCGTTTCGGTTTTCTTCTCATTCCGCTCATGACAAACGCAGTACATACTATGCCTTCAACGGAAGAACTAATTTCTAATTGATGGATATTGGAACTTGCGCTATGAAGATAGGAAGCAATCATATCATCACCTTTGTTAAATAAAGAAAGTCTTGCTTCACTCTTTTTTTTGTAAATAGTATTCCACACGTTATCGTTAAATCCAGCTTTAAATGTAATTGGTCCATCAGAAGTTTTGACTTCCAGTTCTAAAAGAGACTTGGGATATTGTGAAGATTTAAACGGATATTTTTGTATTAGATATTCAATGGTGCTCAGCAGATCTACTTTCTGAGAAAATTTTCCTACAGGTGTTACATCTCGTGCAATAAATTGCCCGTTCTTTAGCTCATATGTAAATCCAAAAGTTCTTCCAAATAAGTCATTCATAAATTCTAAATCTCCCTCTGGATACTCTTCTCTCAAAATAGGCGTATTGAGATACTCTTTTTGAATTATTAGTAACTGTACATTCGCTCTTGAAGGGTAGAATTGTAAACCACTATTATGGTCCCGTAATGTATTTTTCAACGTATTACATAACACTTCCAATTGACCTGGGGAAAGTACCATAAGCTCTATTAAAAACTGCCTATTTATATATTTTACCACTAAAAAATACTAACTCCGTTCCTCTTATCCCTTTTTCAAACCAAAAACCTTAATAAATCCCCCTGATAACTCTCTAAATATGCCTATCACACCCCAAGAACTGGTCACATTTTGCAAAAAGAAGAGTTTCATCTACTCCTCTAGTGATATCTATGGTGGCATCGCCGGATTATATGACTACGGTCACCTTGGCACGTTATTGAAACACAACTTTGAACACCTCTGGCGCAAATATTTTCTTTCATTAAACGATAATTTCTTCGAGATTCAAGGCTCAAATATCATGCACGAAAACGTCTTCAAAGCCTCAGGTCATCTGGAAAACTTCATCGATCCGATTATCCGTTGCAGCAAATGCGACTTTGGTGACCGCGCTGATCACTTCATCACAACACAAATCAAACAACGCACTGAAGGTTTCTCACCCGAGCAACTCACGGCTCTCGTACAGAAGCACAACCTCAAATGCCCGCAATGTACATCCGAATTCCAACCCGTTACCATTCTCAACATGATGTTTCCTCTAAATATGGGCACATCTTCCACCAATCGCGCCTATCTCCGTCCTGAAACTGCCCAAACACCCTACGTCAATTTCAAATTACAATACGAATCCCAGCGAAAAAAACTTCCTCTCGGTCTCGCCGTTATCGGTAACGCCTACCGCAATGAAATCTCTCCGAGAAATTTCACCCTGCGACAGCGAGAATTTACCCAAGCCGAACTGCAAATTTTCTTCAACCCAGAAAAAATAGCACAGCACTCCGATTTTGATCTCATCAAAAATTACTCACTCAGAACCCTCTTAGTCGAAGACAGAAAACAGAATCAAGTCATCGAGCGCACCGCGCAAGAGCTCGTCAAAGCCGGCTTGCCCAAATTCTATGTCTACCACTTAGTCAAAATCCAGCAATTCTATTTGGAACATCTCAAAATCCATCCCGAAAAATTTCGTTTATACCAATTAAACGACCAAGAAAAAGCATTTTACAACAAATACCACTTTGATTTAGAAATCGAACTCTCCGAACATGGCTTCACTGAAATGGGCGGCTTGCATTACCGCACCGATCACGACTTAGTCGGCCATCAAAAGATTTCCAAACAAAGTATGGAAATTCTTGACGAAGAAACCAACAGCAAATTCATCCCCCATGTACTTGAATTATCTTTTGGCGTTGATCGCAACATTTATGCACTTCTTGATCTCAACCATCACGATGACAAAGAACGCGGCAACATTGTCCTCAAGCTCCCCTCTAAACTCACCCCTATCTATTGTGCTGTTTTTCCCTTAGTTAAAAATAAACCCGAACTCGTCGTCGTTGCCAAAAAAATCTACAGCGAACTCAAACCACTCTACTCTTGTCTCTACGATGAAACCGCCTCCGTTGGCAGAAGATATGCTCGTGCTGATGAAATTGGCGTAAAATATTGCATTACCATCGACTTTGAATCATTAGATGATCATGCTATCACCATTCGCGATCGTGATACAACTCAGCAACAACGTATTAAGATAGCTGATCTGAAAGACAAACTATACCAATTATATATTCAAGAATAAACATTTTTCATAAACATCTACCTCATCAACATCCCAATCCATGGTACAACAAAAAAGAGGCTTCCTGTACTTCCTCCCCTTCATTTTTCTAGCTATAGGGCTTCTCTTACTGCTCATGGTGGCGTTGATAACTGACGACTCAACCATTCGAATTCTCTCTCTCTCTTTATTTTTCCTCATTCTCGCTGCAAGTATACTCTATTATTACCTCCATCTCACGGCTCCTCTGCGAAAATTTCATCAAAAACTCTACCACCTCTCTTGGAATTCTCATACCTATTCTCTTGAAGATCTTAAAACGCAATATCAAGAGCTCTACATTCTTTATCTTAAATTGCCTGAACATAAAAAAGCAAACGTCTACACCACGTTCACCAAACTGCGTGAAACCATCGAAGACTCCCTCAAAGTATTCAAAAAATTCGAACATTTCTTAGAAACTATTGAGCAAGGCTCTTTTAGCGAACAAAAATTGAAATTTCAACATCTCCAAGAACTCTTCCAACAACTCTCCCCTCCTGATCAGCAAAAATATCAATCCTATTTAAATCAGATTCAAGAAAGATTAGCTCGAGGTATTACCCCATGAATATTAACGAAATACAACCAAATAAAGGAAATATTGACATCATTGCAACACTCATCGAAAAACAATCACCCCGAACATTTGAAAAATTTGGCAAATCTGGCAGAGTCTGCAACGCCAAGCTTCAAGATGAATCAGGTGTGATTTCCCTCACCCTCTGGAACGATGACATAGATACCGTAAATCAGGGAGATAAAATCCATCTCACCAATGGCTGGTGTTCTGAATTCCGCGCAGAAAAACAATTATCCGCAGGCAAATTTGGTAAAATAGAAATCATAGAAAAAGCATCTATCCCCTCTACTCATTCATCTGCTTCTTCAGCCACACCATCTAACATTCCTGTACCACAATCAAACATCCCTCTTCCCCCGCAAAAACGCATCATTGCTAAAGACGACGAACATGAAGTCATCAAAAACGAAGAATTTGTGGATTGA
>JAHFQW010000004.1 GCA_023259115.1 archaeon
TGTACACATCAACCGCTCCCGAACTATACAACACATCATTTTGATACCAAAACCAATACGCCCGTAACAACCCCTGTTCACTATCAACTCCCTTTGCCCAACAATTTAAATCATCTGTTGAACGATTTTCAAAAGTAGACGCATTCACAAAAAACACAGTGGTATTTGGTTCTGTATTAGAACTTGTCGACGTGCCATTAACCGAAAACGTCGCAAGAAACGTCGTATTAAATACAACTTTAACCCCATAAGCTATAACCCCGCAAGTAGTACAATTCAATCCAGACGCCAAAATCGTTGCCGGAGAAGTCGAACTATTGACCGTTAAATTATAGAAAACCTGATTCACCCGTGTAAACGGTAGCGCTGCAAACGAAATATTTACAGAAGAATTTATTGAAAAATCAGGAGCTAACCCTGATAAATTAACTGACGCGCTATTATTTTCAATAAACACATTAACACCTAACCCTAACACCGTGCCATTCAAATCCATATCCCGAGGGAAACTATTTGAACTCCCATTATCAATCCAACGAATTTCTCCAAACGAATTATTAAAAACCATCTGATTAACTGTCCCGCTCCCGCTGTCATCACGAATCAGCAGAGTATCTGGTTGTGCAGAAGCTCGTACACTAATATTCAAATTCACAAACGTATTATTAACAGAACCAGAATCAAGATATAACCCATACGACGAAGTTCCATTAGTCATAATCTGTGTATCATAAAAAATATTTCCATTACTGCCACTCGAAACAGTGATAAGAGAAACAGCCCATCCATTACTTGAACCGGTTGTATTAACATAATTACTTGAAAAGAGATTATAACTCGAATCACGAAGGTACAAACCTGCATTTGTATCCGAACCCAAATTATAAAGGGTATTATTGATAAACAGACTATTATAAACAGGATTTAAAAACAATCCCGCTTCAGAAAAAGAAGTAGAATGCGCTTTAAACACATTCGAAGAAACCGTAATATTACCTGTCTGAAAAATATACAAAGGCGAAAGGGTTGAATTAATAACATTAGAAAAAATAACCGACCCATTTGATATTGAAAGATAAATTCCTTGCGCCGAAGCATTGATCAAATTAAAACTGATATTAACAGAAGAATCTGTTATTGTATCAGAACTTGCCGAAGACTGTATCTCAATTCCTTCTCCCAGAGTTCTACCTTGGCCATAAGAACCAGAAATCCCCGTAATCACAATCGTATTATTATAAATGGTAGATCGTGAAGAATTTTTCATATAAATCCCAATGGTAAAATTATAAATACCCAAATTCTTAATAGTAATATTATCAAACCCATCTGAATTATTAATACCAAATCGTGAACCCGCAGACAACTCTATCCCTGTCGCCGTAATTGAAAGCCCTCTCCCATCAATCACAACATTACTACGATTAATAGAAAAACAAGTTCCCGTTGTATTCGCAACAGAAAGACTTGCCACCAAATTAATATTCCCATTCACATAGCCGCATTGCGTTCCATTCGCTTCCTGCGCAACTCCTAAAGAACTCGGAGAAACAGTTCTAACAGAAAACGCATCAGAAACGTCAGAAACACTAGAAGAAACAGTATTTTGCAAAACAGAAGAATGAGACGAATTAGATTGATTGATAATAGATTGATTTTCAGCTTTAGGAATAACTATCAACTCATTCACAGGAACTACCTGCTCAGGTACACCAATTCCTAACCCACCCCCTACATTCTTCTCAACACCAATTATCGCACCCGTAATCCCTCCTTCCCCCCGCAACAAGAAAAAACCGCCTGCAAAAACAATAAACAGTGTAAACACTATAATGAATAACGCCTCTTTTTTCCGATAAGACATCTCAAGAGAAATAAACCAAAATCCATTTATAAATGTATGGGTAATCTAGCGTCTAAAACCACCTAGATTTAACAACCACTCAGATTTAACCCCTTGCAAAAGTAAAAAAGTATCCTTCCAAAAGATGTTATGTTCACCCAAAATACGCCACTTTCTCTTCTTTGATCTGCTTCGCGCGTGCAGAGGTAAAATACGATTCCAATTCTTTATAGGCTTCCTCCACTTCTTTATCAACCGATGGTTTCACCACTTCCAGTGCTTTCTTAAAATGCGCCATGGCAACTTCTTTAGTTTTAATATCCTCACGCAGCGCAATCATCGCCGCTTCACGACACACACCCTCAATATCCGCCCCAACATACCCTTCCGTTAATTCCGCCAACTTCATCGCATCAACTGTTTTCGCTACAGGCATCTCTTTCAAATAAATCTCAAAAATCTTTTTGCGCCCCTCCATATCCGGAATTGGAATATAAATAATCCGATCAAACCTACCCTGCCGTAAAAGAGCAGGATCAATGATGTCAGGCCGATTCGTCGCCGCAACCACCACCACATCATTAAGTTCTTCCAAACCATCCATCTCCGTGAGCATCTGATTCACAATTTTATCATTCACGCGACCGCCAGAATCTCCTCCACTCACACCTCGTCGAGGCACCAGCGCATCAATCTCATCAAAAAATAATATCGTTGGAGATGTCTGCCGAGCTTTGCGAAATACCTCACGTACCGCTTTCTCACTATCTCCCACCCACTTACTAAGAAGAGATGGCCCATTAATCAATATAAAATTAGCCTCACTCTCTTTTGCCACCGCTTTTGCCAGCATCGTTTTCCCTGTTCCTGGTGGACCATACAATAAAATTCCACGTGGTGGTCGTACACCCATGCGGGTAAACACTTCTGGTTTATTCAATGGCCACTCTACCGCCTCTTTCAACTTCTCTTTCACATCCTCTAATCCACCCACATCCTCCCAATTAATATCTGGTACTTCCACCAACACTTCACGCATCGCCGAAGGTCGAACCACTTTCAGAGCTTCAATAAAATCTTTTTGTAAAATAACCAACTTCTCTAAAATCTCTTTGGGAATAGGATCATCATCCCCAATTCCTTTGGATTTGAGATCGGGTAAAATACGACGTAAGACAATCATTGCTGCTTCTTTTGCTAAAGAAGTTAAGTCAGCTCCCACAAAACCATGAGTAATTCTTGCAATATCTTTAAGATCTCTTTCAATGCCATCTCTTTGTGATTTTAATAAAATAGATTCTTTGATTTCAAAATCTTCTAATTTTTGGTAATCATCACTACATTTATTTTCTATAATTTTAATTCTAGAATCATTCACATTTTGTGAGATATATTTCATTTTTTGTCCATGAAGTTTTTTGAATTCATCAGCTAACTTAGAGAGACGACTTTTCGAACTATTTAGATCTTTTAGAAACAATTCCAAAAGAGGAATTTGAAGTTTAAGAGAATTTATTTCTTTGGATGTTTGTTTTATAGAATCAATAATTTTATTTAAGAGAATTTCATCAGCATACTTCTTCTTCTCTTCTAGTTCTTTTAATCTTTCATTTTTATCACTCAATTCTTTAACTAAAACCGGGATTTTAGTATTTATATCTCTAATTATATAATTAGCAATTATATCAATATATAATGTCCCCTGAATAGGCATATTTCGTGTATGAATCTTTAAAATATCAAGCCGTCCCTCTTTATCTGGAGCACCAATTTCAATCTCCCGATCAAAACGTCCCGGTCGACGTAGAGCAATATCCAAACTATTAGGCATATTCGTCGCCGCAAGCACAATCACTTTCCCACGTGATTTCAACCCATCCATCAACCCTAATAACTGTGCAACCACTCGCTTCTCCACATCTCCTCTTGTCTCTTCCCGTTTTGTCGCAATCGCATCAATCTCATCAAAGAAAATAATCGAAGGAGCATTTTTCTCTGCCTCATCAAATTTATCACGTAAGTTTTTTTCCGACTCACCATAAAACTTACTAATCACTTCCGGTCCATTAATAACAATAAAATGTGAATTCGTCTCTGATGCCACCGCTTTCGCCAAAAGCGTTTTCCCCGTCCCCGGAGGACCATGCAGCAACACTCCTTTAGGTGCATCAATCCCTAACTTCTCAAAAATCTCCGGATGTTTCAATGGCAGCTCCACCATCTCACGCACCTTCTTAATCTCCTCACCTAACCCGCCAATATCCTCATAATTAATTCCTAAATTCAATCCTTCTTCCTCTTTCATCTCCACTGCTTGCGGATTAAACTCAACTTCCGTCTCCGCTCCAATCACCAGAATCTCTTTACGTGGCATCGTATCCGTTACAATAAACTTTAAATCACCAAATCCAAAACTAGCAAACTGATTCTCCATCATCGAAAAAATATCACCAACATCCTGCGAACCCATGGGATAATTCATCCTTCGCCGACTTCGACCTAAAGAAACCACATCTCCTTTTATAACCGCTTTACCTAACAATCCTTGCTTAAACAACTGCGGCGCCGCTTTAATCAAAACTCCTTTGGTTGCAGGGGCAATTGTTACTTTTTTAGCAACTTTAACTTCCGTTTTCCTAACCGTCACAATTTCTCCAATAGACGTACGGGCATTTCGACGAATATTCCCATCCATTCGAATAATATTTAAGCCAATATCCCCCGGATACGCCCTATCCACAATCGCTCCCGTCACTCTCTCCCCTTTAATTTCCACCACATCGCCAGGAGCAACCCCTATTTGTTTCATGAAACTAGAATCAATTTTAACAATACCCCGATTAACATCATCCTGTACCGCTTCCATTACTTTGAGTTTAATTTCAGGCAACATCATCAAAAACTTGAGAGAGCAAGCTATTTATAAAGTTTATGGTATCCCTATCCCCATATTACAGACAAATTAAAGACGAAAAACCAACTCCGGCTCCAGTGATAAAACAACCTCAAGAATAAAAAAAATTAGCGTATTTTCGCTCTGCTTGCACCATAACTATGCATCAACGACTCAGCTATCTGCGCCATAATCTTCTCATTCTGAGAATTTAAATCATTCATTTTCTGTTGAGGAATTATATCAACCCCCATTACTTTTTCAAAGAGCACTTTATTAGATTGAATCACTTTATGAATCATACCCAACGTAATATCATGCCTCCATTCTTGCTTCGTATGATTTAACGCCACAATCAATTCGTGCAGCTTCTCAAACGAATGAATGATACTGCTAAAAATCAATTCCGTATTGACAGGATCAACCACTTTCGTAAACACAACATCTTCATCAGGTTTTTCCACAATCTGCTCAATCTCATGTAATGTATCAACTAATGGTGCAATATAGATATACAAATCATGTAATTCTCGTTTTGTAATTGTTTTCTCTTCAATTCGAGGCAACAGACGGCTGATCGTTTGACGAAATAACAAAAGTGAAGAGCGTAATCTATTGATTTTTTCATAAAAAGAAATCTCATACACCTCAGACAGAATAATATCCTGCTTAATCGAGACCAATTTTGACGTAACCACCGCCAATAATAACAATCCAAAAATAACCTGAAACACCGCCACCACTTTAAAATTTCCCAGAGGAATAATATCACCAAAGCCCGTAGTGGTAGCCGTAATAAAACTAAAATAGATATAATCAAAAAAACGTGTGACAGGACTATGTTGCAGCGTAGAATACAAATAAGAATAACTGCTTGAAAAAAAATAATAGATAAACCCAAAACCCATAACCACAATCGCCCACAACATAAAAATATCTAGAAACGTCAACTTATCAAAATAATAATTTAACCTATTCCTCTTCAACTTCTGATACCAATCATTGAGTGGCACAACTTTTCGAATCATATCTTCCCTCTTTTGATTAAACAATTGTTTTAATTAAATAATATGATTAAATAATAGGAATAGAACAAACTCTAAGTTTATAAATGTTAACTTTAAAAGTAAAATTAATAATTATTTTTTAATCACCTTGGCAGCCGCAGCAGGCGCATCAGATCCTGATGCTTTAATCTTAGGCAGAGGCAGCGGACTAGGTAGATTTATATCTTCACTAATCTTAATTGCTTGAATATTTCCTTTATGTAGAGCCGCATTGGCAACTTGCTCCATAATATCCATTGGCACTCGTTTATTCTTATCCCATCCCGCTTTAATTTCTTTTACTTTCTTCTCATCCTCTAAAAATAACACCTGTCCTTCAACTTCAATACCGCCTAAATCAGGTTCATAGGTACACGTAAACGCAAACGTGAATCGTAAGCCTCTCTTGCCTTGCATACCAAAATCCATTTCTTCCACATTTTTCAAAGAAACATTATTATTGATATTTACCTGCCCACCTTTCGCATCTAAATTTCGCGTTGCATGAACCCGATGTACATTAATTTTTACAATACCCATAGTAACCACCTTTTTATATTAAACTTAATCCTATTTACGTATCATACTTATATAACCTAAGTATTCCTTTTCTTTATAAATTTTTACTTTACCAAATCGTAAAATCCACCAAAAAAACATTTATTTCTTCTTTATAACCTTCTTTACTTTCGTAGCCACAGGAATATCTTTATCAGCCACTACTTTCTTATTGTCTTCAATTCTCACAGCACTACTCGACTCTCCCCCCTCCACTTTCTTCTGCTCTCCCAGCTTCCCAATATATTTACAAGCCGGATAACCTGAACATCCCAAAAACTGCCCATATACCGATCTTCGAACTACTAAATTCCGAGAACAATTAGGACATTTTTGCTCCACTTGTTGCTGCTCAATCTTCTCATACTGTTTTTGATCATCAGCAGATACTTTACTTGTACACCCAGAATTAATACACACCTCTTGTGGTTTCTTCCCCTTGCGAATAATGAGGATCATCGGATAAGAACAATGGGTACAAATTTTATCCGAATTCTTCACAAGTCCCGACCCCGGCAACTTAAATGTCGTCTTGCAATCCGGATACTTATCACACGCAATAAACATCCCAAACTTACCTCTCTTCAACACTAATTTACCCTCTTTACAAACCATGCACTGACCAATATAACTCTGAGAATCACGCATATCTTTTAATGCCCCTAATAAATCAGTTCCAATTTCTTTTTCTTTTTTCTTAAAATCCGTTAACAACGGCACAAGTAATTTCTTTGCCCGATCTAATACTTTCTCTTGCTTCTCTTTTCCTTCACGTATTTTATCCATCTCCTCTTCAAAATCCGCCGTCAATTTCTCATCAACAATCGTAGATGCATATTTCTCCAATACTTCAATCGTCCTAATGCCAAATTGCGTAACCGTAATTTGTACCCCTTCAATGTACCCGCGATCAAATAACCTATCTAAAATATCGGCACGCGTTGCTTTTGTTCCTAAATTACGCTTTTCCAACTCTTTAATAATTGACGCTTGGTTAAACCGATTCGGTGGCTGTGTCATCTTATTCTCTTGTGTAATATCTTTAATCGTGACAATATCTCTCTCTTTCATTGCAGGGAGTGTAACTTCTTCTAACTTCACATATGGTTTGTAAAATGCATGCCACTGCTCATCTACCGTTCGAGTTCCTCGAGCCAGAAACACTTCACCACGTACATCCAACGAGACCTCCATCGTTTCTCGAATTGCCGGCTTTGCAAACGTTGCCATAAATCGCTTCACAATTAAATCATACACCTTCTGCTGGCGTGAATTCAATTCTTTAGGCATAAGCCCTGTAGGGTAAATTGCTGGATGCGCCGGATCCGTTTTCTTCCCATTATTTGGCTTTAATTCTTTAAGTTTGAGCAACTCTTTGCATAAATCGATATACTCCATTTGTTTAGATAGATCTGTCAGAATCTTTACAAAACCTAACTTTGGATCTAATTGTTGCGACGAAGTACGCGGATAGGACGTAACCCCCGCTAAATACAATGATTGCGCAATCTCTAATGTCTCTTTAGGCGTAATCTTAAACTGCGCATACGACTCCCCCTGCAACGTTGTCAAATCAAAAGGATACGGGGGCATTTGTTCTCGACGACTACTCTTAACTCCCATCACCACCGCCTCTGTTGCACCCCTCACCGCATTTAAAATCTTCTCAACCACTGCTTTATCAAAAATTCTACCTAAAGTATGATCAGCATCCACCGCCTGTTTCTTAAAATCACCATGCAAAATAATTTCCCAAAACGGCTCAGATATAAACGCCCCAATCTCCCGCTCTCGATCAACTAATAACTTCAATGCTGGACCTTGAACTCGACCCGCCGACATCACTTTAAACGAACCTGTCGCTTTAATCGATGCTGTTAATGCCCGAGATAAATTAATCCCATAAAACCAATCTAAAATATGACGCGTCTCACCCGCATTAGCCTGTCCCCAATCCAAATGATTCATTTTCTCATCATACGATTTAATCAAATCCTGTTTGGTAAGAGTAGAAAATTTCATCCGATGCGCATCTTTTTGTTTGCACACAAATCGTATCACATTAAATCCAATCACTTCTCCCTCAACATCGTAATCGCACGCAATCGTAAACTCCTCTGCGTTCTTTGAGAGCATCTCAATTGTATCAATATAATCTTTTACATACGACAACTCTTTAGAAGTTTTGTTTGACGCCTGCCACATCACATCAAACACCGGATACGTCCAGCCGCTCGAATTCTTCTCAACCAACCCAAACAAATGACCCACTGCCGATGTCACAATAATCTGCTTCTTCCCATGCGTTAATTCATAATAGGAACTCTGCTTATTCTTCTTCTGCACAAGTTTACCCTCTGCTAACGCTTCCGCTACCTTCTTCGCTGAACTGGGTTTCTCCGTAATAATTAATTCAACCATTGCATTGCAAGTATTATATCAATACTAATGAATTTGATATTTTCTTTAAAAATGTTTGTAGATATCTTCTAAATAATTAATTACAACGTCTGACATAAAAAAATCCAGAAAACACTATAACTAAAATAAAAACCGTCCCATAACTACCCCATTCTGGAACACTGCCATTAGTAGTAAAACCAATAATCAAAGTACGCACACTCATTGTATTTGCATCACTAGAAATATTTTGCGCAACAGCATAGTAACTATAAGTATTATAAGACAATGTTTGTGTTGCATTCTGACTTTGATTAACAAGTAATTGCCACTGCGTATTATTATACTTACGTAAAGTAGATGTATAATGCTGATAAATCTGCTGCTGTGTCATCGAAACGTTCCACACCTCCGGATCATCAATTAATCCATTAAAAAAACTCAGACTACCACTTCGAATACTACCAATAACAAAAGAAGCTGTTTTGCTTGAATTTTCAACAATCGTTGTATCACTTTTGTTTGAATTCAAACGACCATTAATATAAAAATAAGCCATTTTAGAGGTATTATCCCATACCACCGCTACATGTGTCCAAGTATTATCTGGAGCTGTTAAAGAACCCGTATCTAAAATATCCTTATTAGAATGTGCCCACCACCACAATTTATTATTTGACTGTAACCATAAACCATACCCACCATATAACCCAGGAGAATCATCATAATCTTTATCAATAATACCCATTCCCCCTGTACTTAGCTGCGGATAAATCCACGCCATAAGCGTCTTATTGGTAAAATCAGCACCTGTAATAGCATTTGTAAAATTCAAATAATCATTTGTCCCATCAAAATCATATGCTCCACCAGACTTTCCGCCAGTAGAATTAAAAGTAGGACAATTGACACAACTACCAGTAATATTTTTCAAAGAAATATCTTGAAATTGCGTGCTATTCTCATTCAGATTAGAATCATTATTAAGATTCGCTAAAAATACTAATGAAGAACTATAAACCGTAAAATTAACACCATTCCAATCATAAGTAATAGTAGACAGAGTTGGTTCTACAATAGAGATATTAATAAGTATCGATGTACTCTGGGTGAGAGAACCACTATCAGGCGTTGGTGAAGGAAAAGTCACATCAGGAGCCGCTAAAGTAAAATTAAGAATTAAAATAAAAATAAATAAGAAAAATAGACACCTCTGCTCTTTAAACATAATTTTAAATAGAAAGTAAAAGTATATAAATATTTCTTTTTTATCGAAAAAAAATAAAGAGTAAAGTGGTTTTCGTTATCAAATGTCCAAAAGAAGAAAATAAAAAAAGTGATTTTTACATTTTTCATAACTTAGAAAAAGAACTATAGTCTCAAAATTTAAATTAGAATAGTAGCTCTTAATCTTTAAACCGCTTTTTCTTGGGTACAGGTTCAGCGGATGCAGGTATAACCGGCACAGCTTCACTTGCCGCCGGTTGCGTAAAATCATACATCTTCTTCACTAAATCAGTGATAACCACCCCACCCGCACCATAGCAATTTTTTCCATCTAAAATATAAGGAGCACCACTACACTGTCCTGGTGCGCCTCCCATCTCTCTCTCAACAAAAGGGATATGATGATCAAATAAAAAATCGGAAAGAACATCACAGTTAGAACAGCCATCATAGCCATAAAACACAAACTCACCCGTCTTTTTATCTAATTGTGCCGCTCCTCTAAATTCTTCTTTTACTTTCATCCATGGTCGCGCTAACCACTTCGCATTTTCCGTCTTCAAATTATTCTCAGTTAATTGCGCCAACCCCGCCGCCACATAATCAAATTGGTTCCATTGGTCTGCCGTATAAGACCCATATATATCTCTCAACCCAAATCCCTTCATCGAATCAGGAACATTGATATTATAGAAACAGCGAGGAACTTTTCCATTATGCGCTGAATCACAATGCGTTTCCATAAATTGCTGATACATCTTAAATGTTACATCACCTTGCACCATCTCCCTCTTCTGAGAATCATAATGTTCATGCATTAATTTTGCATACCACACCGCAAGTCCCATCAAATGCACATTTTTACGTTTAACTTCATAAGAATATTTTTCCTCATTGTAAATAGAAAAATCAACCACGCTACTTCCTACCGTAACAGAAACTCCCGCAGATTTATAGCTATTACGACCATACGCCAAAAAATGACTATGCTTATACTGCACCATCTCTAACTTCCAAATTCGCTGTGCCGTTTCTTGATATTTTGTAACATAATCAACCAAAGGATCATACTTCTGCGCCCACGCTTTTCTCTCTGCATCAGAATCAAACAATTCAAACGTCTCAAGTAACTTCTCAACAATTGTAGTATCTTTAGCTGTTTGTTGCAATTTCTGTGGTTCATCACAATATCCCTCATGAGACCCAGAACTATATAACCCAACCAATGCTGCCAACGAAGTTACAAGACGTCTCATAGACAATAAAATAACCCCCTCATTTATAAATCTTTCTAATGTTACAATTCAAGAGTGATTACTAATATAATCATAAACTATTTATATCCAAACCTAAACAAAACAACCATGCACATCCACCAAACCACCATTCAATCCAAATGCATCAAATTCTTCATCCTAGATGAAACGAATCCTGATAAAAATAAACCAGAAATCGCCCGCATCTACCTCTATCTTCTCACAAACGATTTACATCAAGAGCCATTTGGCTTCATCGAAGACTTATTTGTGCAAGAATCACATCGCGGCCAAGGTCTAGGCACCCAGCTTCTCACAAAAGTAATAGCAGAAGCCAAAGCCCAAAACTGCTACAAACTCATCTGCACCTCCCGTCATAGCAGAGAAGAAGTACACAAAATGTACGAAAAACACGGCTTCAAAAACTATGGATTAGAATTTAGAATGGATTTAAAAAATGAATGAATATCATGGAAAGACAAACTGAAAAAAATATTAGAAAAAAAATCACCAATCAGAACACCTGTCTCACCCCCGAACAATATCACATTCTCAAAGAAAAAGGAACAGAAGCGCCCTTCACCGGCAAATTCCTACACCACAAAAAGACCGGAACGTACATTTGTGCCGATTGTCAAACCGAACTCTTCTCCTCAAACACAAAATTTGATTCTGGCACCGGCTGGCCCAGTTTCTCTGATGCACAAAATAAAGAACACATCGAACTAAAACCAGACCACAAATACGGCATGAACCGCATCGAAGTCCTCTGCAAAAAATGTGGCGGCCATCTGGGTCATCTCTTCAACGATGGACCAACACCAACCGGATTACGTTATTGTATCAATTCCGCCTCATTAGATTTCAAAGAGAAAAAGAAAACTTCCTAAAGACCATTTTATTCTCCATATAAAATAGCATCCACTTCTTCACTTACACGTTCTGTACCCTCACCCCAATCTATCGTTATAAGAGAGGTAAATTTTCTATTTTTCATCATTTTAAACAAACACCTAATTAATGTATAGTAAATGTGTAAAATAATCGAATATTAATCTACACATTTACTTATTAGTAATGGTGAACAAACATTCGAAAATTATTCACCATTACTAAATAACCAAAAGTCATTTTGATATTTAAATGTTCTAATACTTTTTTTTTAAATTCTTCCAAAACCCTTATATAAAAACCCTCATTCTATCACTTAAAAAGTAGGGCAAGCTAGGCTGGCGCGCTGGTCCTGCGCTGTCACCGTGAACGGACCTCACACGGAGCCGAAGCCCAAAAGACGGCCTCAAGAAGTTCATTGGCCTCTATTCCAACCGTCGAAGTCCTGTCCTATGGGACCGTGCCTGTATGAATCGTGTCAGATCGGGAACGAAGCAGCACTAAATAGAGTGCATTGGTGTTCGTAGGGTCGCAGGATGGAGGAAAGAATAGAATCAACCTCTGGATTGCTTGTTGTCAACTCTTGGGCGTGCCCCTAAACTTTTCAAATGATTTATTTTCAAATGATTTACAAAGCACCATGAACTTCCCAGAAGAAATCATACTAGAACATTTCACCCTGCGTAAACTAAAGTATTCTGATGCATCTTCTATCACAAAACACATCACAAGAGATATTGTTCGCTACGTTTCAAATATTCCCTACCCCTACACAGAACAGCATGGAAAAGACTTTGTACAACGTAGCAGAAAAAACTGGAAGAATAAAACAGAACTAGTGTATGGCATTGAAATCAATAACCAGATTGTTGGAATTTGCAGTCTTACAGATATCAGTCAAACAAATCGCCATGCAACAATAGGCTACTGGCTCGCCCAAGAATATTGGGGGAAGAAGATTATCACCCAAGCCGCCACAAAAATCGTGGAAATTGCTTTCATAACTTTGAACCTTCACCGTATCACTGCTGAATGCTTTGAAGAAAATCTTGCCTCAAAGCACATCATCGAA
The DNA here is from genome assembly GCA_023259115.1 of archaeon. GTDB lineage: Archaea > Nanobdellota > Nanobdellia > Woesearchaeales > GW2011-AR9 > JACPNA01. The sequence goes on from JAHFQW010000004.1 coordinate 13,187, forward strand.
AAACTTGATTTCAGCTACGAAGGAACAAAACGAGATGCCCTCTACCGAGAAAATCACTGGCATAACATCTTGTGCTATAGCCTGCTAGAAACAGAATATAAAAAATAAAGAAATAGAGATAAGATAATAAAGAACTTTTACACTCTTCATTAATTATTGTGTCACATTATCTAACTCATCCAAATTAATATTCTGCTCTGAATCTGCTGATATCGTATCTAAATCATTTAAATCATTAACATTCTGTGTAATCTGCTGTTCTTCTACACTCACCGCCTCACCCGTTGCCACAGCTTGCGTATTTTGCTCAGGAGATGATTGCGCTCCTGGTTTTGAACAGCCTGCAATAAGCAGTAAACCCATCAGTAATCCAATCATTGTTAATAGACATAATTTATTCATAATAATCACCCGTACATTTAATAGTAAACTGCCATAGAAATCAAGTATTCTAAGCAATTTCAGTAAAATTAAAAATAAAAATATATATAAAACTTACTTAACCCTGCGCAGTAGCACTAACGCTGACATTGGCTTGATGTTCATCAGACTCATTCTTTTCTCCTTGTTCATCAGCTTTTTCAGACACACCTGCCTTCTGAGCCAATTCTTTGTACAAAGACAAGAATCGTCGCAAGATTTCTTTAGACTGTTCCAAATCATCTTTCACTGTTGTTTGCGCCGCATGCCATGCATCACGTGCAGAATCTTTATTTTCAGCAGCTCTCCACGCATCCAACGAACTTGTTCGGTCTGCATCTAATTTCTTCTGCGCATCCACAAACTCCGCTTTAATCTTCTCCAAATCGGTTGTATCAACACTTTTTGATTTCAAATGATCAATTCTTGTCTGCATGGATGTCGCATATTGCGCATGATTCTCCCCCACATGCTCCATCTTCGATGTTGTCAACTCACCAATAATTTTTCGTTGCGATTCAGTCACATCTTGCCATATTTTCTTCAATTCTTTAACTGCATCTTTGAGTTGAACATTGGTAACATTAGCACTCTGAGCTAACGTTTGTACTTTCTCTTTTTCTACCGTTAACGAAACCTCAGATGCATCAATCTGCGCTAAAACTCGAGTCTTATCTGCATCATTCAACGTAGTGGACGCTTGCACATGCGCTTTCAGACGAGCCAAAGAGCTATCAATTAGATTAATTGTATTTTCAAGATGTTTTAAAACGCCTTTCTTAACATCATCTTTCTTGGCTTTACAATCTGCACTATCTTTAGCGCATCCTTGTGCTTCATCACGCAACTTAAGCAAATTATTGCGCTCTGTGGTATACTCCTCACGTATTTCTTTATGCTTTTCCACCGCTGTCTTGAACTCTTCTCTATACTTCTTCACGTTCTCTTTAAACGCATCCATTTTTACTTTTTCATCATCTTTAATAGCTTTCAATGATGCTTTTTCAGCCACACGTTCTCCTTTTGTCTGTTCCTTAATTTTTTGCAACACGCTTTTCTTATCCTCTTTACTCAAATTACCATCTTTAACCTCTTTCACCCCATCTAACTTGCGCATCTTAATTTCTTTAATTTTCTCTTTTTCAGTATTTATTTTATCTTTAATATCCGCTTTAATCACAGCTTTCTCATCCGCACTTACCCCTATATCTTTACTATTATAATTTGTATCACTTGCCTCTCTGCTCTCATTTCCTTCCGCCACCGCCATGTTCACAATACTTAATATAAATACTGCAAACACCGCAACCATAATTAAACGTTGTAATATTTTTGCCATTGTTTTTCCCCCATTTATTTTATCATTTATTTATTCGACCATTCATTTGATGTACTCAATTCACTTAAAAGCACATCAAACTTCAAATCTCATACATCACAAGAAGCAAATTACTTTATAAACATACTTTCACACACCCTTTAAAATAAGACAAATTATGACTTTTTAAACTTAATAAAGCTTAATTATAGCTTATTTTAAGAAATAAAGATAAAAAAATAAAAAAACATTCTCAAAACGACTCTTACGTATTCACCAGCACTTCCACATCTCGCCCAAAGATATCCTTCAGATTCTCGAAAATTGGTTCTTTGATAAACACCCGTGGAGGGAATTTCAGACGCGCAATCTCTCGCTCCATCTCTTCCACCGAACTCTCTTCCAGTGTGCCTAAACTACCATCCGATTCAATAGGAGCTTTCTCAATACGCTGCTCTTTCGCATCCACGTCATGAATCACAAACGCAATTTTATCCAACAGGAGCACTTCGCCAAATTTGTTTCCATGCTTCACTTTAATACGCGTTCTCTCAAGCTCACGTCCACGTTTGCGCTGCAAATACTCAACTAAAAACGTAATTAAGCCACTGCTGCCTTTGCGCGCATTCTCAACACCCACTTTATCCAGTTTCTTAGTATCGTATTTCTTCTTCGCATCCACAATCTCATTCAAATCACGTAAATAACGATCAGGGATTTTACCCGTTGACACGAGCTCTTTCTCAAACAATCCCACTATTTCCGAATCATTTGCCCGCTCAACTCCTTCGAGCTTCAATACATCACGAATAATCGTGATAATCTCATCATAGAGCACAACAATACTCTTCTCATTGTGTCTATTCTCAATCTCTTTAAACAATTCGCCAATGCGCTTCAAAAACTTCTCCGCATTGGTAATCAACTCATCTAACTCTGTTCCCGTTAATTCTTTCTTATCCCCATGCTCGATTTTTTTGCGGATATCCACATTATTCTTCAAAATTGTAATGTACTCAGGTTCAAGCAATTTCTCTTTTTTGACGAAAATCTCTTCCATCACTTCCGGCGTCTCTCGCGGCGTGGGTGGCGGCAGACCATATAACATAATTGCTGCCTGACTTGGCGTCAAAATCGCATAATACGTATCCTCCATACCCATATCTTTCAACCGCAGCTTGAGGCGTGAAATACTCTGCTCTCCCGTGCTCATGAATAAATCAATCGCTTCTCGTGAAGGCTTGATTCTGCCCATGCGCAGCAGCTGTTTCCAAGGCATAAAAATACCCCGATCATAAAACGGCACCCCATCCCGCAGCAACGTAAAAATGATGGGATTTGCTTCTTTGAGTGACTCCCAGAAATCTGTTAAGATATACACTTGAATATTTAACTTATTCTTAATTCCCGTAATCTCTCCTGCTTCCGCACCCATGCCAATAATAATTGCGCGCAACTTATCTTTCAACTCCACACGTGTCATCTTCTTGACATCTGTATCATCAATCACAATCCACACATCAATATCAGAAGTTGCCGTAGCCCGGCCCTGTGTTAAACTGCCCGCGAGCACATAACTCAGAATATACTTCTCAAACTTTTTAATCACCATACTCTTATGAATCTCTGCAATCTTAATTGCCGCAAGCATGCCTGAATCATAAATCGGCGCCCCCAGCGCAATCATTCTATTCAAATCATACTTTGCATCATAACAATTCTGCCACAAATCTGTAAGCAAAATACTCTGCGGTACTAAATCTTTATCCACATCTTCCCCTATCTTCTTAATAATCGTTGAAAATTTCTGATACAACTCATCTTTCGTCATCGTCTTTGATGTCGTATCATCCACCACCACAAGCACATTAATCTTTTTCTCATCAATTGGCTCTTTCTTTGCAGGTTCAGCGCTCGCCATCTCAGCGCCACGTTCTCCTCCCTCACTACCTGCTCCCTCTCTTTCTTGTGGCACTGCTTTCTCCGGAGGTAATAACGTAATTCCCACAATATAATCACCAAACTTCTCAAGCACTTTCTCTTTAAATACATCCAACTTCTCTTTGAGAACTTTAAGCTTCTTCTCTAATTCCGGTGGCAACTTAGGCATTGGCGGCATACCCGGCATTGCTGCCTGCTCTGGTAACCCACTACGAACTGCACTTCCCCCTTCCTCCTCTTGCTTTCCCACTGCTTTAATCGACTTTGGTTGCATTGATGTTTTCTTTGCCATAATAACTTTCCCCCTTCAAATATGATTTATAGTAAATTGCCCTGAAACCAAACATCCTAGGCAATTTCTATATATTGAAATTCGCAACATTTTGTTCGATTTCTTGCGAATTTCACTATAATTATAGTAAACTACACAGTTACGCGTCAAACAATACCTACTGCGACAATTATATCATTCAATACATCACATGATTTCTCAACTTATAATCTTATGCTTTATAAAGCCATCGTACTGAGACATTTTGGTCAAACTACCTTTTTCAAATTACAGTAATCACTTTAAAGTAACAAAATAAACGAAACATTTATATATAAGCCTCACTTTTAGGACAATATCAAGATAAAAACATCAAAATACCATAAATTATAAATACACAAAAGAGAGGTATACCCAACCATGTCCGTAACAGACTATCTTACCGCAAGGAGAACAGGAGAAGTCCTCAACGACACATTACTACACACCGCAGTAAGCGCATATGTCAAAGCAGAAGAAGCTCTCATCGGTGCAGACGGCTTAGTTGATAAATCAAAACTCAAAGATCCCTCTACTCGTAAAAATATAAGTTCTATTGTATATAGCTCATTAGTAGGATTCTCTCTTGCCTATTTTGGTGCCACCACCGCAGACGAAACACGTCAAGAACAACTTGCATTTGGTTTATTTGGCATGAACACATCTGCCATTGGAAAATACGTGGATGACAATCAAGAAAAAGCAGGTATTTTCGAATTCCTCAATTACGCACAGCGCAACACACCTTTTGGCTACTTCATGCGCCAAAACAGCAGTGATCGACCAAAAACCAAATTAGAAATGAGCGACGCAGATGAAGTAGTAACCATCACAAAAACAACAGGCGTAGTTGATCCTACAAAATTAACTCTTGATGAAATGGTAGAACTCTTAGATGAGCATGATACCCAAGGTGCCATTCGCCCTGCATTTTTGAAGGGCAAGCACTACGCCGTTTAAGAACTAGAAAAAACCTAGAGGAAAAAACATGGCAACCCTCTATGGTATTCTTTCTGATTTTCATCGCACCTCACCAACCACTATAAACAGGGCTCTAGAATCCCTAAAAACCGCAGGAGCGCAATATCTGATTCTCAATGGAGACTTAACCGGTGAACAGAACGCCCACAAGATTCCCCCTCCGCAGTACCTCGACTACCTTCTCAAAGCCGCTGCCGATACCAATTTAGAAACCTACGCCCAATTTGGTAGCCACGAAGAATTTTTCTCAAGTGAAGAAGTCATCAGACAAAAATCCAGATTGTATGGCAACATCATCCACATCAGTAGCCAACAAACAATAAAAATCAACGATCATTATCTCTTATTTCTCCCCGGTTCCGATGTGAATAGCGGAGGTGAATATACTCTAGGTACCGATTTACCTTCAGGAGTGTATCTCAGAACAAACAAAGGATTACAACAAATAGAAAGTAAAGAACACTACGCCACCTGCCAACAACTCATCCAAAACAAACAAGCCCAAGGCATGCTCCACTATGAAAACACCAACGACCTAAAAGTCCACGCCACAGATCCAGAAAAAACAATTCTCATCTGCCATATACCTCCATTAAGTTCTGGCAAACTCGCCATCGATCGAGCCCAATTTGGCGTAGCCAAAGAATCATTCACATTAGATAAACGACCCATCCATGCAGGAAGTATTTTCCCCTATCCCACCGCCAGAGATCTCATAGGATACGGCGCCCCTATCGAAATGAAAGATGAAAACGTCGGTAATAAAGAACTCTCAGACATCATGCAAACACTAGGAATCACCAAAGCCATCTGTGGCCACATCCACGAAGCATCGCAACGCGCCCACGACACCCAAAGCAACCCTATTCCCCAACACACCTACACTCCCTCCTTACTCTGGAACGCCAGCTGTATGGACAAATCACGAATAGGTCTCCTCACCGTCCAAGACAACCAAGTATCCTATCAAAATAGTACATTCTAAATAATTTCTTAAACCTAGCATCGCTTAACCATCTCAAAAATCTATCTTCTCCCCTTCCGAAAAGCTTATAATACTCTCTTGCCCATCTCCCAAATTAGATGGCAAAAAAAGAGGAAGAAGATAAAACACCCTACATTACCAAGCACAAGAAACTCTACCAAAGTGCCACAAAACTTCTCGATACCATCTCCCACGCTCATACCGAGGCATACGTAACAGCCGTCAACAAACACCTTCTTGATGAAAACGGGCAAGTTATTTACGACAAACTTCTCGACAACACCATTCAACAACAATTCACCAAAACCATGTCTGATTTTTATCTAGGCAAAGCACAGAAACATTTCAAAATTGAAAAAAATCTTGATGATTTAAGTAAAGACCTCTTAATGCAAGCATATGCCGGAGTAACCAGTAGTACACTAAAAGATCTCGTCACAAGATACAATAAACGTTTAACCCATCAGCAATTTGAGCAAGTGAAGGGCCAAATCCAACAACGCATCTCCCAACAACTCTATGGTGCAGCGGGTTCCCATCTTGAAACCTCAAACATTCCCGACATTGTCAAACACGTAGGCCTAGAAGCAAAAGTCAACAGCGATAAATTAGATATCGAAGAAGCGCGCCAACTCTTGCAAGTCTTCCATGAAGAAGGTAGTATTACCGATAATACTCTACGACAAATTCTCCCATCCTATAAAATAGGTAGCAAGAAAAAAGAAGAAAGAAAATAAATAAAATAGAAGTAAAACTCCTTCTTCAATTCACTTCTCTCTCGGCCGAACATAAAATCTATCCACCCTACACTCATATGCACAACCTGTTGTCATAGACCACCCTTTATCCTGATAGGGTGCATATTCCCCCCTCCACCCTAACTTCGCTAAATAGTCATCTATCACCGGCAAATCATCCTGACAAAACCCCATCAAACAGAACTCCCCTTCTAAATAAGTAATTCCCCCTATCCGTAGAGCAAAATCAATCTCCCGCTCTAATGATTGCACCTGTTTCACTCGCAATTCTGTTGCTCTTTTCTGTTCAATATTTTGGTCTAAATCCTTGGGTAATGCAACTACCATATTCTCAATCCTCCAATTATAGAGGACTTTGAATAACCCATATACTCCTCAAAATTCAAAGTCCTTCTTAGAGGGGTTTGACAAGTTTTATAGGGTTAATCAAACCCCTCTATATCTAGCATCTCAATCAACACAAAACCAAAAAAACAGAGTGCCCGCCCTCTCTTGCAAGAGAACGGACACCTTCCTTGGCGGAAGTGGAAACTATACTCACTCGCATAAATAATTGAGCAATACTTGCTCGTTCGTAATAAGCAAAGAACATATCTATTGCTCAACTATTTGTGTTCTTTGCTATAATAATAAAGTATCAACTAATCTTTGGCAATTCTTTTTTCACGTAATCAAGCAACGTCACAAACCCCGCCGCTCGTAATTTTCTCCCCTCCTCACGTTCAACAATATACGGCGGATTGAGCAAAAACAATTGCTTCTTCCCATCATAGCCTAACTCGCATAACGTCTGCGCCAAAAATTTCACATCCCTCAATTCTCGTGCCACACCCTCCGTCACCGCTGCCTCAACACGATAATCTAATCCAATAAAACCACTCTTCATATCACCCACATTAATCCAGCGCACCGCATTGCCAAACACCTGCACATTGTTCTCAGGCTCCCACATCACACCGTTAAACTGCCCATCCATCGCTTCAATATGATGTGCCGTACTGCCCGCAATCATCAGCGTTCGACCAGTCTCACGTTCTGTCACACCTTTCATAAACGACATCTCGATATACATATCAAACGCCCGATCATTACGTTCACAACGCATCAGCACTCGTCTGCCATCAAGATTGTATCCTAGCAAATTGCCATCAATTTTATACAACCGCTCAACTCGCTCCAATCGTCTACTACGCGAAACCTCTCCGCCTTCTATTCGTCCCACTAACGCCACCAAACGTCCTTCTTCACGCACCACCGGTGGACGATATATCTCTCGTGGTGGTTCATAACTCACTCCACCTCCTCGCCAATCTGATTTGAAAACCATGGTAATCTCCCCATCCGCCAAAGAAAAGAGACAACACCCCCAAAAACCAATTACAACCTATGCCACTCTCCTTCGCGCGCCATCTCCACATTGACTGCTCTCTTGCCTAATTTTCCCGCAATCTCAACCGCAGCTGTTTTAGCCCGCTCAAACAATCCATCATAATACATATCACTCATCTTTGGTTCATAATGTGTCAACATCAGCGTATCTACTCCTGCCATTGTTGCCATCATCAAATCCGTATAGTAATCACTATGTCCCCACGTTGGCATAAATTTATTTTCCGTATACGGCGAACCTCGTGGCTCATATTGTGCATCTGCAACAACCAAATTTGCGCCGCGCCAAAACTCAATTACTTTCTCATCAAACCCATTCTCATCCGGTTCAAAATCTGTTGAAAACACCATCATTTTCTTTGAACCATCGTTTTTCTTCTCCGTCAATCGATACGCAATACTATTTCCCGGATGATTCAGCGCTAACGTATCAATGCTCAAATTCCCTTTTTCATATATTTTCATACCTGCAATAAAATCATTGTACTGTTGAACTCCTCGCAGTGCTTCAAGTGGTGCCGGAAAATTTCGAAAACTCTGTTGATTCTGTAGCACTTTCTGTAAGCCCTCTCCCTCAACACACAACAATCCAGGAAAATAACCCGGCTGATCAGAATGCTCCCGAATAGCCGCTTCTAACGACAACTTCACCCCATCATGTACACCTCGCACTTTCGCCTCCCCAAACACCGTAATCTTATTGCCAGGAACATACGCTGGTCCAAAAAAAGGTATTCCTTGAATATGATCCCAATGTGTGTGCGTAATATACAAGTTCAATTCTCGCCCTTGCCCATTAAACCCGCCTTGTGATGCCAAATACACCCCTAAATCTCGAATACCCGTTCCCGCATCAAGAATATGTTGCGACCCATCATCTGCCTCAACATACACGCACGTCGTATTTCCACCATATTTTGACGTCTCCACCCGTCGTTCAAACAACGTATTTCCCGTAGGTGTTGGTATAGATCCTCTCACTCCTGCAATGCCGATTTTCATAGTCGTCTCCCTCCCGCCAAGGTATAATTTTTTTTGTTTTCATATAATTTATTTTTATTTCTTGTTTGTTTCATGTTTGGTATCTCTGGTGTTGTTATTCTATAGTAAATTGCCATAGAAATCGAACATTCTAGGCAATTTCTATATCTGAAATTCGCAACATTTTGTTCGATTTCTTGCGAATTTCACTATATTTATTCTGCTTATTCCATTTGTTTCATTTCTCATAAAAACAGATAAGCATCAGAACTATATAAAACAAAACACCGCAATATTAGTAAAAAAACACAATATTTATATAATAAACCATCTTTTTTACCATAACATGCGCGTCCTAGCCCAAAAAAGTCCTAAATTATCCCTTGACATGAAAGATTGGCGTATCTTAAAAGAGCTCATTTCCAACGTCCGCCAACCTCTATCGCAAATTGCTCAAAAAACCCTGCTCAGTCGTCAATCTGTGGAATATCGTATTAATCAACTCTATGAAAATCAATTAATCATCGGCTCACGCACCATCATTCACACTAAAAAAATCGGCTACAAATCATACCACATCTTCATCGAAGTGCACACACCCAAAGACGAACAGCTCCTCATCACCCGCTCATTAAAAGCACAATATGTCAACGCCATCATCGTCTATAGCGGAAAATATAATTTAGAAATCTCCCTCATGGCCCAAACAGAAACAGAATTTCTCACATTATATCATGAGCTTACATCAAACATCAACATTCGTAACGACGCCACATTAATCTTGCTTGACACCCTGCGTAGCGAAGTCCTCCCCCAAAACTACTTCCCTAAACTCAAAGAAACAAATAAATTAATCCAAGAAACCAAAACCACAACAAAATTAAAACCCGAAAAACCACTTGACCACTTTGACACCACTCTTCTCTTTGAACTATCCAAAAACGCCACCACCACTAACATCGCCCTCGCCCATCAGCTTAAAAGCTCCAAAGACACCATTGCCCAACACATCAAATCACTTGAACAACGACGCTACATCGTGCAATACCGTCCCGTCATTAACTACGCCGTACTTGACCTCTCCATCAACTCCGTCTTAATCAAAATCAACCCCAACCCCAAAAGCACAGAACAATTTGAACAATTCCTCAAAACCCACGGATCCATCTTATGGGCCACCAAAACATTTGGTCATTTTGACTACTTAGTCTACATCATCACCAAAAACCTCGACGAATTCCACGACGTCATCAACACCATCAAAGAGCAATTCCAAAACCTCATCAAAACATATGAAATTTTATTCGCATTTAAAGAGATGAAATACGACTTCATGGCCGAATCCATTGTAAAGAAGTAAAAAGTATACCTTCACCATTCCAAACCCCTAAATTCCCAAAAAACCAACAGACACCCTTAAATATCTCCCACAAAAAACATCTCTCATGTACCCATTTCTAGACGAAACACAACTCCACCGCAACGCCGCATTCTACACCCCCTTCGATAATGGTATCTATCAAGTCACCGCCGGCCTCCATAAACATCCAACCAACTTTGGCAACGGTATAATGGACAATCACACATTCCAAATCGATTCATTATTCCCGCAATACCACAACGCCAAACTCGCCTGCCGAACCGAACGCATCACAAAATACGTCCAGCAACACAACCTCTCAGAAGACATCCAACACCAAATCGCCCAATACCTCATAACCACACTCACCACAGAATACCCTCACTACTTCCAACAACACAACAACACCCTCAACTGCACACTCACCCAAGAAACCATCCACTGGTACAACAACTCCCTACTAACTCAACCCACAAAATACCTCTCCCTGCTCGACGCACTTGCTTCCCAAGTGCAAGAAGACATCTCCATTCTCTGCAAAAACAGCCACACCAATTGGATTAGCTACCTCCACTTAAGCTACCCCAACCACTGGTCCACCGAAGAAAAAATAGGCAAAACATTCCAACACGCCCACAACCCCGTCGCCGGATTTCAAAAAGCCAATCCCCACATTGACAACCTCATCAACGCCATCATACAAAGAGGCCCCTATGTCCGCTTCGCCTGGGGAATCACAACCGACACCAGACTAAACCATCACCCCATCCCCCCAATATTTATTCATCATCAACAATGGCCAGAACAACCATTCAACCCAGACAAACCCAAAGCCTACCTCCGCATCGAACGCCAAACACTTCATCCTTTTCCAGAACTACAATCCTCCTTATTCACCATCCGCCCCTATCTCACACCATTACAAACATTATCAAAAGAACACAAAACGCTCCTCATACACGCCATCCAATCCATGACTCCAGAACAAAAACAATACAAACGACTACAACACTCAGAAAAATTAGTAAAGTGGTTAGAAAAAGAATAAATAGAAATAAAACTTCTTACAATCTAACCTCACTCCGCTCCCTCTCGTATCTCTCGCTCGATCTCACCTTCCATCTCTTTACGAATCTCCGATTCTGGCACGTACTTGCCCGTCTCAATCTTATACGAAGAAAATAAATTACGTATCGCACTCACCACATACGCCGTATCCTCTACCAGCTCATTTTTTGCCCCACTCTCAATAGGCCACGTATACAAATACTTATTGATCCACCCTTTCAGAAAAAATGCCACCGGCTTCATCCCCCAACGATGCTGATACTCCGTGAGCATCCACGCATCAAACACAATCTCCACATCGCCTTGCTGAAACTTCTTACGAATTCCCTTCACCTCTTCCGTCGTCTCCGTCACATGATCTAGTAAAATCTTAATTTTAATCATCTGAATTAAATAATTCGTCTTCTCTTTAAACGGCCTCAACTCAATATACGACCGTCTTCCCGCATCTGTCACTAACTCTTCTGTTTTCTTCTCCCGCTTCGTATACCCTCTATCTTCCAACGCATTATTAATAACATGAAACAGTTCATCTGCTCTAAAAATCCCTTTATACCTAAACTCCCGATTATTAATCACTAAATTCTTTTCGTATTGTAAATCCACGTCCATTCTTATATCACCAATAATCTTTCATAATTTATCTTTAACATTTTGTTCGATTTCTTGCGAATATCACTATACATTCCTACTAGTACTGATACGTATACTTAAACACATTCAAATACGTCTTAATCTTCTGATGCAAATCATCAATATCACTCTTAATCCACGTCTCAAACTTCTCATAATGTGTTCGAAAAAAATACTTCTCAATCATATAACTCATAAACCACCACAACGGCTCACTCGTCCACTTACCAAACCTATCACTCATCACATACCCATCAAACGTAATACGCACAACCCCATGATGTAATCGCAGCTTCTGCCCGTTTTGTTCCACTTCAACCTCTTTAACATCAATCATATTAATCTTGATACGCACCGTCAGCTTATAATAATCAGATGAACTCTTCCAAGGCTCCAAAACCAGCTTAATTTGTTTCCCCGTCGGCGTCACAAGCTCCTGATTCATCTTCTCATACCAATCCCATCCTTTCTCATAGAAAAAACCCGCAACTAAATTATACAACTCAGACGCATTAAATAACCCTTCATACCCCAACTTCAAATGATCCACTACTAATGTACGTTCAGCCATTCTATTCCCCTTTTTTCTTAACTCCCATCTCTTCTTAACAATCCCTAAAATATTAACTTTCCCTAAATATCATATTTTCTTTCTTCTGCCCAAAGAGCACCCAGTATAAACACAAATTCCCAATAACTATTAAAAAAAGCAACAGCCAAGGGCTCATAGTAAAATATAATCGTATAAACCTTATAAATTATTCTATTAAGATCCTCCCCCATAAACCTCCCTATACTCCATAACCAAAAACTTTAAGAACTACCCCTCCTCTCCCCCACACAGCAAAAAGCGGTGTAATCCCATGGTAAAATCACTATTAAGATCAATTCTACAAAAACTAACCGCTAATCCCTTTAGTCGCAAAAGCCATGTCAAACTCGGCTTATACGGTCCCCCAAATGGCGGAAAATCAACATTAGCCAATCGCATCTGCACCGACTGGTTAGGCGAAGAAATGTCCTCCGTCTCTCATATCGCTCATGAAACTCGCGAAATCGTCATCAAAGAACAAGTCACCATCAAAAACAAACGTGGCAAAGAATTAACCTTCTCACTCGTTGACACCCCCGGAATCGCCACCAAAATTGACTACGAAGAATTCTTACGCAAAGGCCTCAACAAAGTCGAAGCAAAAAAACGCGCCAAAGAAGCAACAAAAGGCGTCATCGACTCCATCAAATGGCTTGACAACATGGACTCCGTTGTCGTCGTCTTAGACGCCACAATCGACCCTTACTCCCAAGTTAACATCACAATTATTGGCAACCTGCAAGCAAGAAACATCCCTGTTATCATCGCCGCCAATAAAGTCGATCTCAGAAAAGCCAACACCGACCTCATCAACGCCGCCTTCCCGCAATACCCCGTCATTGGTATTTCCGCAAAATATGGCAAAAACGTTGAAGACTTTTATGAACAAATCTTCAAAGTCGTAAAGTAAAAATCACCCGTCGCAAAATAAGAAAGATATAAATACCATTAAAAAAACAAATACTCTCAAAAACAACATCTATTAGTAGCAAAAAACAATTAGTAACAAAAACAGATAATAAAAAAAGAGGCAAAACGTATCAGATGGTTACATTTCAATTCATACCCTATCAAGACATTGATACACTCACCTCCGCCAAACGTATCAACAAACTTCTTAATATTGTCAAAGACAACCGCATTGTCATCATGGAAGGTCGCCTAACTAAACAAGAAGAAGCCGACTTAATCGAAATCACCATGGAAGAAATTGGTCCAAAATTCAAAGGCATTGAACTCAGCGTCATCTACCCCGACAAAAACACCCAAGACGTCGGACAAAAACTCAAAAACACCTTTGCCAGCATTCTCTTAGGCGACCGTCTTGGCTTAACCATAATTGGCCCAGCATCCATTGTCAAAAAGATTGAAAAAAATCCCGATAAAATCGAATTATTCACCAAAGAACTCTCCGCCAACATCGGCCGCTTCACCAAAAAAGCCAAGTATGGTTAATTTGAACCATCTGTATAGTAAATGTGTGAAATAATCGAATAGTAACCCATTTACTTACTAGTAATAGTAAACAAGCATTCCAAAATTATTCACCATTACTATATAAACCAACTAAATTTATATAGTACTTCACCAACCACACACCATGCCCCACCAATGCGTTCGTTGCAACAACTTCTATGAAGATGGCTCTCAAGAAATTCTAAAAGGTTGTCCTTGTGGCGCAAAATTATTCTTCTACATCAAAAAACAACAACTAGACAAATCCACCAAAGAATTCATCACCAATTTCACTGACGAAGAAAAACAGCAAATTGAACACGACATCAAAGAAATCCTCCACGTCAAAGAAGAACTCGATAATCCCGTTGTCCTTGATCTAGAATCCATCCGCGTTCTCCAGCCCGGAAAATATGAACTCGACCTCGTCCACCTATTCAAAAAAGACCCACTAATCATCAAATTAGACGAAGGAAAATATATGATTGATCTGCCTCAGGCATTTAAAAAAGAAGAAAAGAAATGAACAAACAAGTAAAAATCCCAATCACAGCAAGCTGTGGAGTATTAGACCCATTTTCATTGAATCAAAAGATTCAAACAACAAGCCCTATTAATTCCCAGAAGCGAAATGCTGAGAAGACAGCGAACTTTAGGGGCAAAGCGACGAAGAATTTTTTGTTTTTGAGAAAATATTGTATCGAACACAGTGAGTCTATAACTTAAAGCCCCTATCGTCTAGATAAATTCAATTCAGCAGAATCTCCAATTTCACACACACTCATAACTACATTTGCAAGAAGCAAACCTAAATCTAGATCAAATTCAATCTTATAAGGCAAAGCACCCCATTGACCAGTATACTTTCCAGAAAAATCATCAGACTTCGATTTTTCCAATTGATATGCCAGATTTGCTAAATTAGCACTTGGAGGATACTTAAAAAATTCTAATCTTGTAATCTCTCCAATATTTCTAATTTGACCTTTGAATATTTGTTCTGGAACTCTTGACATATGATCGGTAATTATACTTTCAAATTGACCGTTAGAATTTAATTCTATTTCTCCCGTGAGTTTTCCTCTTGCTCCATTATACAAATAGAATCCCTCAATCAGATATGTATCCATCGTCATAATGTTAGTATTCAAAGGTAGTTTATAAAGTCTTTGATAGGAGCGTTATAGTTCTCAAAAACAAAAATTACAATTAACAATAATTAATCCTAAACAATCATTTTTCTAAATACCGTTGGCCCCGGATTCACCCAAAACCGTTCATACCTCCTTGCTTGGCATGTTTGTTCAACATCTTCTTCAAGACCTCGAGGTATATCACAAAATCGTGGTTTACCATAAAAACGATCCTGCGTAACATATAACAAACCACCTTCAACCAAAAGTGTACTCACAGAAACAAAATCCTCATAAATTTGCGCAGGTAATCTCTCAACACCCGAACCCAACACATTAGACAGATAAATTTTAGTAAACTCTCCCCTCTGCTGTCGCAAAATATCACCAACACCAAATTCCATTTTCGAAGCATTCTCACAAATAGTAGACAATTTTCCCTGAACCGAAAAATACTCCCGATTCACTGTATTTTTTTCACCACGGCCACAATCAAAAAACTGAAAAAAAGAGTGTAAATCATGCAGCCCTAACTTTTGTAAACGCCATCTCGCATACTCCACTTGCAACCCATTTATATCAAGAGCAACCACTTCTGCCCCCCTCTCCACCATCCCAAACGGCACATCACCCGAACCACACACCGTTAACACCCTATCCTGCGACGTAACATCAAGACCACGAACTACCGCTTCAACAACTTCATTTGTAGCTAAATAAAGAATATGTGATCTAAATTGCTCCTCCGTAAAACTATCTAAATTCATGTAATCTCCAACACCAAAAACCACTTCACAACCAAAGACTTTAAATCAATTTAAAACACACTTTCTAAATCATAACGATGATTAAAATAATCCATTTTATTTATAAATTCATCTAGAATATTAATCAAAGTCCAGGGGAGGATCAAAAAAAGTAGCAAACTCATCTAGGGCATCATAAGCTGATAAATACTTTCCTTTTTTATTCGGAAAAAAAATATCTCCATAATCACCACAACCCCTCTCCCCAGAACCTTTTAAAACAACAGAGACCCATCCTAACTTCTCACCCAAAGATATATCCAAAGACCACCCAAATAATTCAACATTTTGACCAACTAAATCTTTTAAATTCATAGCTTGAAGTGTATCTAAAGAAACCGATTTATCACTTAAATAGACGGGATTATTCCCTAACTTATATTCTAAATCCAGTATTTGAGAAAACATAGAAAGTATTACCTACAACTTCCCTCTCTGCGCTTTCTCCGAAATAATCGCACTATGCCCCGTCGGATCTTCTAAAATAATCTTCAGTGAATCTCTGCCTAACATCACATTATTCAACTTCTTAATCATCGTCTTGGCCTTCTTGCGCGCAGAATCATCATCCTCTTCCTCATCATCTGAATCAATGGAAGACTCTATTACCTTCTTCACCCGATCCAATAACCCTTCAATATTAGTGACATACCCCTCCGATGCCGGTCCTGGTTCCATAGTAATAATATGCGGAATCTTAAGCGTCGCCTCACCAGACTTCACCACTCGAATATTCATATCTGCCTCCGTAGACACCTCAATGGTATATCGGCATGGCTCTTTCTTCTCCGCGGGCTCCACATCACCCTTGCGATAACCACACCCCTCACACTCCATTGAAAACACAAACACTCGTCCAAAATAAGGAATATCCACCTCATCCTCTCGAAGAATCAACTTCTTCTCACCGCAAAAATGACATAATTCGCCTTTGATTTCTGACATAACCCTAAAAAAGAATCCAGCTTTAAAAAGATTACGTTTCACAACATCCCATGAACCTAGATAACCTACAATAAATCCCACAAAAGCAAACAAAAAGCAAATTTTATAAAGAAATCACCTCCCTAACCCCCTAAATGCACCGGTTGTATAATGGCTATTATGCCGGCCTTCCATGTACGAAGGCCCGACTGCCTAACTGAGGCAAGCCGGTGATCCGGGTTCGAAAGAAGAGGTTTCGCGTAGAAAATCCAATTGGTTAGCATCCTAGATGTCGTAAAACCTGTCTCGAAAGTCCCGGCCGGTGCATCATTTTACATTCATCTATTTCTAAAAACACTCCTCTCAACAAACCTCCCCCAGATTCTTTTAAATAATACCCACTTCAGAATAAAAACAACCACATTTATATACTAATAGTTATTACTCTTAAAAAAAATGGCAGACAAAAAAATTGATATAGGCTTCGACAACAACCGCCGTGTAATTAACATCGAAGGTCAACGTGAAGGTCCTATATTAGACCAAGAAATCAGTATTAAACTTCGCCCAAGATTAATCATTAAAAGTCTTCTCATCCTCGCTTTTCTCTTAATTATTTTCTTTGCTGGTCGCTGGAGTATTGATGCACCAGACTTCAGTTTACCAGATCTTCATGTATCAGGAATATTAAGTACAACCACCAAAGCCAACACCAACACAACCTCTAAAACAGAAGTAAAAGTTGAAGCAGCAAAACCCATAGAAACAAAAACCGTGAATCAAACCCCCACCGCCGCAGTCGCCGCAAAAACCGAAGAACCAGCTGCTCCTGCTAAAGTAGAAGCAGTAAACACATCAACCTCGGCAACAACAGAATCAACATCTACCGCAGATGGCACTGACTTCAGTGGAAAATACACTAAAGTAGCCCTCTCCATTGGCAACGTCAAATTCGATTGGAAGAGTTCCTGGGGAAAAATCACCCAACTAGAATACACCATCAAAAACAACGAAGATGGCACCATTCACCCCGACCATGTTAATATGATAGTCGAAGGCTACACTGATGAAAATGCCAAAAAAGTCGTCCCACTTCCCAATTCCGCCAAAAAGATCCTTCCAAATCAAG
Organism: archaeon; assembly: GCA_023259115.1. GTDB lineage: Archaea > Nanobdellota > Nanobdellia > Woesearchaeales > GW2011-AR9 > JACPNA01. The sequence goes on from JAHFQW010000004.1 coordinate 31,370, forward strand.
CCCTCTCCAGCGCCGTAAATATTCCCACGGGTTTCGCTTACAGTGAATCAACCGCTGGACGACTTGATAGTGTGAACATTAACTTCATTCTCTTTGATAGCAAAAACCAAATGATGACCTCATATAGCAAAGAATACAACATTGGTGGCACCCCAACCCCTGCAAATTCATCATAAATAAAGAATAATCAAACAGATCTATATTCTTGTTCTCGTCATCAAAAATAGTAATCTTTATATACCATCTCACAACCAACAACCACTAAAAGAGGATCATATCGATGACTAAAGTTAAACGCATAACTATCCACGGATTCAAAAGTTTTGCTCATAAAACTGACATCCCTTTTAATGATAAATTCAACTGTATTCTAGGTCCAAATGGTTCTGGCAAAAGTAACATCGGCGACGCCCTCTGTTTCGTGCTTGGCAGACTCTCTGCAAAATCCATGCGTGTAGAAAAAGCCTCAAACCTCATCTTCAACGGCGGAAAAAATAAAAAAGCTGCCTCTACCGCCATGGTCGAGATCGTCTTCTCCAACGAAGATAAAATCTTCCCAATTAATGCAGACGAAGTTGCCGTCAGCCGAACCATCCAAGAGAATGGCAACAGCATCTATCGCATCAACGAAAAAAAGATGACCCGCACCGAAATTATCGATCTCCTCTCCCACGCACGTATCAATCCCGATGGCTACAACATCATCCTTCAAGGCGACATTACTCACTTCGTTGAAATGTCTCCCCTAGAACGCCGTAAAATCATCGAAGAAATCAGCGACGTCTCCCTCTATGAAGAAAAAAAACACAAAGCCATGCTTGAACTGCAAAAAGTCGAAGAACAACTCAACAACGCCGAAATCATACTCAAAGAACGTAAAACCTACTTAAAAGAACTCAAAAAAGACCGTGATCAAGCTCTGCAATATAAAGAAACACTTGATAAAATTAACAGCCTCAAAGCCACTCACACCCATCACCAAATCACTCAGAGAGAAATCATCAAACAAAAATACGACCAAGAAATCACCGCACATCAAGAAAAAATAACAGACGCCGAAACCAAAATCAAGGTACTCAAAGAAAATATAACCTCTCACAAAACCGAAATCACAAACATCAACCATGAAATCGAACAGAAAGGCGAGAAAGAACAGCTCAAAGTTCACAAAGAAATCGAAGACCTCAAAGTCAATATCGCCAAAGACAAAACCCGCGTCTCAACCATCAAAGACGAACTAAATAAGATCCAATTGCGTCAAGACCAATTTGAAGAAGAAATCAAAGAACTCGGACAAAAAGCCAGCCTCATCAACCAGAAACAAAAAGATCTTACCCTAAATATTAACAACAAATCTCGTGACATCGCCGAAGTCGAATTGCGTATCTCCGAATTCAAAAAGAAACATAACATCGAATCATCTCAAGAAATCGAAAAAGATATCGAAGAAAAAGAAAAAATCATCGAACAATCACAAGAAGAAGTCCAACAAATTCGTCTCAAACAACAAGAATCTTTACGTGAAAAAGACAAATTAGAATTTCAACTGCAAAGCATCGACGAACGTATCAAAAAAGTACATGAAGTCGAACAAAGCAATCAAGCCCAAGTAAAGCAGCTGCAAGAGCAAAAAACTAACTTCAAAAATGCCACCCTGCGATTAAACCAGCTTCTTGACCAAGATAGCAGTTTTGCTTCTCAATTATCAAACGCGCGAAAAAAACTCACCGAATTACAAGAACAATACGCCAAACTCAACGCCAAAAGCATGTCCATTCAAGCTGGCGTCTCTGCCAACGAAGCCATCCGCTCCATTCTCGAAAACAAAAAGAAATTCAAAGGAGTATATGGCACCATCGCCGAACTGGGTCAAGTCAATAAAAAATATGCTCTTGCCCTCGAAGTCACTGCCGGAAACCGTATGCAAAACATCGTTGTCGAAGATGATAAAACTGCCGCCGAATGTATCGACTACCTCAAAAGCAATAAACTAGGAACCGCCTCATTCATACCGCTAAATAAAATAAGAACACAAGAAATCACCAAAGAAGATAAAATCCTCCTCAAACAACCAAATGTCCATGACTTCGCTCTAAACCTCATCACTTTCCAGCCAAAATACGAAAAAGCCTTTGCCCACGTCTTTGGCAATACCCTCATCGTAGAAAATATCGAAACCGCACGAAAAATAGGTATAGGCCGAATCAAAATGGCCGCCATTGATGGCAACGTCGCCGAAGCCAGCGGTGTTATGCGAGGTGGATTTATCTTCAAAAAATTATCATCTGGCTTCATGGAAAAAGACTCTTTAGAAGAACTCGGAAAAGTGGAACAAGACATTGAAGAACTGCAAAGTGTACTCCACAACATCGAAATTAAACGAGAAACCAACGAACAAGAGATCTCCGCACTTCGAACCAAAAAAGCCGAACTCGAAGGAGAAATCATCAAACTCGAAAAAACACTCCATCTTGGGACAGAAGATTTAGACGCTTCAGAAACTCTCAAAAAAGATATCGCTCAAAAACTCAAAACGATCAACGAAGACTTAAGCCAAATCAGTAAATCCATTAACCTAATCAACCACAATTTAGCCGACATTAAAACCAAAAAACAGATCTTACGCTCTCAAGTAAACGCGCTGCGAGACCCCCGACTCTTGGCCCAGCTCAGCGCTTTTGAACAATCCAAACAGCAATATCGTGAAGATCTGCTGCATCTCGAAAACGAGCAAAAAAATAGCCAACAGCAGATAGATCAAATGATTAATCCTGAAAAAGAAAAAATCCGCGATATTCAGAAACAACACGAAAAGGAATCCAGCCAATTCAAAGAAGAAGCACAAATTCTAGCCACATCTATCACCGAAAAAGAAACCCTCCTGGAACAAAAAGAAAAAGAAAGCCGTGAATTCTACACCAAATACAAAGAAATGTTCAACCGCCGCGAAAAACTCTCCGCCGAAATTCAAAAAGCAGAGAACGACATCGAAAACATCCGTGAAAAATCACGCACCCATGAACGAGATGCCAACTTAATCTCACTCAAAAACGCCGAAATAAAAGCCAAACTCGCAGGGCTTCAAGAAGAACTGCAAAAATACAACAATGCTGCTATCTTAGAAAACAAAAACATAGAAAAACTCCAAGAAGAAATCATTGACGCCGAAAAAATCCTCTCAGAAATGTCCGCCGTCAACTTAAAAGCCCTCGAAATATATGAACAGATCGAAATTGAATACAATAAACTCATTCAAAAGAAAGACAGCCTCGAAAAAGAAAAAACTGATGTCTTAACATTGATGAATGAAATTGAAACAAAAAAGACAGAACAATTCCTCAAAACTTTTAAACAAGCCAACGACAATTTCCAGCGCATCTTTGGCAACCTCTTCAAAAAAGGCAAGGCCTACCTCGAATTAGACAACCCCAGCCAACCTTTCGAAGACGGCTTAAGCATCAAAGTCAAATTCATTGGCAACCGTTTCTTAGACTTAAAATCCCTCTCAGGTGGAGAAAAAACCATGACTGCTCTCTCATTTATTTTTGCCATCCAAGAATATCAACCCGCGACATTTTATATCCTCGACGAAATTGACGCTGCCCTAGATAAACAGAATTCAGAAACGCTAGCCAAATTAATCAGCAGCTACTGTGACCGCGCCCAATACATCGTCATCTCCCACAATGACTCTATCATCTCTGAAGCGGATACATTATTTGGCATTAGTATGGTTGATGGTGTCAGTAAAGTAACTGCTCTAAAAATTTAACGCATTCAATCACAAATCCTCTCTTCTCAAAAAATATTTGACTACATCAAAAATATAATAAGATTCACTTCTCAATGAACCTAAATATTTATAAATCATAAAAATTTACTTTTTAATACAAATAATACAAAAATAAAAATACAAAAGAGTAAAAAAGTAAAGCAAAGTGATAGTGGTAATATTCCATGGTAAAAAAGAAAAAAATATCTAAGTTTTCAAAAAACGTAACTAGGACAAATCCTTCCCTAAAACCACTTTTTACCCCTTCCTTACGTCTAAGTCAATTTAGCTTAGCATACAGCTTTTCTATACTCTGTGCCCTCTTCATATTTATATTAAGCCTAACCGCAAAATCAACCGCCTACGGGCAAGACGCCGTAAAGATCATCCAACCCTTCTTCTTTACATTTACCAGTCTAAGTGCATTTAGCATCATCAGTGCCATGGCCGAAGCCGCGATTCATGGTTTAATCATTGGCTTCTTAGTAGCTTGGTTGTACAACAAGTTAAGTTAATTGTTATTTATTCAATAATTTTAAAGAGAAATAGTTTATCTAATAATAAAGAGGAGCTTCACCTATAAAAATCACTTGCCTATTTGAACACTTGAAACGATTTTTAACCTTGAAAATGGTTTTTTGCATTTTCATAAAATTGGATATAGTTATTCAACCACTTTATAATATCAAAAGAAGATAAACAACCCTCACAAAAACTTCTTCGCTCTCTCCATCAGTGGCATCACTTTCTCTACTTCTTCTTTTGTCATTCGTCCAAGTTTTGCAAATGACAACTCTCCTGCCGCATTCTTTGTCTCTCGACCAATCTGCAACTTCGGCGTACCATTATTATATGCAAACACCGCAACCGTAATCTTTGATCTCTCAAAATCTAATGATTCTGCAAATAACTCTTTATCCAAATTTTTATCAAATCCTGCCATACCTAGGCGTTTAGAGAGTGTATTTAAAAAGATTATGGAAAAATTAGCTCAATTTCTTGTCACAGCCAAGAAAGTACACTGTAAATTGCCCTGTACTACACATTGAGATTCTCCTTCCCAAGTATGCAAAACACCGCAATTCTTTACTTTAGACTGTTCACAAGTATATGTCACAGTCCCATTCGTATTTTGTTGATATTCACAATCTTTAAATCTAATATATTGAGTAATAGACGCAGCAAGCAGTAAAGAAAAACTCGCCAGCATCATACCGCCAAGAGCACCACTATATAACCGATTTATGGGTTTATGTTCAACTGCAACCCTATGTCGATGTTCAATTAAATCGAGTGCCTCTCCCACATTTTGTGCAATCACAAACTGACCATGCGTTGGTAAAGTAACATACGAACTGCATCGTAACGCATTAACCACTTCACAAGCTTCTTTTACATTGGCAAAGAAAATAGGAATTGAAGTTGTCTTTGAGCAACCATATTTTAACGCATCTGCATCATGTGTATGAATCACAACATTAACCTGCGGAAACGATTTGTAAATTTGATCATGGATAAGTGTTTCACGTGAAGGTCTTGCTTTACCTGCCATAAAATACGTCCCTTTCTCATAATCAATGTTCTGAATATAAACCAAAGAATCTTTAGACAAATCTACCTTGTTAACCCCGCTTCCCGTTATTAAAAAACCTCCTTCAGGCACTCTAACACTATAATTACCCGTAGTAGAATACTGTCCTAATTCTTTCATAAGAGGAAAAAAATCATCACCAAGCATTTTTCCAATCGGCCTCAAAAATTCAGAAAAATACCTATCAATCAAAGAATCAACTGTTTCATTATTCAAAGAAGAAATTTCAATCTTATAATCTCGAGGATCGCCTAATTTCATAAGACAATAAAAATAAAGCACAGATTTAAATCTTTCTCAGAAAAAATCCTCAAACCTTCCTCAACACTAACAACAATAACTCACCTCTCTGCCACGATATTAATACGATTTGCCTGCCGTTTTTGTTTTGCCCCTCATCAATTCAATATCACACATCCCATTAGGAATTACCACATATCCTTTTCCCACACCAAAACAAGTTCAGCCATACAAGTCCGAAAGTACTACTAGTAGAATGAGAGGGAGAGCTATAATAATTACTAAAAAGTAACAAAATAAACCAAAGATTTAAATATAAGTGACTAATTTAAAGAATAATCAGAAAAAAATCATCTTAATTATTAAAAACAAACAGAGAAAAACAAAAATGACACAACTACCCCCCCTCATTAGAAATTCTTGTAGCCTCAGATGTACATTTGCTCTTGTTAGGTAGAAGTGATATTAAGACGCTTAAAGTTGGTTTTGGTAAAATTGGAGAAGATGGAATAGAATGTTATCACATTGGACCTGTTCAAGGAAAATTAGATTTTGAGTATTCCGCCGGTAAAACTTCAGATAATTTTTCATTAGTCCAAATGATGACATTCGGTAGATTAGGATTTACAATACTATCTCTTAAGACGGGGGATAGATACGCAATTCATCAGAATACAGAATCATTACCCCAAAATATTTCTTACCAACAAGTTCCCACATTAGATTATATGACTAGACGCTATGAATTAACTCAAGGAAAATAAATTGTTATTAATTATTTTTTGCACATATTCTACACATCTAAATTCACAACTTCATGCGCATGCTTCTCAATAAACTCTCGACGTGGTTCTACTTCATCACCCATTAATATCGTAAACATCTGATCTGCCGCAATCGCATCTTCAATCGCCACTTTCTTAAATGAACGAACAGTTGGATCCATTGTCGTCTCCCACAATTGTTTTGCATTCATCTCCCCAAGCCCTTTATAGCGCTGAATTGTAAGCCCATCCATTCCCCCAAACTCTACAACCATCTTATCCTTCTCTGCATCACTATACACATACTCCACTCTCTTACCCTTCTGTAATCTATATAGTGGCGGCATCGCCACATACACATGTCCCCCCTCGATTAACGGTTTCATATATCTATAAAAGAACGTCAACAATAAAGTCATAATGTGCGAACCATCCACATCCGCATCAGTCATAATAATCACTTTATCATATCGCAGCTTCCCAATATCAAACTCCTCACCCACACTCGTACCCAGCGCCATAATCATCGCAATAATCTCCTTATTCTCCATAATCTTATGCAATCGCGCCTTCTCCACATTCAAAATCTTTCCTCGCAGCGGCAGAATCGCTTGAAACTCTCGACTGCGGCCTTGTTTTGCACTATTATGGACAAATATCCCAGATGCCAACGCAAAATTATGAGTTCCGGGTACTTCTAAATCATACACATCTATCTGTTCATCTAAATAATAAACCGCTTTCACTTTATGATTATAGCTCATCACCGCCTCAGTTAAAAACCCATCATCATTACTAAAGAATCTGGAAACAAAAGTATCATAAGACAAAACATTGGGATTTTTCATCTCTTTTCGAAGCCGCTCAAATTCATTCTTATCAGCCATAGAGCAATGATCATACACTTTTCGCAACACTTTTATGGTACTCTCAAAATAGGTTTTATCATACGCTTCTTTACGTTTTAATCTAAATTCATCCGTCCACTGCTCTTTGGTTTTTTCTTTTCTCCATTCCTTCAAGTGATCATTTGTCCACTGCTCCTTAGCTTTAATAGATAAAAACTCTTTTCTTTCTGGATTTTTCTCGAAAAATGCGGTGACACGTTTTGACTGCTCTTCTCGATGTTCCAAAGAGCCCCAATATCTCTGTTGAGCTTCATTTAATTTTTTCAAAGACACCTTGCGATATTCTTCATTCTCAGAATAAAATGTTAAAAACTTCTCAACCATATACTTTTTATATTCTTCATTTTCCCATTGTGCTTTGGCACGAACACTCAGCTCCTCTCTAATCGCTAACATCTTCTGCCTAATCTTCTCTTTGAATTCAGGCATTTGGCGTATGTAACGTAATTTTGCCAGTACTTCCAGACGAGAAAAATTCTGTTCTGCCAATAATGCATGCAACGCCAAATGCTCTTCCTTTGTTAAACGACAAATATTATTTGGATTATTATTTAATTTGTTAAAATCTTTATGATGTCTATGACTCCCCTCTACTTCTAAATAAACTCCTCGGTGTAAATTATACTTATCCGCTAACATATGGGTAAATATCCAACGTTGTTGTGAGGAATCAAACACTAATTCATATCCTTCTATCGTTATCCTCTTTCCCTTGCGCGAAATTTGCCTATATAAAGGCATTAAAGAGTCATCTTCTTTAAGTAAATGAGCTTGTGTATACGTACCATCTCTCCTCATAAACAAATGATTCGGCGTACAAACAATCTCCTCGTTATTATCCAATACCACTTTAATAACAGAAACACGTTCATTAGTTTTTCGTGGAGAACTAATTTTTTGTATACCCACAGCCCCATCATCCAAAATAGTATAACAATAATTTTCCTTACCTCGTTTATCTTCATCAATCAACTCCAAAAAACTCAAATGACGACCATCAGCTAACGCAACTCTCGTATCTCCTGAAAAACAACCCCCCGCCGAATCTCCTTCCACAATGTAAATCTCACACAATTTAGGATCTTTATTACTACAATCCGCCAACTTTCCCGGTAACCCCGCCCCATCCAGCGCCCCTTTACGTCGTGTTAAATCCCGCGCTTTACGTGCCGCTTCTCGTGCTCGTGCCGCATCAATACATTTCCCCACAATCATCTTAATTGTTTGTGGATGCTCCGCAAAATAGGTAGTCAACTCATCATGCGTAATCGAACTCACAATACCAAACACATCGCTGTTGCCCAATTTTGTTTTCGTCTGTCCTTCAAATAACGGCTCCTGCACTTTTACCGACACCACCGCAACTAAACCCTCTTTCACATCATCTCCCGTGAGCTTAATCTCTTCTTTCGTATTCACATCTTTGAGCGCCGTATTAAGCACCCGCGTTACCGCCGTCTTAAAGCCAGACAAATGCGTTCCCCCCTCAATCGTATCAATATTATTCACATACGAAAACACATTCTCCTGATAACTCGAATTATATCGCAATGCTATTTCTAAAACCACATTATCTTTCGTCTTCTCAAAATAAATCACTTCATGCAAAGGAACCTTATTTTTATCCACGAATTGCACAAACTCTTTGATCCCCCCATCATACTTAAACACTTCTTTCTTATTCTCTTCTCGTTCATCAATCAACTCAACCTGTATTCCTTTATTTAAAAACGCCAATTCCCGCAACCGTTTGGCCAACACATCATAATGATACACCGTCTCTAAAAAAATCGTACTATCCGGCTTGAATTTCACCGTCGTACCCCTCTCCGTCGTATCCCCAACCACTCTCAACTCGTCCAACGCATTGCCGCAAGAATAATGTTGAACATGTATTTTTCCATTACGGCTCACCCTCACTTCTAGTTCAATAGAGAGCGCATTCACAACACTTAAACCAACCCCGTGCAACCCACCCGACACTTTATAGGTATCTTTGTCAAACTTCCCCCCCGCATGCAGCTTCGTCAATGCCACTTGCACCGCCGGCATCTTGAGCTGCGGATGCATATCAACAGGAATTCCTCGACCATTATCAATCACCGTAATAGAATTATCTGGGTGAATAATCACCACAATCTTTGTACAATAGCCCGCTAACGCCTCATCCACAGAATTATCTACAATTTCATACACTAAATGATGCAATCCTCTAATACTCGTATCCCCAATATACATGCCAGGTCGTCTTCTGACCGCTTCCAATCCTTCGAGTACCGTAATCTGCGCTGCCCCATACTCTTTAGGTGGTACATCCTGCCCATTTTTTGGATTTTCATTCGGGTTTTCTGGTACTGATTCTGGTTGTGGTTCGGGGGTCATTTGGGGTAGTAAAAAGCAATCATGCAAATTATCGCTTTATCGTCGATAAAGAACTATTATTTAGAGAAGTTTCCAGTATATAAATCTATCGGTATTCGGTGATAAAAACTACTAAATAGTAATTACATTATAAGAAGATTTATAAAGATATGGCACATTTGAAAAAAAAGAGATACAAAATATAAAACGATTTTTGGAGAAATAAATAAAAACAAACAGAGGAAAACAAAAATGCCCATCTCCCCACGTAATCTACCCCAGACAGACTATAATTTAGATGAAAAAGTGAGACAACTAGAAGCTCAAATTGATGCAAAACTAAGTGAGAGAAAACTAGAGCCAGGTGTTCTTCGATTATTTGATCTGCCCCCTTCTTATGATTCTCAACAACTCATTGAGATAGTCATAGCAGATTATCGTGCACAAGGCTGGGAAGTCACCTATCATGAAGGAAGCGCGACAAATCCTGAATCCGCTCTAGGATTTAAATACCAATTATAGAACTTGAGAAATACTATGTCTTTAAGCAATTGGGTAACCATGGCTTTTGACACCCATGGAAAACCATGTGATGGTTCTATCTCTTCTCAGAACGGAACTAGTGTAGAAATATACAAAAACTTCTTACAAATAGGTTTTCCAAAATATTCAAAAACAGAAGAAGCAACACCCCCATGCGAACCAACCTACGCTCAGATGTACAAAGGACATATAGAGATAGGGAGTATAACCATCCACGCCTCCCGCTATCAACAACAGGATGCTATTTTTACCTTCGTCAATGACCAGCATGATATGGACAATAGAAAAATCATGTGCGGCATTGGTTGTTCAGAAACACTAAATAGTTTTGAATGGCTCAAAAAGTACCATGCACAGGAATACGCCAAAATACCACAAAAATGTCTTCAAGAAAACAACTGGTCAATCACCCAAAATCCTCCCAAAATCATCATCGGAAAAGAACCAGGTACAACCAAATGTATTAAAGATAATAGCTTTGACCAACTAAAATATACAAAACTACATTTTACTCAATTCGATTTAAGCGTAAATGCACCTCATCAATCCATTGTTCTAGACGAGTTTGAGATACTATTAAACTGTTCTCTCCCATCGCACGATATAAGTGTAGGAATTGAACCAGACCTCTTTGAAGCCTTCAAACAGTGGCTCGTAACATTAGATGAAAAAGAAGACCTCAACATTGGTAAGGAATACATTGAAAAACTCAAATACCAAGACGCCATTCGGTTTAACCAAGGAGACGCTTTTTTTGCAGAACACTATGGCACACCCATTCCCGCTCAAAAAGCCACTTTAGAAACAGATACCCCCTATACCCTACAGAGCAACAACCCATCACCACTCCTCCTAACAGAAGAAAACATCACCTCTGCTCAACAAAAATTAATTAAAATATTGAAACTCAGAAAAACACAACTAACATCACACCACAAATGAAATATGATACCAAAAATAAAATGAAACTTTCCCATATCGCAAAATCTCTTCTCCTCACAACTCTACTCAGTACCCCCTCCCTTGCCACAACTGAAACAGAACTATATCAAGAGGCTCCTCCACTCATCAAAAAAATTGTACAACACGATATAGAGGGCAGAATAGCTGTTCTGGGATTCAATATTACTGTGAGCTGTCTCAAAGGAGGCATCACTGCACTCCTCCGACAGGAATCATTTTGGAAAAATTGCAGCAAAGCCAGTATCGGAGGCATAATTACATTTACCGGTGAAGAAATCGCCACCCACAACAAATATCCTTTTGTTGGTCTTGCCGGAAAACTCATTCATGACACCGGCATTTCTATCTCTGATAATATCATGCGCGGAGAAGAATATTTCTCGCAATACCAAACTGATTTTGGACCTATCAACTTCACATTTAGAGGAAGCTATACCCCCACTATCACCTATACTCTAACGCCTCTCTACGCCATAACCCGAAACATTATCCAACATCATTCCTTTGATCTAAAAAACTCCCTCTACAACCTCACCCCTATATTCCAAACAAACGACGCACCAAAAATGCTTCAAACCTCGCCAGGAGAAACCATGGCCTCAACCATCGGAAACGTAACACAGTATAATCCCACCATCACAACAGAAGATACACCCCTTTATCTCTCCCATGAGAATAATCATGCCCTCTTTTGGAGTAAATTACGCTTCACGAATAATATCGGAAATAAACTTGAATTTCTAGGAGAAATCGGAAAACACTGGGATTACCAGCAAGACCTCAGTAAAGCGATCTTTAACCTGCCCGGAATATTTATGAATGACACCAATCGTGCCATTTTATCCATCCCTGAACTAGAAGCATATTCCATGCAGCGGCCTTGAAATTGAGATTAAAATAAAAATGAGGCATAATAAATTACCATAGAAACCGAACATTAAAAAGAGACACAATTCTTTTTTAACATAACAAAAAAAGACACTTCATTCAACGGGCAATACTTCATCAACGAAGTAATCTGGCAGTTTCAACACGGCAATAGCTGGATTGTCTTTGACGTAGAAAAAATGCTGCAAGAATTAAAAAAATACCTCTTCATTGAAGAAAAATATTTCAAACAATTATATTTCTTAAAGCCTAAAAAATAACAACAACACCCCGCCAGAACAACCTTCACACTTCATCCGTTCTCCAATGCGGCTTCACCGAAATATTCCCATACGAACCACGTCGTAGATAACCTTCCCATGCAATCATCGCCCCCTGATCACCCGCTAAATCCATAGGCACTTTAAAGAATCGCGCTCCTCGCTGAGCACACATAATATCTAACATCTCACAAAAACGTGTATTTGCACCCACTCCCCCAACTAACAATAACTCTTTCTTTCCCGTATGCGCCATCGCCCGCTCCACCACTTCAGCCAACATCGCAAAACTCGTCTCCTGCATCGAAAAACATAAATCCTCACGCGATGCTATCCCTCGTTTAAATAATTGATCCGCTTTCGTTAAAATCCCCGAAAAAGACGCATCCATCCCCTTCACCGTATACGGCAGCTCCACATACTTCCCCCTCTTCGCCAACTCCTCAATCTTTGCACCCGCAGGAAATCCCAACCCTAAAATCCGTCCAAACTTATCCAGCATATTACCTAAACCAATATCAAGTGTCTCACCAATAATTTGATACTTCCCCTCACTCAATCGCTCCTCAACAATAATCTGCGTATTCACCCCCGACACATACAAATAACACGGATCATCTAACTTATTCCACACTTTTCCAATACTCAAATGCGCACAACAATGATTCACCCCCACCAACTTCTTCCCCTCGGTTGAAGCCCACGCAGACACAATTCTATAGCCCGCCCACAACGCCGGATCCAATCCAGGCCCCGCCGAATACGCAATAAAATTCACATCCTTCCAAGCTATCCCTGCAACTCGAAATGCCTCCGCTAAAATCCGCTCCGCCACTTCTTCATGATGCTTCGCCACTTTGTCTGGAATCATCCCTCCATCCGCAGAGCTATAACTATCCTTCACATTCGCCAGCACTTCACCCTGTGAATTCATCACTCCCACACCAAACGTATGAGCCGTACTCTCAACCCCGATAAAGATCATATGCATCTATTTTCTCCACCAGTTTTATAAATTATGCCATTTATAATTCAAATTCATTAACAGGTAAAACCTATTTGCCAATGTACCTTGAGGCGCACGTATAAATGCAAGTGGGTTCTGCATTTTTTCTACAACACCTAATTTACCCCACACGATACAGAGCCCAGAAGTTAAGTTTGAGTTACTAAAAGCACAAAATGGGCTGCATTTTAAAGCATTCTTTCTATTTTTATTTTTAGTAATGATAGAGTTCAAACACCTATCAATCCGAATAACGTTCATAGAGGGTTCCATCAGGAGCAACTAATTTAATGGGGTGTTCAAAATTAACAAAAAGTATTGTTTCGCCAAAGCGTGTTTCTTTATTTAAAGGTAATTCTCCACAGAAACCGGTTTTTCCCCCTAGAAAAAATTCTATATGATTGCCTCTCATCTTATAGATAGGATTTCTATCTTCGGCTTCGTAACTATTTTTATCCCAAAATCTTTTTAATTCATTATGATGACCTTGGGTTGTTTGAATTTCTTCTTTAATTTTAATTACTTTTTTATCTCCATCCCAGAGGTCATACTCAATTAACCAAGTTTCTAATGTCATATTCTACTTAGAGAATGGTTTTTATTTAAGTTATTGTAGTATTATTTTTAACGACAATAGAAAAGTTTAAATAGAAAATGTGCTTTAGGTAATAGAATGGAGAAGATAGAAGCACTAAAACAATTTGGACTAACTGAAAAAGAAATTAAAGTATTTTTAGCTAATTTAGAGCTAGGACAGGCAACAGTTAATGAAATAGCAAAGAAGTCTAATACGTTTAGAACTTATTCTTATGATATCTTAAAATCGTTGATGGAAAAAGGATTAGTAATATATTTCATTAAATCAGGAGTTAAATATTTTGAAACAGTTAAACCTGAAAAATTGATTGATATTTTACATGAAAGAGAAGATCAAATTAAAGCAATTTTACCTGAATTAACATTGTTAAGAGCAGAAACAACAGAGAAGCCAAAAGTAGAATTCTATGAAGGAAAAGAAGGAATAAAGACAATCCATGAGGATATTATTAAAACGAAACCAAAAGAAGTTTTGGTATATGGAAACACAGAGAAACATTATGAAGTTATGCAGTGGTATTTTCCTCGTTATATAAAAGAAAGAGTCAAGAATAATATTAACGCTAGAGTTATTACAGAAAAGACGAAATTTACAAAAGAAAGAATAGGGGGCACTAATAGAAAAGAACTTAGAAAAACAAGATTTTTTCCAAAGGGATTTATATTTCCAACTTTGAAGTATATTTATGGTAATAAAGTAGCAATGATTTCTTTAGGTAAAAATATTGTAGGTATAATTACAGAGAATAAAGATGTCGCACAAACAGAAGCAATGACATTTGAACTCTTATGGAAAAATGCACAGCAGTAAGAAAGAACGCCATCATCATTAGCCCAAACTCAATTAGACATAACTATTATTATTGTTCTAATAGTTGACTTTTCCCGTAATTGTGTAATAAAACATATGGTCAAAAGTAGAAAAGAGTTATTTGTCACTAAAAAGTAACAAAATAAACGAAACATTTATATATAAGCCTCACTTTACATCTAAAAATGACATACGCACTAACCGTTTTAACCGACACCGCAGAAATACAAAGACGTGGAAAACAAATTGATCCAATAGGATATAGCACTATCGCCCAAATATTTCACGCCAATCTATTGGGATTAGAAGAACAAACCAACGCTCGCGTACTTGAAATCGGCGGAGCAAAATATGAAAACCTCGCTCTATATTTTCAAAAAAGAGGAGCACAATATCATAACGTAACGCTCGATCGAGAATGTCAAAATATGCCAAATACCACCATAGACAGCTACACTAAATACTCTCCTTGCAAACCTTTTGATTTAATCCTATCCAACGGTGTCTTTGAACAATATGCATTAGATCGTAGCCTTAGCATGGATCGTTTAGAATATCAGAACTGGATGGCAGGGATCAAATACAGAACCCCCCAATATAATCTGCAAAAACTCCAAAAACTCTACCAACTCACAAAACCGCAAGGAAGAATTATCATCAACACTATTGCCGACCCCTGTATTTTTTCAAGCGACGAAATACGCACCGCCGGATTTCACATCGCATATCGAGAAATCAAAAACATATATAATCCAGATTCCTCATGCAGCGAAGGCGAACTACTCATCCTCCAAAAACCATAAACACACCACCACCAAAAATGAACACCTTCCAACAATGCCTGGACCAAAAAAAAGTACAATATAGTGTCAGCGGCTCTTCATTTTATCTGCCTGCAGAAGTCAATTTAGAACAAATTCTCCAAACAATCAATGGCCGATACGAAAGTACAAGTGAATTTGCCGTAGCAGAAAAAAATACCATGGATGTATACCGCATTACCAACCCGATTGAAACAACTGATCATGGTCTCAAAACCTCAGAGATTCAAGTTATAAACTACCTAGAAAGAGGCCGTAACCAAAGTCTTATTGATGAAAAAGTAGGAACAGACCTAGTTGTAAAAACAGAACTAAAAATCCACGCGGGCTATGGAGTACACAGCACATTGGGAGAAAATATAGCTCTCACCATTATGGAAGAACTTCTAAAGCAAAATATACCCGCCACCTACATCACAACCATCGATTTAGTCAGAGGAAGAATCACTGCGTATCACAAGAAACCATAAACACACAACCACCAAAAATGAACACCTTCCAACAATGCCTGGACCAAAAAAAAGTACAATATAGTGTCAGCGGCTCTTTCTTTTATTTGCCTGCAGAAGTCAATTTAGAACAAATTCTCCAAACAATCAATGCTCAATACGAAAGGACAACTACAGAGAGTAACCGAACCATAAACGTATATCATGTTACCAACCCTATTGAAACAACTGATCCTGGTCTAAAAACCTCACAGATTGCAATTATAAACTACCTAGAGAGAGGCCGTAACCAAAGTCTCATTGATCAAACAGTAGGAACAGACCTAGTTGTAAAAACAGAACTACAAATCCACGCGGGCTATGGAGAACACACTACATTGGGAGAAAATATCGCTCTCACCATTATGGAAGAACTTCTAGAGCAAAATATATCCGCTGCCTATATCACATCCATTGATTTAATGTTAGGAAGAATCACTGCGTATCACAAGAAAGAATAAGTAAATAGAATTATGTAAAAAGAGCAATTAAATCACACCTTCTTATCCCTCTCCATTCTCGCCTTCACCTTCCCCCCAATCATCGGCAGATACAACTCCAACATCAAATCTTTCTTTGCATCTTTCACAAATGGCAAAAAATCCGCAATCATCGCTAAATATCCCACCCGAAAATCTCCCCCCTCATCCAACACCCGTCGTTCAATCTCACTCACTTCACTCTTCTCAAACTGCTTTGCAAACACCACTTTATCCATTATTCGATGATAGGTTTTCTTATGATGAATCCGAATCTCTTGAAATTCATTAAAATCATTATTTATCTCATCAAAAGATTTTTGTGCAGTTCTTTTCTTTCTCAACAAACACCTAGCCTTATTTTCATCAATTCTCTCAAATCGACCATAATGTCGAAACACAGCTCGTCTATACTCTTTGACTTCATCATCTAATACATACAACTTCTCCAATCTTTCTCGTAAATACCCATCCCTCTCCGCTTCAGAAAAAACATACTCCCTATCCAAACTCGCACTCTCATACAACGTTCGCACTACTCGCATACCTCGCAACTTCTCCTGTTCCTCAACTGACAATTCTTGCCATAAACCATCAACAATATTAAGTAATGACTTTTTTTCATCATCTTCTAATTTATTCAACCCCACCACATACCGCTTCTGCGCTCGTGCCAACTTCCCAAAATGTGAATTTAATAACATATACTCAGACAAACCTAGTCGCACAATCGTCTTCTCCTCCTCCACAAAATTCCAATAATCATCTTTTCCAACTGCTAAACGTAATGACTTATCACAAACACCCCCCGAATCATCAAACCCTATCCGCCCATACACCACTTTATTCTGAATTCCTTTCTGTGGAATAAACACCCGAACTCTCATCGCCTTCTCAGTGTCATCATAATAGACCATAGATTCACAAGAAACAGCATTATATCTCTCTTTGTTAAACCTCTGCCCCGCAACCAACACATCAAGTGAATCGGTAGGTGTATGCAATCGCTCCATCATCGCAGCAAATTCTTCCGCAGAATAATGTACCATTGATCTAAACTCTCGCAGAGAACTTCTATTATTAGGATAATTCCTTAATTTCATCACATGCCCCTCTTGTGCAGTAATCGCACCAAATTGTTTCCAAAATAAGTCACATAAATATCTCTCAGGCTTCCCCACATCTAAAATCAACGCAAAATGCGACGCCTCCTGGAACAACTTCTGCTTCGTATCATGTTTACTGGTATCCCGCCAATCAAAAAACTGCACAATTTCCGGCTTCACCCCAAACGCTTCAAAATAAGAATACAGATAAGGGATAATCGTTGTACAATTAAACCCAGAAATATTCTTTTCCTGCATTTCATGATACCAAGGGGCATAATTCCCTGTATAAAATTGATGCGTAAATCCATAATGTATTTGTTCACGAAAACCATAATATAACATGTACGCTCTCTTCATCAAAGAATCTTTTGTACCCTGCATTTCAAAATAACGTGACGCCATTGTTCGCGCCGTCTCCAATGATTTTTCCGGAAATGCATGTGCCATATGATCAAGTAATTATATTCACCAGTATACAAATTAACTCAGAACCTCAAAAACCACTCATAAAAAGATAAAGTAAAATAAAAAATAGATATAAAACAGAGTAATTTTATCTACATCAAATCCGTCAAACTTCCCGTTCTTCCCATGGAAGGTCCAGCACCTGAAGGGGAACCTTTTTGTTCAGACACAGCTGCTTGATTCTCAACAAAATCATATACTCCTACAACTTTAAGCCGATGAACATCTGGATTATATTCTGTAATTCCTGCAACTTCCAATGCCGATTGATACGCCCGCTCTAAGCGATTCAAAGTCACTCCATTCACAAAACTCTTGCCGCTTTTAACTCGAACTCCCACTGTATAATCCATTCCATGTACATCTATATCTTGTTTGGTAGGAAGCTGAAAATAATTTCTCTTCTCCGCCGCACCCTGCATTGTTGCATACATATCATCCATCGCATCCTCTAACGAATTTCCTTTTCCTTCAAATGTATATTTTGCCATAATAATTCCTCCTATTTATCGTAAAATCAATCAACTAACACCCCAAATCGCAGTCTATTTTTAAAGCTTATCAAACAATAAAAACATTAGCTTTTAACAACATACTGTAATATCTCTCGTGGAAATCCCGCATACAACGGCTGCAACTTTTCCGTCGCCTGATCTAAAACAGTAGACAATTTCTGCTCCAATTGTACCATCCCTGGAACAACTTCCGACAACTTCTCTACATTAGAAATATCTTTAAGACATACATTATACTTAGAATTAAATTGCTCCCACCCCTGCCGTAACGAAGAAGCTTTATCCTGAACGTTTCTTGCACAAACCATCATCTCCGCAACCTCTTGCAACAATGGTGTATGCCCCTCAACAAAATGTTTCATCTCCTGCGCACATTTAATTGCTCCCTCCACACGAGACGTAAGCGGATTATCAATCAACACTCGCGAATTATCACTATAGATGTTACCTCCATAGATAAGCTGTTCGTGACCGCCTTTTTGCCAAGAAGACGTAAGTAAAATAACACTCACATCATTCAACATAATCTTTTTCTCTTGCAGCAACGCATTAAACACGGGTTGGGTATATTTTGCCCAATATACTTTACCCTCTGAAAACGGCACAGGTGGAATATTCACAAGCGCATTAAACCGTAATCCCGTAATATCACACGTGGGATTACCACGAACATGATTAAATGAAACTTCTGTATCCAGAACTGCCTCTGCTTGTCTTGTAAAGTTCAAAATTTTTTTAGAGTCAGTAATCTCATAATCTGCAGCCATTTGTGGACGAGAAAAAGTTCTCCCAGCATACTTTTCACAATAGTTCTTAAGAACAGTATCAACACTCTGAGACAAATGTTCATAAGTAAATAAACGAGATTTCCCCCAATCATGTTTGCCAGACCCAAATGAAACAGCAGGATCAAACAAAACAGAAACTACTCCCGCACTATGAGATAGACGTGCATCAGGTACACCAGGCAACTTGCCAGAGATAAGCCATGCATCAATTCCCTCCCTATCAATAACTCCCCCTGATTGTATTGCCTTCATGTTGTTTTCCTCCCAAATAGTTCATATACCAATACCAAACAAGTAACAATTAAAACACTCAAAATCACCACACCAAAAAATAAACTAAAAACAGTAACTATCTACTTACTACTCGCCGCCTGTCGCTCTAAATCCCGTTTCTTAGCCACCGCATTACTCCGTCCACTGCACTGCGCTGCAAACACAACCTCATCACAAAGCGCATCCTCAATCTTCTGTTTCTTATTAAACGACTTTGCATACGCTCCTTGTGTCATATAACGCAGAGCCAAATCAATACGTCGCTGCGGTGCCACATCAACTGCTTTAGGATAACGCGCTCCCCCATACTCAATAGCAATCACTTCTTCACGTGGAGCAGCATTTTCAACCGCCCTAACAAGAATAGCAACAGGATTCATCTTCATCTTCACTTCAGCCTTAGCCAACGCACTCTCAACTACTGCCAAAGCTTTATTCTTCTTACCCGTATTATGACCAGAACTCATAAAATGTTTTTTCGACTTATGACCAGAACCCATAATTTTAACAGCCAATCTCTCCACAATAGAAGTATACGACTTATGAAACCGATTACCCGCATACCGCGCCCCTGTTTTGGGCATAAATCGCGGATTAATCGTCAAATACTTCACAAGACCTTTATCTTGTACCACCACATCTTTGGTATCCCATCGATTAAAAAAAGTAATATCTCCCATAGTCTCACTCTTATCTTCTTGCTTTCTCCAATTTTCCATGCAATAACGCATCTAAACTCTGATCATTAACCATAATGACCTGCCAGCGAATACAAGGTAAATCTCCTTTTGCCCGGCCCATCTTGCCACCAATACATTCAATAATAACTTCATCGTGCTCATTAATCAACTTCTGTGCACCATCACCAGGCATAAATGCCGTTATTTGCTTGCCATTCTTCACCAACTGCACACGAGCACATTTTCTCATCGCTGAGTTTGGCTGTTTTGCTTCAACCTGAATTTTCTCAAGAACAATTGCTTTCGCCTGTGATGCTCCCGCTAACGGATCATACCGTCGCTTAAGCTTTGAACGTACACCTAACTTAAACTGTACTCGTCGTCCACGCAACTTCTTTGCTGCTCCCAATCCTTTTGTTTTTTTACCCATTCTTTTAACCTACAACACGATTTTCAATAAATATAGTATAAGCCAAACATAAACCCCTACTACATCACCCTCACATCAAGAGGGAAAAAACGCTTCACCGCTCGACTAATAACACGTAAATTCTTGCTATCGCGTCCTATTAATAAACTTTTTGTTTTTTTATTACTATCCTTGATAATAAGCTCAGATCCTTGCACCACAATCTCCTCAACAACCAGAGGATAAATTACATTACGCACAAACAAAACAACATCCTCACTATGCTCAATAATTCGCACCCGCTTGTTAAATTCCATCTGCAATTGCCGAATATTTACTCCTCCCTTGCCTATTGCTTTACCTACTTCACCTACACCAACAATAAAATAAAGTGTTTCTCCCTCATCATCTTTAAAACAATCTTTAACTTTAACATGCGTTACACGCTCCACTACAGAACTCAGGCCCAGTGCATCCGAATCTAACTTTAATCGACTCATGCGTTATGCGCTTATCGCTAATATGGCAACAAAAAAGTTTTTCTTACAAAAAACACCTAATTCTTCATTGGTATAATTCATAGAAATAACCGGTATGCCCCCCAACTTAGCGTAATACTCCACATCCTCTTTTACTTTCATCGGACAATTCTTTGCCAGATACACACTTGCCACTTGCCGTGCCTTAACACCTTTTAACACACGTTCAGCTCCAATTACTACTTTTTTATCTTGAACTTTAGAGCGTAAATCTTTAAATTCTGTTTCCATTTCTGTTTCTTGTACCATAGTCAATCCTGTTTTACATCCCCTTTAAAAACTTTGCTCTTATGAAATATGTTTAATCTCTCTTTAAATATATTTGATTGTATCAATTATCTCCAGACAAATTATTTCTTTATCGATTTACTTCATCTTACTTCATCTTCGTCACAAGACCAGGTAAACCCGTTCCCAGAGGCACTGGCTGGTTAATCATCACATTCTCAACCACCGACGTTAAATGGTCAACTTCTCCTTCTAGAGCCGCATTAATTAAGTGTTTGATAGGCGTCTCAAATGATGCGCGTGCAAGTACACTTGCCTTCTCGCTCACCACACCATAACGTGTAATCCCTTTCAACACGCCCGTTGCACACATGATATCCGCAACCAGCATAATATGTCGAATATCAATATTAAGACCCTGTGCTTCAATAACTTTGTATACTTCATTAATAATCGCCTGTCGTGCCGCCTCAACTCCCAGTACGTGATATACTTCATTAATATCATTGCACGTCGTTCTCTCCGCATCAACTTCCGCAAACTCTAAAACGTCTTTCAAATTAGTTCCAGACGTCAAACAAACATATTCCTCCCCTCGTTTAACCGGAAGAACTTGTTTGATCCCCTTCAATCCTTTAATTTTCACAGATCTAATCTTCTCTTTGAGATTATACAACTCTTTAATCTCTTCTGGTTTTCCTTTGTGGACAAAAATAAGTTGATTCTCTTCAACATCCAGTGTAAACCCCTTGGACTTTGTCTTAAACAACTTAACCAATTCTTTAGTAGACAAATCATACTCTTTCAATAATGCTTTATTCAATACGACTCGCAGCGTTTGTTCAAAAATATTAAGCGCATACTCCTCTACAAGTTCACCTAATAAAGTCTCTTTGATTTTAAGCGCAAACTTTTTGATATTATCCAGTGAATTTTGAGACGCTTTCAAATACACTTCCATCATCGGTGTTTTAATCTCTTTTTGCGCATCAAAAATCTCAATGATCCGCGGCAGACCCGTGGTAACGTTCATCTCCGAAACCCCTGCAAAGTGAAACGTGTTTAATGTCATCTGTGTACCTGGTTCACCAATACTCTCTGCACTCACAAGCCCCACACACTCACCCGCATTAACCCGCGCAAGCATATAAGCATCAAGTGTTAAATCCATAATTTTATGCAATTTCTCTTTAGTAATATCCGCAGGCACACTTTGCTTAACCTCTTCTAAGATTGCCGCAGATAACTTATCTTGATAGCTATCAATGAATTCTTCATGTTCTTTCTTCATTGGACATCCTCCACAACTTGCTGCACAATTCTCTTCACATCAAGTACCCCATTCTTCGTCTTGGAAACATCCATGCCATCTTCACCAAACATAAACTGTACCACTTTTCCGCTTGCATCTCTCACCGTACCATCGTATTCCACCTTCAAATCCTGCATAGCGTTAGATAACCGTCGATAAAGATATCCCGATTTAGGTGTACGCAATGCCGTATCCATTAACGCGTCTCTTCCCGTCATTGCTCCAAAAAAAAACTCATAAGGCTGCAACCCGCTTTTGAAATTATTTTTGATGAATCCTCGAGCTTTGGGACTCAAATCTTTCTCTTTAAAGTAAGGCAGTGTTCGTCCGCGATAACCCGTATCAATACGTCTTCCTCGCAACGCTTGCTGACCAACAATCGCCGTCATCTGCGCAATGTTCAACGCATTTCCTCGCGCCCCACAACGTGCCATAATAAGCGCCGCACTATAGTGAACTTGTTTCATTGCTATATCCCCGCTCTTATTACGTGCTTTATTCAATGATTCAAGTATACGCAGCTCCAATGTTTCCTCCAGTGTTCTTCCTGGCAGCGGCTCCAATTGGCCTTTGTGATATAACGAAATCAACTTCATTGCTTCTTCTTCAGACTTCTCAATCGTTGAATGAATCTCCTCAACCGTCTCAGCCGAGAGATCCATGTCCCCAATACCAATTGAAAACCCCCGTCGAGAAAGTACGGCAATTCCTAATTTTGAGATTTTACCCAGCAAATCCGCCGTAAACGATTCACCATATTTCTCATAAATATTACGCAGCATAAGTCCACTTTCTTGCCCCAAATTCGACTTATCCATTGAACCCGTTTTCAATACTCCCCCCACAATCTTAACTTCATTGCCACTTTTATCTTTACCCACAAAAAAGAAATCTTTAGGCAGCAACACGGAAAACACCTCTTTGCCATCTAACTTTTCCTTGTTCGGCAATCGGCTGAAATCATCAACACCGCAAGTATAAAGCATATCCACCGCTTCTTCACGTGATAACACTAATTCTTTGGTTAACAAATAATTCCCTGTAATCGCATCATGAATTCCACCCACCACACTCAAACCATAACGTGGACTAATCAATTGCGTCTCAACTAACATCAAAATCCGAGCTTCAGAACGTGCTTCTTCCGTCTGAGGAATATGTAAATTCATCTCGTCACCATCAAAGTCTGCGTTATATGGATTACAAACCGCCGGATTCAATCGAAATGTACGGCCAGGCAAAACTTTCACTCGATGACACATCATACTCATTCTATGCAAACTTGGCTGTCGGTTAAACAACGCCACATCCCCATCCATTAAATGACGCTCAATGATATATCCCACTTCAATCTCTGCCAAAATTTCATCTTTAGTCTCAGAAGTAATCGTCTTACGCTTGCCATCCGCTTTGATAATATAATTTGCCCCAGGATACTTCTTCGCCCCATTTTCCACAAACTTCTTCAAATGTTCTTTGTTCCACTCTGTCACTCTCTCAGGAATTGTCAGCGTCATTGCCATATCTTTAGGAATTCCAACTTCATTAAGGCTAATTTGTGGATCAGGACTAATAACCGTACGCGCGGAAAAATCCGTTCGCTTACCCGCCAAATTATGACGAATACGTCCTTCTTTACTATTCACCCGATTTGCCAGCGTCTTTAAAACTTGCCCGCCTCTATGTCGTGCAGGTGGCAATTGTGGCACTTCATTATCAAAAAACGTTGTGACATGATACTGCAATAAATCCCATAAATCTTCAATAATCACTTCTGGCGCTCCCGCATTAATATTCTCAAATAATCGCTGATTGATTCGCACAATATCTCCCAATTTATGAGTTAAATCATCTTCACTTCTCTCACCAGACTCAAGCGTAATACTTGGACGCATCGTCACCGGAGGAATCTGCATAACCGTAAGCACTAGCCATTCTGGTCGAAACTCTGCCATATTAAACCCAAACACTTCCAAATCTTCATTAGGTATTTTTTCTAAACGTGCTCGAATCTCAATCGGGCTTAAACGCACTTCCCCTTCGTAAAAATTATACGGTTTTTCTAATTTCAACTTCTCTTGCTTCGTATTACAATGTGGACAAGTCTCTTTGAGTTTATACTTTGCCACAATCTCCCTAATTTTACGTCGGCGAGATTCATATCCTTCTTCCGCCCCTAAATTATTCAGAAAAATAATATATTTCTTGATATTCTCATCAGGAATTAAAACCCGTGCACAAGATCGACAAGTAGATCGTAAAATATCATACACCTGTCGTACAAATTTAATATGAATAACTGGCCGTGCCAATTCAATATACCCAAAATGCCCTGGACACTCTTTCAACTTCTGCCCACATAACTTACAACGCAACCCTGGATCAATAACTCCTAAACGTAAATCCATCAATCCACCATCAACCGGATACCCCTCTCGGTCATATAACTCGGGTGTCACAACTTTCGCCGCAGCACTATCTACTATTTGCTTTGGAGAAAAAATTCCAAACGAAATACTGATAATTTTCTTGTGAACTTGTGGCATCATAGGGTAACCTCAATACTTGTTTTTCAAATTCAATTTCGCATACAAACCTAAACTGCGAATTTCATCCAGCAGTAATTTAAACGCGTAACTAACCTCAATATCCGACATATCTGAATTCTCTCCATAGAGAGGCGAAATCGATCGGCCATTTTTGCGGAAATCGTAATAACCCATCAACCCTGACTTCTCACACACCGGCACAACAATACGATCCGCATCAAATCGCTCTTTGAGCAACAACGACGCACCGTGTGCTATCAACGTGTCTTTCTCCATCTCTCCTAAACGTAATCCACCTTCTTTGGCCTTACCCTCAGTTGGTTGTCGTGTTAATAATTGAATTGGACCACGCGCCCGAGCCTGCATTTTATTAGCAACCATGTGTCGCAATCGCAAATAATACATATTACCAACATAAATTTTTGCCAGCATCTGCTTACCCGTTCGACCATCAAAAAATATTTCCGTTCCATCTTCACGAAATCCTAATCCTAACAACTCTTTTCGTAAATCTGCTTCTTTTTCACCTTCAAATAACGTTCCATCCACAAATCGTCCCGCCAATGCTCCAACTTTAGCGCCAATCAATTCAATCAAATGTGAAATCGTCATCCGTGAAGAAATACCATGCGGTGTAAAAATTAAATCAGGCACAATCCCTGATGTAGAAAAAGGAATATCCTCCATAGGCACAAGAATTCCTGTAACTCCTTTCTGTCCATGACGTGACGTAAACTTATCCCCAATCTCTGGAATTCTCTCTTCACGCAATCGCACTTGCACAAGCTTATTTCCTTCCTCATTTTCGGTTAACACAACAAAATCAGCAATACCATGCTCACCATGTTTCAAAGAAACAGAACTTTCACGTCGTACAGAGGTAGATAAATTATATTCATCCAAACTACTCAAAAATCGCGGTGGACTTGTTCGACCAATAATAACATCGCCTTCATCTAACTTAGCTTCCGGATAAATAATACCATCTCCTTCCAAAAATCGATAATCATGCTCAGAACGATATCCTTTTACATCTTTATCAGGAACTGATATTTCATCAATTAAGCCACCAGAATAACGCAGCTCCTCAGCGCCAACGGGTCTAAAATAAGTACTTCGCGCCAAACCTTTTTGTACTGACGCCTTATTAAGAATAACCCCGTCCTCCATGTTATACCCATCATAACACATAACCGCAACAATCATATTTTGGCCTGACGGATGCTCATCATAATCAACCACTTCATGAATTTTCGTCTTCACAATAGGAAAATGCGGATAATGCAGTACATTCGCATCCATATCCATACGCAAATGATAATTTGCCGCATAAAAACCCAACGCTTGCTTCTGGTTTTTACTCCCAATAATTAAACGAGAACTTTGATTATAATTTCCAAAAGGCACAAGCGATGTTGTCAAACCTAAAATCACTCCTGGAGCAATTTCCAGATGCGTATGATCTTTTGACAACTCTTCTTCACGATACGCAACAAGTGCATTCTCCTCCTCACCCGCATCAAGATACTCAATTACTCCTTGACGCACTAAATCCAACCATGTAATTTCAGAATCTTCCAATTGCTTAATATGTTTCTCTGTTAACAATGACTTGCCATCTCGTACCATAATCAATGGTCTTCGCGCACGGCCTTCATCCGAAAACAAATGAACTTCCGCCGCCGTTAAATCATAATGAACATTAAGACCCTCTGGTAATGTTCCCCTTCGACGTAAATCTTTCACATCATCAACAAAAGATTTAATCTCTTCTACTGAACCAATAAACCGCGAATTTAAGTATACATCTGCCATAGTATTTCAAAAGAGTTTTACCCTCAATAGAGTATGTTAACTCCTATGCCTCCTTCAACGAAAGCGTCTTTAATTTTTCTAACACATCATGTTCATCTGCCGTTTGCGAAAGCGAACATAACATAGCCATATTCTTACGTAACCCAATGTTTGTACCTTCTGGCGTCTCAATGGGACATAACCGACCAAGATGAGTACAATGTAACGCCCGTGCCTCAAAATTCTCCTGCGAACTCGATAATGGACTTACAACTCTCTGTAAATGAGAAACCATCGCCAGATAATTTGAACGATCCATTCTCTGAGATACACCTTGTCTTCCGCCAACCCACTCTCCCGTTGCCATAGAAGAATAAAGACGTGAAGTTAACAATTTATCGCGAATAATTACACGAATGGAAGGTAACTTACCCCGCTTGATAATTCGCTGAAAATTGTATAAAATATCACTAACTAAAACTTTAAAATTCACACGAAATAAATCTAACAACAAATCCCCGCTCATCCTAATTCGCTTATTCATATAATGGTCTTTATCATCTTCCGGACGTGTCCCATTACTCACTTCAATAAATTTTTTCAGCATCTTACACAAAGACTTAGCCTTTGTTAAATGATCATTTCCATCCATGCCAATATTAGGGAGCAAATATTTATCAAGTAACTCTTTTGCACGTTCCATGCGAATCTCTCTTGCCTGTGCAATACCTACACGTTTCGCGATATAATCAATCGCATCTTCTTCTGTCTTTATATCGACAAACTCAAATAAATTAAGTAGTAATTCCTCATACGTTTTCTCAGCCGAAATTGCTCGCATAATTTCTTCATCTTTCAATAAACCTAATGCTTTGAGCACAACCACAATCGGCATTGACTTAACCCGTGTAAACGACATATAATAAAGCCCATCTTTCTTGCGTTCAAATTCATGTGGAATCTTGTAGGAACCACGAGATGCAAAGAATCGTCCAGAAAAGTTGCCTTCTCCATCACTCTCCACCATAAACATATTACCCGCCAAATCTTCCACATTAACAATCACTCTCTCCGTACCATTAATAATAAAATAACCGCCCGGATCCGTTGGATCTTCCCCATGCTTAATCAGATCCTCACGCTTCATACCATCCAAATGACAATGTTTGCTCCTAAGCATAATAGGCATTTTTCCCACTTCCGTCACAAAATTTTCACGCTGCACATCATTAACATACGAGCTTACCTCTAAATAGATAGGTGCATGATAAGAAATTTTTCGCAGTCGTGCCTCAATAGGATAAATCGGCCTCTTGCTGCCATCTGCTTCTGTAATCTCTGGCTTTCCAATCGTAATTCTCCCAAAACGAATCTTAAACTTCTCAATATTATGAGGAATAATGGTCGGTTCCGCCTCTTTATTCTCCTCAATAACTTCTTGCAATCCTTTCTCCAACAAATGATTAAAAGATTGAATACTACTCTCAACAAATTTTTTCTCTTCAAAATATTTTTTAACTAAAATTGACCTATCCATCGATTACACCTCGATAATAGAAAGAAACACCCGCAGTCTTACTCTCTCTCTCTATTTTGACAATATCTCCCGACTTTAAACTCAATTTAGCGACCGCAGGATCGGTTTTAAGAATTTTTGGTAAATCACGAATTGACACAACATACTGCTCAAATAATTTAGCTTTTTCCGCCTCGCTAAGCTTTGTATGCTTAGGAACTAGTTGATGAT
Source organism: archaeon (assembly GCA_023259115.1). Lineage (GTDB taxonomy): Archaea > Nanobdellota > Nanobdellia > Woesearchaeales > GW2011-AR9 > JACPNA01. The sequence continues at coordinate 60,270 of JAHFQW010000004.1, forward strand.
GATTTGTGGTAAATGCCATTTTTTATCTCCCTACACGTTCACTCAACGTTGACTAATCTCAACATTAACTTCACTCAACTCTAACTTCTTTCACTCAAATCTTAACTTCATTTAACTCCTCTCGACAAACTCTTCTCACCATCAAGCTAAATATTTTTTTTCCAATAAAGGAAAAATGGACGGGCCGGACGGGACTGTCTCAACACGTCGCAATTGCTCCATGCTGTTTCGAACCCGCGACCGCTTGATAGCTTCTGTCTGTTATGACATCTCTGTCACAAGACCCACTTGACGTAAAAGTCAAGCGCTCTACCAAGCTGAGCTACCGGCCCATACGCCTTGGCCGGGACTTTCACACCAACACATTAAGTGTAATAGGTATTCGAACCCGGGTCGGGGCCTTTCTTAAGCAGCATGGAAATAAGTATGAACCCTTCCACCCACCTCGACAGGGCCCCATGCTAGGCCGCTACACTACCAAGGCAACACTGACAGCATATCCCCTATCGACGAAAATCCTATGAAAAAGATAACTCGATGTAGAATAGCGTGGCCATGTTTGAACGTAAAAACGGGGGTTTACTTATAAAGCTTTCGCTCAAACATTCAAAATACATATACTGCATTATAGTAAATCCCCCCAGCGTTCAAACAAAATCATCAAATCTATCGAACATCAACCAAACAAAATTTAAAAAAGAGGAAGAGATGAAATCATCATCTTCCTCCCTGAGTCCCCCCTCCCAGAATCGAATTTCCCAAACAATACCAAATTTTTTTATTAAATTTTGTTAAAGTTTACCGGGGATCTCTCGGTCTCAGCTGACTCTTAATCATCACAGTCATTGACATATCATAAGAGTTTCTACAGCCGAGCGTTCTAGCCGCTAAACTAAGGGGGGATACTCGATAAAAACAAGAAATGATTTATAAAACTTTGTATAGAGTACTTTAAATAATTCATTATTTTATCAAAATTGAAAGTACTTCTTAGAGGGGTTTGAAGAATTTTAGATGGTTAATCAAACCCATTTATAGAGAAGAAAACTGATTCAAAAAAAGTAAAAAGAAATTAAACCAACAGATTTATTTCTTATCCTCTAAAAACGCACTCAACGCCGCCGCTCCCGACGGAACCATACTCTGCCCATACTGACTCAAAAAATCAGATATCTCAGACATTCTATGAAAAGAAAGATTACGATGTTCAAATTTACCAGGAGCTTTCTCCCTCCAACGTTGCTCTAACTCTGATTGCGAAGCATAAATCGGAATACCGCAAATCACTTCGGGCAACCGTGACGGAATTTGTCGTATAATACCATAAAATAATGGTTCACCCATCTGTGTTGCATCCAAACCCATCTCCTCACGTAATTCCACTTTTAAATGACGTGCAATATCAATATCACGGCCATCTTTAGCCACATCAATAACCCCGCCAATCACGTGATGTACATTAGGATAAATCACCACCTTATCCGAACGCATACCAATAGGCACATAGATACTGGATTCATCTCCCAACACATTATAGCCATATAACACAGAACACACCGCCAACGCATTCGCAAAATAAAAATTAGGATCCGCACGATCTTGCATACCACAATCCATGAGCTTTGCTCGAAATTCCGGCTCACGAATTGCCCTCTCATTTGTCCCAGAAAAATGCATATAATCCGTAACGCTCAACGCCAAATACAACTTTTTATCCTCTAGAACTGCTCTTGACAAACGATACTTCTCATTTACCCCACCTACTTGTTTCAACATACGTCCAATCTTAGATTCATCACCCAACGCAATAGCTGAACTAAATTCTCCACTTCTCGCTATAAACATACGCTGTTGTACTGTATCCCAATACTGAAATATCCCTCGTGTAATCTCCGCCCGTTCCAGTGGAAAACTCAAGGGTTCTCCTTGCGTCACCACAACTTCTAACTCAGAAAAAGAAATAGGTGCAGCTGGTTTTACAATATATTCCCATGTCTGTTCTTCAACCATAGAAACTACTTTAAAGTGATGATATATAAATCTTTCCCTCATAACTCTGCAGAAGAATCTCATTTAAAACAAAAAAATTTATTAACACCTCGCTTTCCCCAATAGATATATGCGGTAGTAGTACAGTGGTTAGTATACGGCCTTGCCATAGACTAATCTTACACAGACTACAAACAGGCTGTGACCCGAGTTCGAATATGTCACGTGAACAAAAGTAATCATAACAGATCACGCCACATCGACTGTCTCGGCTACCGCATCATTTTTTTCTTGAAGAATCTAAATAAAAAAAAGTAATAATCTCTTAATCCAATAAAACCCATTTCTTCTCATCAATTTTCAATCTAATATCGTCATGTAACAAAGAATCATGCTTCACTAATCTTTCATTAATACAAACTTCAAGTTCAAGACCCTCTCTCGCTACTTTTCTTCCACCATAAACTGCAACCATCGCAGCAATTGCATCTTTTGTTCTATCCATTAATATTGGATATTGTTCATAAAAATTCTTCCGAACATCTAAAGAAGTATACTCTGGATGTGTAACAGCCATTGCTAACCAAAAATAACTGCCCGTACAATTCATCTTTTTTGAAAAACTTTTCCATGTTTTATTTTCAAGCGCAAAATTCGCATATTCTTTATACCCACACCAATAAACAGGTCTAGTAATCACAATATCTGCAGCTAACCACGGATCATTAATTAATTCCACTTGATTTGCAGCATAATCACTTCTTATACTATCCAAAAAATATAAACATTGTTTTAATCCACTCTCTCGCTCATCTCTCTCTAAGCTGGGATAAATCATTCCTAAAATATCCAACAGAGAACCAGTCCACTCCGGTTTAGGGCCACCAGCTAAAGACTCATAATATCGTTGAGGATTTGCCTCTCGAACTTTCTCAATAAACTCAGGTAACCGCAATACAACTTGATTTGGATTTTGTAACATCAACTGATAATATTCACAAATAACCTCACTTGCTCGCCGCTCTATTAACGCTAATTGACTAATAACATCATCAAAACTGCATTTATTAATAGCTTCTAACTTTCGCACATACCTCTCCTTAACTGCTTTTTCAAAATCAATTAAATCGCCCATATGAAACACCAACAAACCATGAAGAACATCTATCAACAAATTATTACGGATTCACCATAAACTAATTAATACACTAATTAATACTAAAATAAATCCTAGTCCTTTTATAATTTTCCCTCAAAAGAGATCAAATCAAAACTCATTTAATCATTTTTTTTCTCAATTCATAACATTTTTAAAGATTAAACAGCCATACAAATCATATGCCACAACAAATCCCGCAGCAAAAAGACAAAACAAGCTCTGCAACAACAGATATTGATCAAGAATATTTTCTTCAAAATACCATTCTTCAAACTGATTTTCTCTGCGATGCCGCAAGCCTCCTCTCACCACGTAGTACAAAAAGTCAATTTCTCGTAGGAACATTTGGCAGCGAACATCTTGAACTCCTTGTCCCTGTAACAAAAATCGATCATCTAGACCAAAAACCCATGAGCCCTGCAATCCCCTATCCCATGTATCGTGCTGACCTTGAATCAAATCTTGCATTAATGTACACAATACAAATGCACCACCCCCTCAGTCCTGCACCAAAACTTCAAGAAGAAAGAGATGAACTCCTGCGCCGATCAGAAAAACGCTTCAATGATTTAGGATGTGAATATGGTACAGTAAAAGGGTTATATTACAAAGCGATGGCAGCATATTTTCCTGCCGCCTGTTCTGCCATGCAAATAAAAGCAAAAACACAACAAGAAACAGAAGAAATGTGCAAACTACTCACTCAAGCTATAAATCTCTTTGAACAAACAGCACAAAAAGCAAAAGAATATCACGAATTATACCACACATTTGCATTATATAATTTAGGCCGCTCTCATTTTACCCTTGGCCAAAAAGAATTGGCTCAAACCTATTTTAACCAAGCAAAACAAACACCTCTAATCAAAAGAATAGAGAGAGTAGAAAAACATTATGTTAATCAACTCATCAACTGGCATCTAGAAAATATTGACAGTTCATTTTGTGGGGTTGTTCTTCCAGACCAAGAAAAAATAGAAGAAAAAGTAAGAACAGAAATAAAAAATGTTTTTGTAGGAATATATGGTGGAGGAAATATTGGAGAAGAACTCTTCAAATATAGAATAGAGACACAATATATGATATAAAACAGAGATCACAGAAAAACAGAAAATATTATTCGCTCTATTTCAGTCTCTCATCCAGATATCTACTCCAAAAACAGCACTCCTTTCTCCGACTTAAAATGCGGGTCCCCTGTAACTATTTTTCCTCCCACCCTTCTTGCTAATACTAAGACAAACGCATCCGCAAGTCCAAACCCCGGAACTTTAGCACGAGTCTGGGCATGAATTAATCCCACTTCTTTGCAAAAATCAGCATCAGCAGGAATAATTTGAGATAATCCTTGTATCGCTCGAAAAGCAGCTTCGCCATCAAAACCTTTTCTTTTTATTCGACTCACCACCTCAGCCATAGTTACCGCATGTGTGAGAATTTCATGGTTTGAAAACAGCAATCCTTTTACAATATATCCCTGAGAACTTCCTTCCAAATATTCTATCCAAGCATAGGCATCAATGACAAATTTAGTCATGCGTAATCAACTCATCTTCTGCGCTGAAACGTCCCACACCTTTAAATTTACCAAACCAGTCTTGTTTTACTTTTACTATCTCGATACGCACAACTTCATCCGACTGGATATGTTCTAGTTCTATTATCTCTGGAGGGATACGTACCATCATTGAACCCCCCACTTTTCTAGTTGTGACAAGCGCTTCCATTTTTATTTACCCAAGATATAATTATATTAACAATAAGTTATATTTAAATGTTTTGGCAAAAATTAAGAAAAATCAGTAAAAATCCTCAAAACAAACAACTCTACTCCACCACTGCTTTAATCCTTCGAACCCCTGCAGCACACGCTTCTTCTTTTAAAATCTTAAATGTTCCTATCTGCCCCGTATGTTCTACATGCGGACCCCCGCAAAACTCTTTGGAATAATCCCCCACAACATACACCGACACACGATCAGGATACTTCACCCCAAACTCCGCCTGCGCACCCAACTTCTCCGCATCTGCTTTAGCCATCTCTGTACGCACAACCCCAAGATCAAGCCCAATCACTCGATTCACCTCATTCTCAACTCTCTTCACTTCATCTGCGGTCAATTTTCGTTCAAAACTAAAATCAAAACGCAATCGCTCCGGTGTAATATTCGAACCACGTTGATGAATATCTTTAGAAATCACCCGTCGCAAAGCCTCATTCAATAAATGCGTTGCCGTATGCATCCGCACAACCACTTCTGAAGTATCCGCAAGTCCTCCTTTAAACTTCTTCTCCGCACCCACTCGAGATAACTCTTTATGCTTTTCATATTCTGCTAAAAACTCTTTGACATCAACAGAAATACCCTTCTCCTGCGCCAACTCTTCTGTCATCTCCAGAGGAAAACCGTATGATTGAAACAACAAAAACGCATTTACCCCACTAATTGCACCTAACACCACCATCTTCTCAAACTCTCGCAGCCCATTCTCAAGTGTCTTCTCAAACTTCTCTTCCTCTTTATGCAACTCATCCAAAATTTGTATTTTATTCATCTCAAGTTCCGGATACATCTCACCATAATCACAAATCACCACTTGCGCAACCTCTCTCAAAAACAATCCCGAAATACCAACCATCTTCCCATATCGTATCATCCGTCGAATTAAACGCCGTAGAATATATCCTCGATCAACATTTGATGGCAGCACCGCATTCTCATCTCCTAACACAAACACCGCCGCTCTGATATGATCCGCAATAATTCTCATCTCTCGTAAATATTGAGCATACTTCTTCCCACTCAACTCCTCAATTTTAAAAATCAACCCAGAAAATAAATCCGTTTCATACGCACTCTTCTTACCATTCAATAGAGCCAATGTTCTCTCTAAACCCATACCTGTATCTACATTCTTTCGAGTAAGCGCAACAACCGACCCATCAGCTAATTTATTATAGCACATAAACACATCATTCCAAATCTCCACCCATCGAGTATCCTGCGCATCAAACTTCTCTGGCGCATCTCCTTCGCCCTTCCAGTAAAACATCTCAGAACTCGGCCCACAAGGGCCAGTATCACCTGCAATCCAGAAATTATCTTTTCCTAAAAACGCAATTCGCTTCTCCGCCACTCCCAAAGACCGCCACATCGCATAAGATTCTTCATCACGTGACACATTTTTATCACCCTCATACACGGTAAACGCCAGCATTTTAAGTGGAATATGCAGCCACTCTTTCCCCGTCAAAAATTCAAAACTCCACATAATTGCTTCTTTCTTAAAATAATCTCCCAAAGACCAATTTCCCAACATCTGAAAAAACGTATGATGGGTATTATCCCCAATATTCTCAAAATCAACCGTACGTAAACATTTTTGCACATTCACTAACCGCATCCCTAATGGGTGAGACGTACCAGATAAATAAGGTACAAGTGGCTGCATCCCCGCCGTATTAAATAACACACTCGCATCATTGCTTGGAATCAACGACGCTGATGGAATAATCGCATGCCCTTTTGACGTAAAAAACTTCAAATACAAATCCCGCAGCTCTTTAGCTTTCATCATAACCATAATTACAAACTAACATCTCAACAGATTTTTAATACTTTCGGCAAAATAATTTTTCCATACCCCTAAACTCTAACAAGTACCCCTCTCAACTCCATCTTCCCCCCTGGTTTAATTCTCACCGTCACAAACTCCCCTATTCGACAATTCCCCTCCACAACCACCAACTTATACGCCGCAGTTCGTCCAATCCACTCCCTCTCATTCTTCTTGTCTGAAATAAATACTCGACCCTGCCATCCCCACCACTTCTCATTACGTAAAATCATGCCATTATGAAACACCTCATAGAGCACCGCTGCTCGTTTACGAACCTCATCAGCATCTTTAGCCGCACTCGAAATCGTTGCCACCACCATCTCATCTGGAACTATTGCACGAATCATAGACAGCGTCTTAAAATGATCATCCTCCGTTTCATCCGGAAACCCTACCAACACAGAAGTCGAAATGACCGCATCAGAAAATCTCCATCGAAACTTATTCACAACATCCGAAAAATCCTCCGCCCCATACGAAAATCCGCAGTTCTGCAAAATCCGCGTACTCCCACTAAACAGCGGCACATTCCAATAACGATACAACTTCTCGCTGGTATACACATTAATTAATTCATCACCAAACCCTCGCATCCCCTCCACACTCATCCGCTCAACCAACACATTAAAATCCCCTGGGACCCGCACCACTTCTCGCAGCAATCGCGCAAGATTTATCCCAATATCTTTGCCATACTGCGCACAATCAACCGAACTCAACATGATCTCACGCGCCCCCGCCTCTACCGCCACTCTCACGGCATTGCAAATCTCCTCAATCGGATACGAAACAAGCTGTCTTGGCCCTCGACGTTGCGACAAAAAAACAAACAAATCATAACATCCCCGCGTAATTGGAATTATTTCTACAAAACTCTCTTCACTCCATTTTCTCCCAAGCAACAACGACGGCATCTCATCACGCTGTAAATAATTCAATTTATTGTCATGCAATAACTCTTCCACCACCTCCACAATATGATGAAACTTACGTGACGACACTAAACAATATCCTCGCAATCTCTCCACCTGTGTATGATCAAAACACCCAACCACAATAACCATTTTATAGGGATATTCCTTCTTTAATCTCTCAATCTGCTCAAAAAAGTCCCTCTCCGTATCCATAGTAACTAAACACACCGAATAAATCAGAACATCCGCTTTCTCAACCTCTAAAGCACACCCAAACTTTGCCTCCATAAGCAACCCCGTCATCTGCTGCGCATCCGCAATCGTATGGCTATTTCCCAGAGCCACAATCTGAAATGAAGTCATAGCCCTCTTCAAGACATCTCCATATATAAACATTTATCCACACAAGAATAATCATATTACAATCCATAACCGTCATATTGCAATCCACAAATCTTAAAAAACAAGCCCTCAAAACGAATTACATGACCCGTGGCATCATCGAAAAATGGGGTGGCACATCTCTTGCCACAGCACAACAAGACCTTCTTGCCCTAGAGCATACCCTCACCACCCACCAACCTGACAGCTACACCATTTTCGTTCCCTCCGGTCCTGGAAAAACAAATAACACCAAAGAAGGCAGAAAAGCAACCGATCACGCCTACGATATTGTCAACAACATCAACCGCGATACAGAATGGCACATCCTCACACAAATCCTTCAAAAAAAAATCAATGACCACAACTTGCCCAAAGAAACCCTTGACTCACTCCTAACAGAAATATCAACCATTCTCCAAAGCGCAAACATAGATCAACAAGCGCAAGCAAAAATAATTGGTGTACCCGAACGCGCCCAAGCAAAAATAATATATGAACTAGGTATCAGAAATTACCCTCAATACTCCTTCGCCCTTCTCGACTACAACCAAAATGGCATGATTGGCGATTCCTCATGTTCCTCAAATCGTGATGTACCAATAGACCACCATAACACACTCAAAACCATTGCACAACAAATCAAAACGCACAACCTCAAAGGAAAAATCGCCATCGTCCCCGGCTTCATTGGCACAAAATCTGGCACAGATCAAATGGTCACTCTAGAACGTGGCACGTCCGATGGCACCGCCACCTATTACGGAGCAGCTTTATATGCAGACGAAGTACGTATCTTTAGCGACCAAAACGGCATTCTTCCCGTAGACCCAGATATAATAGACAACCTCACCCCATTAAAAGAATTAACCTATCGCGAAGCTGAAGCATTTGCCGGCCTAGGCGCAAAAATCATCAACGATGTAGCCATCCGTCCTGCCAAAGAGCGCGGCATACTCGTGAGAATTCTCAACAGCCTAGATCTCACCCAGCAAGGCACAAACATTCGTGCCAACCCCTCAACCGACCACTACGGAGTCAAAGCCATTGCGAACGTTCCCGGATACCAATTAATAACCGTACATGATATGCGCATGAACCAAAAAGGCATCGCCGCCAAAGTATCCTCCCTCTTCGCAGACTACGACCTAAGTATTGACGCTGAAAGTGATGGTGACTCTTGCCGCACGTATGCCATTATCCCAAACGACAACACCTCAAAATTAATCAACCAACTCGCATCCCTCGAACATCGTACAACCATCATCAATCGCATGGCCCGCATCGCTCTCATTGGCGAAGGCATGGAATACATTCCTCACAGTAACGCCAAAACCGCAGACCAAATATTACTCGAAACCCTCAAAACCCAAGGCATTCCCCTAGAAATGTATACCCACACCAAAAATTCAGTTATCCGTTCATTTTTCATACCCCAAGAACACACCCATCAAGCCATAACCCATCTTTACCGCGCTTTTGAATTCCACAGAAATGGAAAGTGACCTTATTCAATAACACGTAACAGAACACGTAGCACTTTTCAAAAACAAATATCCCGAAAACTGATATCAAATAGAACTAATATCGAATAGGGCTTGTAAAATAACAATCACCTTGCGGCTCGCCACGTTTCTCATGATTAAGCGCCCAACCGAAACCTCGAAGATACTGAGAATCACCTTGAAACTCTTGTGAAGAAACACGTTCAATTCCTGTAGCAATAAGCCCCAATTCTTGCATCCTGATCATCACCGTTTGCTCATCCGTTGCAAAACAATGAATCTCTTGCCGTGAACCCCCATCATTAACCGTAACCCGAAACGAAGAACATCTGCCAACCAGCATATCTAAACCTGCCATAACAAAAGAAAGTCATAGAAATATATAAATTCTTCGAAAAAAAAGTACGCCCAAAAGATTTATATATACATAAACATATATATACCCTATGAGCGAAATAATAAGCATATCTGATGATGTATATACAGAACTCACCAGAATCAAACAACAAGAGAGCTACTCAGTTGTCATTCGTAAACTCCTTCATAATCAAAGCAATAAAGAAAAAATCCTCTCATTTTACGGTAAAGGCGGTATCGAAAAAGAAAAAATAAAATCACTAGACAAAGAGTGGCAACAATGGTCAAAAAAATATGTCTAGATTCTGACATCATTATAAACCTCCTCCATGGAGAGCCGAAAACCAAACAACTTCTAGAAAAACTAGACGCAGAATTTTTCATGACCACCATCAACTCATTCGAAATCTGGCAAGGCCGCAAAAATAACGAACTCATCTTTGAATTTTTAGAAAGTACCCCTCTTCTTGCATTTGATCAAAAGGCCGCATTAAAAGCCGGAGATATAACCAAAGATCTCAGAAAACAGGGCAATCCCCTTGAAATACGTGATGTGTTTATAGCCGCCATTTGCATTACGCAAAACATTGAATTACTTACCCTCAACAAAAAACACTTTGAACGATTAGAAAAATATGGATTAATACTAACAAAGTAAAAGATACCACCAAAATTCACAACCCCAATCTCCCCAGAATCACATCCGCATCAAACTTCTCTAAATCTGTATACTCCTGACCTACACCTAAAAATAAGATAGGCTTCTTAATTGTATATGCAATCGATAATGGCGCCCCACCTTTCTCATCCACATCTACTTTTGTTAAAATTGCCCCATCCATCTCAACCAAAGAATTAAACTGGCGTGCCTGTTCAATACAATCATTTCCCGTAATACTCTCACCTACAAAAAGCTTCAAATCTGGCTTCACCACTCGAATAATCTTCCCCAACTCCGCCATTAAATTAGTATTCGAATGCAACCTTCCCGCCGTATCAATCAACACCACATCAATCTTATTCTTAATCGCATACTGCACCGCATCAAATGCTACTGCCGCCGCATCACTTCCATAATCCTGTTGAATCATCTTCACTCCCAGCTTTTTCGCATGTTCACCTAACTGCTGAATTGCTGCTGCCCGAAACGTATCACACGCCGCAAGCACCACAGAAAGACCTTGCTGCTGCAAATGATACGTCAACTTCGCAATCGACGTCGTCTTCCCCGTTCCATTGATACCAAAAAACGCAATAACATACGGCTTCTGCTTTTTCGCAGCTATCCTCTCACTCAACTCTGTAGATTCAAACGCTAATATTTCGCGTAACGTCCCCTCTAGAGTTTTATGAATCTTCTCACCCACATCCCACGGCAACGGCTTACCTACCAATTCATGGCCCAAATCAACTTTAATTTTCTCTATCACTTCAACAGAAACATTATTCTCAAGTAACGCAAGTTCCAAATCCCAAAACAACTCCTCAAACTTCTCCGAAGAAATCGTTCGAGACGTAATCGTTTCTTTAATCTTGCCAAAAATAGTCTTCTTCTGTGGTTCTTGCAAAATCTCCCCATCAACCTCTTTAACTTTAGAATCTTTAACTTTAGACACATTAAATTCAATATCACTTTTCTCAGGGAGAGAAACTGGTTTTTCTTTTATGTTCTCTTCTTGCATCCTCTCATCAAACTCTTCCTCAACATTCTTCTTAAAAGAAAACGTCTCTTTCAACTTCCCCAAAAAACTTTTTTTCTGCTCACGAACCTCTTCTCTTTGTGCAATCCCTGAAATATCTACTGTATGTTCAATAGCATAATCCCACCCTAATTGAAATGCTCTTCGTAACCTCCAATCTTGGGCAATCGCCTGCTCCCACGTTTTCTGCTTCAACAAAACATCCAATGCCAACTGCGGTGCCTGATGCGCCACAATCGCTACATGCTTCCCATAATAATTCTCAAATAGAAAATTAACAAACTCTGCCATTCTTTTCTCTACATCATGATAACTCTCCCCGTTTGGAAATGTTTCACCAACATACTCACCCATCCTCTCTTTAAACAAACTCGCTTTCTCACCGTTAAAATCGCCATAATTTGCCTCTCTCAAACGTGCATCTTCAATAATAGGAATATTTCTGTCCGGAAACATTAATTTGGCAGAATCAACTGCTCGTTTCAAATCAGAACAAAACACCACCTCAAAATTGTGACTTCGTAATTTTATTGCTGACTCTTTTGATTGTGTAATTCCTAATATTGAAAGCTCACCAGGATTCCAACCTGTTGCGATATCCCGTTCATTATCCGTTGTTGTACCATGAACAAAATACGTAATTTTCACACCATTGATTTCTTCAGAAACATGATCCTCCCCCGTTTCTTTCATAGTTTCTTGACTGACATCTAATGATTTATTTTTTTGAACAACCGCTTCTTTCTTCTCACCTTTTTCTCGTTTTTCCTGCTCTCTCACCTTCGCAAAATGCTCCATCTGTTGAGCTAACACACTTTTCTTATCAGACAATTTTGAAGAATGAGTAATTTCTTTTTCTTTATGATCAAAAACGCCAACTTTAAAATCTCGTGCAAATAATTCTTCTAAAATAGCCAATCTTTTTACACCTTCACTCTCAGTCATATGAGCATAGTTCTCAAAAACTTGAATTTCTGCAACATCCTTGAATGAATTGATGTAAAAATCTCTTATTTCATCCGTAATCCACGGATCTTTTAGACCAAAAACAAACGCCATTTCATCTACATTATTTTTTATTTTTTTAAAATCCAATCCTCTATCTTGGAATTCTCTAAAAACACGTAATTCCTCTGAATTCAGATTCTTCCCAAATAATTTAAAATAATCTTGAGACGGTTTTGCGCCAACGGGAGCCACCATGATTAACTTTTTTACTTTATATCTCTCGGCTAATTTTAATGCCAGTAGGCCCCCCATACTATGTCCCACCAGATTTAAGTTATCTTTATTTGCTTGAACAATCTTTTTTTCAGCAAAAGAAAACCATTTTTCAAAAGTAGGTTTATCACTATCTGGCTGGTCAAATGATTCAGCAACATACTCTTTTTTATGTAAATATTCTTTTAATTTTGGGATAAAACCAGATTGAGAATTATCATCCCACCCATGAAAAATTAAAACATGTTCTCTTTCCTTTTTTCCACCAGATACCCCCTCATTTTTTTTAACTGGAGCAACAACCTTCTCTTCTTTTTTGACAGATTCAACTTGTTTCACAACTTGTTTCTCAACAGTTATAGGAATCTTTTCCTCAGAAACTTCTTTCTCCACTTCCCGCTGCGTAACTTCCGCCTCTTCCTCCGCCTTGCGAGAAAAAATCGACAACGCGCTCTTCAGCTTATCTTTGAATTTACCAAACATAATAAATCACCGTATGTGTTCTTCCACTTCTTTATAAACTTTCATCGCTTGATTCGTCAACTGCTGCAATATTTCTTCTGCTTCTACCAAACGTAGTGCCAATTCTTTTTTTTGCTCTTGCAACAACTCTAACACTTGACCGGAATTCTTCTCAACCACCGTATTAGCTCCCACATTCACAAGCAGCGTTGTGCTCTCCTGTAATGTTGCTTTCATAAAAATCCCATTAGCAATTGGCGCCAACACCTCTCCCCCAACTTGCGCAATCGCCAACTCCTCAATTGCCGCAGAAGATTCCTCTAGATCAACCGTATGCTGTTGCATCAGCTCCACTTGCTGTGTAATCTGTTCAATCTGCTGCTGCAGCATCTGGAAATAAGCATATTTTTGTTGAATCTCTTCTTCACGAACCATTCTCTCCTCAGAATAGAGCTATTTTATAAGATTTGTGGAGAAAATAACTCTTTAATCTCATTCCACACCCAAAACCCCATTTGTACTCTTCGTAATCACAAAATCTAATTTACCAGACAACCGCTCATCTCGTTTTTTCAAAAATTCAGAAATCGACTCACCTACCTGATTACAATAAAACGCTTTAGCTAACACATAATTCAACGAAATCACGCTCATCCAATCACTATGGCTTTTATAATACCCCTCCGATTTTTCAGGCAACGTATCCGAAAACAATGTCTGAACCCCTGCTCTCCTCATCCTCTCTTCAGCAGATATTCCTCTCTTAGGACTCAGTAACGCATGGGTTGCACAAATATAGACTTCAGCTTTCCTATCATCACGTAAATATTGCACCGGACCAATTTTATTATTCTCAAACTCTCCCACAAGCGTACTCCCCGAATCAATAATATCATCAACCAAAATAACTTTTTTTCCTTTCACATCAGATGGTAAATAAAACTGATGTTCCGCCTCACTATGCCCTGTTCGATGCTTCTCAAGCACAATATTTTGCACTCCTAACGCTTTAGCCAACGTTCGTGCCCTCTTTGCCCCACCTGCATCAGGCGAAATCACCAGCACATCAGCCCTGCCTGATGCAAAAGAATCTTTAAACAAATCACGATAATACGCCGCAAAATCCGGAATCGCACTTAATTCATCCAGTGGCCCATTAAAATATCCCTGCTCTTGTTTTGCATGTAAATCAAATGTCACAATCCGCTTCAACCGATGGCCAAATGCCGATTCCACATCATCATAAAACTTGCGTGCAGAAATAGACACTCGCCCATCATCCTTTTTATCTTGGCGTTGATACGGTATAAAGGGTAAATATAACGTCACCGAACCAACTCCTGCTCGTTTCAACGCATCACCAAACTCCGTTAACTCCTCTTTACTCAAATTTGGATCAGAAAATTTATGAAAATAATGTACATCTTTCTCTCGAACATTTTCTTGTACTTGTACAAAAATTTCTCTATCATTTTGTTGTTTACTAATTTTATTGACAAATCGTAAATTTGTCTTCTTCATTGCCTCAATAATCTCTTGTTCTTTATCAGTTGGTTCTTTAAACTCTTTATCAATACGTTCATGAATTTTCTCTTCCAATGATTCCTGAGAACCAGCATATGCCGAATTACTCAACAGCACCACTTTGCGTAAAGCGCCAAGCTTAAGAAACCTATCTAACTCTTCTAATGCCCCAAAAGTCATACTCCAAGAATTATTCAAAACCTATATAATCATTTATCTTCCTAAAGACAATATATCTAAAACATCTATTTGAAAACACACATAATTGATTCAAAAACACAATCACAACAGTTTCAGGGAATTAAACCCATTTTCATTGAATCAAACCTCTTCCTTTTCTCCATAGAGGACTTTGAATAACCCATATATTCATCAATATTCAAAGTCTACCAAAAGACCTAATTTCTTATAATGATAGTTATGTCTTTTGTAGATACGAGAAAATAAGAAACAACTTATTTTCTGTACAGAAAACAAATCGTTTTTGTTTTCTTGTACAACGGACAGAACTATTGATATTATTATTTCTGTCCGTTGGTATCCTTCTTAGAGGAGTTTGACAAGTAAAAATCACTTGCCTATTTGAACACTTGAGGTGATTTTTACTCTTGAAAATGGTTTTTGCATTTTCATTGAGTTTTATAGGGTTAATCAAACTCCTCTATAAAAACTCATCTCATCGGTCTTCTCATTAACATATATCTTTTCATTATCAGACACAATGCCTAACCCAAACTTCTCCCTCCACTCAGGATGCTCTTCCAAAAACCGCTTGCGCGTCAATTCTGGCATATAATCAATCGAACCTTTGCCCGATAACCCCGTCTGTGGTGTCTTCTTCAAATAATCATCCACTCCAAATTCTTTACCTGAATTAGCCAGCTCCGCAAAGCGAGGAAAATCAATCCATGTATACCAGCCATCTACTTTTTTAAACTTTTTCTTCGCAAACAACACCACACGTGACGCAATATGTTCCGACATAATCTCATATTCAGGTAAAAACTTCGCAAATATAAGACAAAACGCCACCACTTCCTCATGCAACGCCATATTATCCTTGCTCAAACGCTGTTGTGACGGACCAACATGCATATATGATTTCACTTCAATAAAATCAGGACTCCCCATCTCAACAAGCCCAGCATACTTATCCAAATCAACATCATTAATTCCTTTAATGAGAGTCATACGAATACACGTTCGCTGCTTCTTCTCAGATAAATACTTCAGAGATAAAAGCATCCGCTCCCAATAATCAGAAAACAGCGGCACATCCACCTCTTTCAATAACTCTTTGGTTGGCGCATCCACACTGCAATACAACTGCGTAATCGGTTTCAGATTCTTAATATGTTCGGGATACTGCGAATTCGTTACTAAAAACGTCGAAATCCCCTGTGCATGAAATCCATCAATGAGCTCATTCATCTTAGGATACGTAATCGGTTCCCCCGTCAACGACAACGCCACATGCTTCACCTGTTTTGACTTCTCATAGGACGCCTTGTTCGCCCGATGCGACCCGCCAAACCCTACCAATAACTTATGATGCGCTCGCAAACTCTCAGTTAAAATCATCTCTGGCTCATCAACCTTCCACATCCACTCTTTTGCCACAGGCGCTTTATACCCCCGCCAGCAAAACGTACATCTATTCGCACAACTAATCGACGTCGTCATCTGCATACACTGATTACTCATAATCCCATAGAACTTCAGCTTGTAACATCCCCCTTCCCCGTTGATCATCGTCTTCGTCCAACCACAAGTCTTTACTGCACTATGTTCCCCCACAATACGATACTGTTGGTGCTCAAGCTCCGCTTTTGCATCCGCCGTTAACATAGAGATGGTCATAGATCTATTGTTTTGAGACTGTATTTAAAAAAGGTAGTAAGAAAAAAAGAAGAAAAGAAAAAAGAAGAAAATTAACTAGGGCACTTGCTCAAATCAAAGCCACCGATACTAGTTCCCTTACTCTTCAACACATTGATAAAAGAACAAACATCCGGAGTGTAAGATGTATCGCTAATCTTATTATTATCAAGAGACAGATATTGAAGATTCGTCAACCCTTTCAACACACTTACATCACTAATCTGATTGGAATTAAGATTCAAATCTGTAAGACTCGTCAACCCCTTCAAAGAACTGAGATCACTAATCTGATTGGAATAAAGATCTAGATCTTGAAGATTCGTCAGCCCGCTCAACGCACCGATATCACTAATCTGATTGGAAATAAGATCCAGACTTTGAAGTTTCGTCAACCCCTTCAGCGCACTGATATCACTAATCTGATTGGAACCAAGATGCAGATTTTGAAGATTCGTAAAATACTCCAACCCACTTAACTGTATAATTTTTTTTTGATTGAGATTTTTTTGATTGAGAAGATATAACGATTTCACACTCTTCGCATCACACGTCGTCACATCTTTATTAGCTAATATGTTCAACTGCTTTTTAATTGCTGTCTCTAAATTCGCATCCGCAAACACAATTTTTGTACAGGCTTTTGGTTCCCCGCACACTCCACTCCCTTTTCCATCCTTACATCCGCCATCACACTTCACAATCTCTGTACCGCCAGATTGGGTCTTATCATCAAAACAATAATATTCATACACATAATCAGAGGAGTCTACTTTAATGCCCGAAGCAGAAGAACTTGCTGCACCCTTGCTGCAAAAATCAGTGAACTGCTCACCTTTAGGTGTGGTTAAAGTTCCTTTGGTTAAATACTCTTTACCACTATCAGACTCGCTACACAATCCCGTACCACTAGGTGCAGCAGGAGGTGGTGTTATAGGTGTTGCAGGAGGCACTACACACTTCCCTTCTGCACATGTTGCACCCGCACCATACGACTCACTACATTTTTTATTGATATAAGTATACTCATCATTCAAACAAATCCCTTCGAATAAATATACCTTGTCCTCAGAACAATAATCTTCTTTGCCTTGTGGATACGTAGCAGAAATAACTTTTCCTTTCGTGAAGAAATTTTGGCCATCAGAATCCGTACACGGCGGATTTCCACCATAGCCCGTTACAGGTTTTGTAGTAGTGGGACAAACACAAGAATCTTTTTGACCAACCCAACCACCAGAAGTACACTTCCAATTTTGGAAATCAGTACCACACACCACTTGACCTAACTTTCCCGTCACAGGCGTTCCACCACACATAGTTCCACCAGCACACGAAACTGGACCAGATTGTTCCTTCGCACAAGGTTTCCACTTTCCACTCCCTCCTACATACACCTGTTTGCCATTTTTATTCACAGTACTTATTGCACACCAAGGGTCTTCTTTATTCATTACCCCTTTGTCATTCATTGTAGTGCAGCCTGTGTCACATCCCACCATTTTGCCACCCACTTCATAACACCATTGTCCTGAAACACAACCAGTATCAGAAAACCCTGCAACGGCTTGACCGGCGCCAATCCCTTTACCACAACTAGAAACAACCAAAACTAACGACAATAATCCCACTAAAAATAATAATTTAAATTTCATCATAACACACCCCTAGATATAATAATGGAATAAGAATAGTTCTCCTCTTTATAAATTTAAGCACCCCCCCCCAGTAACAACGAAGAGAAAAAATCAACCACAACATTTAAATATAATTGTCACATAAATGATACATATGTCACAAATTCAATACAATATCATCGAAAACCTGCTTAAAAAAACCAATCATATTCGTGGAATTGCCAAAGAACTTCAAACCAACCAAACAACCATTGCTCGAAAAGTCCAAGAACTCCAACAAGAAAACATTCTCGACTTTCACACCCAAGGAAGAAACAAAGTATTCTTCCTCAAAAAAAATCTTGAAGCACAGCAGTATATTTATCTCCTAGAACATTATAAACTACTCGAAATAATCAAAAAATACCCTCGCCTGCGACAAATCATCCAAGTCATCCAAAAAAAAAATAGCGTGGAATTAGCCATTTTATTTGGTTCCTATGCCAAAATGACCGCAGGAAAAGAAAGTGATATAGATATCTACATTTGCTCAACAAATCCTCAATTAAAAAAAGAATTAGAACAAATAGATTCTTTAGTAAGCATAAAAATAGGCAAATACGACCCCGCTAACCTATTAATAAAAGAAATCGAAAAAAAACACATAATCCTAAAAGGAGTAGAAAAATACTATGAAAAAAATAAGCTTCTTATGTAAACTCTACAAAGAAGAAAAAATCAAAGAAGTAGACCCTAGTCTTGAAATCAAACAAGCCTACCTTATTAAATCAGCAAAATCTCTCTCTTCTGCAAAAACCCTCTCTGAAACAGGAAACTTGGAAGACGCCGTAGCATTAACCTATTACTCCATGTACCACTGCCTCACGGCATTACTCTTTCGCATAGGAATTAAGTGTGAAAATCACGCAGGTGCAATTCTGTTACTCAAAGAAGTATTTGGTATAGATAACACACAAATATCCTTCGCCAAAAAAGAACGAGTAGACAAACAATATTACGTAGACTTCCAGATCACCAAACAAGAAGTCACAACTGCTATCAAAATCGCAGAAGAATTCAATGCCAGAATACAAGACTTTATTGAAAAAATAAGTGAAAACTCCATCAAAGAATACCATCACAACACATTAATTCTCATTGGAGCAAAAGAAAAGTAATATTTTTCTCACACCTCAATTCTCCCAAACATCCATGCCCCAATCCACAACACCACCGTTGTCAAAACGATCAGAACCAAAAAATCTAATCCAAACCCAAACACCATCTGCCCCGTCAACG
>JAHFQW010000005.1 GCA_023259115.1 archaeon
AGGAATGGAGGGGTTGGAGGGGGGCATCTTGGAGAGGTTTTGGGTGTTTGTTTTTTTTAGGGTTTATCGACGATAAGTATCTGTTATTTTGAGAGAGGAGTGGTTTATAAAGATTGCGGAGAGATTTTGCGGTTTTGGGGATGGTTTTCAGTCGAGAATGCGTTACATGAAGAAGCGTTTAAATGGAGAAGTTACTCTTCTTTCCTCACGTGTTCTACGGCAGATTTGATCTCGACTTTGCCAAGATTTTCTTTTTCTTCAAGGTCGATTAAGCGCTCAACTTCATCAGTTTCTTTGGCGATGGTTTCGGCTTCTTTGAGGGTTTCAGGAGGAACGTGTTTTAAGAAGGCTTGTTTGGCTTCGTCGCTGGGAAGATCGAAGTATTCGAAGAATTTTTTGGTTAATTTGATTTTATAAGAACGACCAAATTTTTCTTTTTCGATGTAATTGCGGGTTTCAAGTTCGCGCATGTGTTCATAGGCAACTGGACCACGAAGTTTGATGACGTCGGCTTGTAGAACGGGATATTTCCAGGCGATGATGGCGAGTGTTTCCATCAACGGCCTCTCCATTTCGGTTGCGGCGACAAGTGTGCTGACCAGAGGGACAAATTCGTCTCGCACGGTGAGTTTCCAGCCTTGGTCTTTTTTTATGAGATGTAATGAGTGATCACGTTGTTGGTATTGCTCAGAGAGGGTTTGCAAGGTTGCGTCTACTGCGGAGACGTCCATGGAACATAATGAGGCAATACGTTCTGCAGTGATTTCTTTGCCTACAGCAAATAAAATGGCTTCAATTTTTTTTTCGTGTGGTTCCATGTTAAATTGTTGGTTGGTTTGTCGGATGATTGAATGGTTACTTTTTTGATTATTCTTTAGAGTGAGATGATTTTTCTTGAGAAAATTTTTCTTTGATTTGATCTTCTTTTTCTTTCAAATAGTACTGGCCGCTGCGTAAGTCTATGATATTATTGTCAATGAGTTTATCAAGGAAGTCGGCGAGCTGGTCGATTTCAACACCGGTGAGTTTACTGAGTTGCTCGGCAGTGAGACTTTCAGATTTACCAAGCAGCACTTTGATATAATTATGAAGAAGAGAACCAAGATTTTTTTTGAACATATCATTTTCTAATTTGACTTGTTTGGCGATCATGTCGACTTGGTGTAATTTGGCTTGCAGGTCGTTGAAGAAGACGGAGAGCTGGGTTTCAGAGAGAGTGATTTGCTCTGGTTCAATGATTTCGATGACGGAGGGCATATAATCAAAGCAGAAATCGATTATATAGTCTGGTTTGTCAGTTTTTATTTCGAGCTCGGTGAATGTGGCCCAGAGGTCTTGGGATTCTTGTTTTTGGAGTTCGGCGAATTCTTCGTTGAGAATCTTGAAGCGCTCATCGGATTTGAGATTTTTGATGTAATCGTGCATGGCTTTCTCAACGTGTTCTTTAGGTTTTCCGAGTACTTCAATGAGGGCGCGAAACGTGATGGGGGTGTTGTTTGGATGCATGTGTAGACTTAGAATGAAAGGGCTTTTTAAGCTTTACTTGTGGATTTTGAGCATCCGAGAGGGTGAGAGAGGAGGGGGAACAGAGGGTTTTGAGTGGTTAATTATGAGGAGGGTTATCGAGAGAAGAGCGAAAGAAATGATTAAGATATAAGGAATTAAATGGTTGGCTTTGGCACCGTTGGATTCATAGGCAATGAAGCTTGTACTATCAGGTGAGAGGATTTTGGTGTGATTCAGGAGAGGATATTTTAACAGAGGAGACGTGGTGGTGGGGAGGGGTTGGGAAGTGGTATTTAGTGTTAGAGGTGGATTAGTTGATTTGGATGCTTGAACATAGAGGGTTTGAGTTATTTCGTGAGGGGTTTTTGTTTGATCTTTTTTGATGAGGATTTTATATGAGAGTTTGCCTTCGGGAATATCAGCATCAAGTTTGAGAAAGAGATCGATGGTTTTTTCAGCATTGGCTTTTAAGGATATGGATGTTTGGGGAGTGTCACGCGGAATGGTTTGATCTGCACAAGAATAACAGTGAGAGCCGCGGTAGGCGTATGCGGCAATGCTAAAGTTGTGGGGTTTTGAGTCGGAGGTGATTTGGAGAGGCAAATGAAGAATTTCGCCGGGTTGAATGGATGTGGGGGAGTTGAGGAGATTATATTCGAGTTTTGGTTTGGAGGAGGATGTTGAAGAAGAAGAGGAAGTTTTGGTTTTGGTTTTGGCGGTAACTTTTATTTCTTTCTCGATGATAGTGGTGATAGTTTGGCACGCGTTTTCATTGCTCCCTTCGATAAATAAAGAAACGTTGTCGGATAAGTTGAGGGCCGAGAGAAAAATGGTTATCTCGCCGCCGAGGAGTTTGTTATCACAGTTTGAATTAAGAATGAGGGGGAGGGTCATGAGATATTCTTGATGAGTCATGGGAAGTGAAAATGTAGTACTTTCACTGATAGTTTTGCCATCTTTTTCTGCCCACATTTTTCCTACACTTTTTGTTTCATCTCCTTTGTAGATGAAAAGACTGATGTCAAGATGATCACCCCAACGGGTTTTGTTTGGCTGATATGATTTTATGGTGTCGATGTATAACGTGGAGTAGGGGTCGAAGAATTCTATGCTTTCAACTGCGAGATAGATGGTTTTATTGTTGTTTTGATTGTTGATGTCGGTACAACTTTGGTTTATGGTTGAGAACTGGAGAGCGTAGATGCCAGGGGAGAGCTGAGGGTTGTAGGTTTTTGTGGCGTTGGTTTTGAGGTTGTAATTATTCCAGGGATTGTATTCGCGCAAGAGGTCATCGGCGGCGTTTTTGATAGCACCGTGTACGGAGATTTTTTGAGGGATGTTGCTAAGGGTTTTGGCGAGAATGGTGAAATTTTGTTCGCCTTCGGGAACGATAGTGCCTTGATTTAGTTGGATGTCAAGTGAGAGGTCACAGAGATTGGAAAATACGTTGGATTGACCGGGAGTAGGGAGGGCATATTGCCAATTTCCTAGGTCGTAGCTGAATGAGATGTTTTGGGCGGCGTTGCTGTAACTAACATAATTGAGAGGTTGAGAGTTGGCATAAAGAGTTATTTCATCATAGTCATCATTGAGAGAAAAAGAAGGATCACCGTTGCGATAGATTACTTTATAGCAACCAGGACAGATTAGCGTGCTTTGATTGTTGAGAGTGGTTGAAGAGATGATGAGAGTCTGATTCGCTTTATTTTTGAATGAGAGACTTTTAAGATCAAGCGAAATGGAACCGGCGTTGTAGAGTTCAATCCATTCGCCTAGAGGAGAGGGGAGATTGTCTTCTCCGAGCGGATTGACGAGGAGTTCATTTATGATGAGATTTTTATATTGCAGTGCAGGATCGGAGACGCTGTTGGCTTTGCCAGGAGTACCAAAGAGAATAAGACTTTGGGCGAATGTGCCATCGTTTTGGCGCTCAAGAGATTTGTCATTTTTATAGCCACCGAGCGCGTCGGTATAATTCATTTTTGTTTGATAGGTGCTATTGAAGAGAGTGAGATGTTCTCCTGCGTCATTGAGACCGCCAGTAAGAGATTTGGCATTGACGCAGAGTTTAACAGCATTAGTTGTGAGATTTTTGTAGAGAGTAGAATCTTGATCGGTAAGAATGGCATAAGATTCTGAAGGAATAATAAGAGAACAGGCAGATTCAAATGAACAACAGATGATATTATTTGTATTTTTGTCGTCAGCGATTTTCCAACCACTCATGTTAATGGGAGTTGTAGAGGGATTATAGATTTCAATCCACTCATTTCCAGTGTACATCACTTCGTTGATTATAGGATTTGCAAGAGTTGCGTGGGCTAGGCAGAGCAGAGTGATTAACCATACCTGTTTGAACATAATAATAAAGAGAATATCTTCTGTTTTAAATAAATTATTATAGAGGAGTTTGAATTACTATATCCCATTTGTCAAACTCCTCTGAGAAGGATACCAACGGACAGAAATAATAATATTAATTGTTCTGTCCGTTGTATCTACAAAAGACCTAACTATCATTATAAGAAATTAGGTCTTTTGGTAGACTTTGAATATTGATGGATATAGGGGTTATTCAAAGTCTTCTATATTTGTGATGGTATAGAGGGGTTTGAATAATAGATTGAATAGAGGGTTATTCAAAGTCTTCTATAATAGAATCAGGAATAAAGTTAATGGAATAGGTGTATTGGTATGTCTCTGTTGGAATATGTTTCTTTTACTATTTTAAGATACTAAACAAAGTTTTTAAATGCTCGTCGCCTAGTGAGGGTTATGGGATGGTTTGGTAGTAATAAAAAAATGGTGCCTCGAGTGCCTTTTCCGCAGGGGAAGCCGATAGATGATAAGTCATTACGTTTTTCTATGCCGAGTACAGGAGATAGAGTAATTGAACCTGAGCAAATAAAGCAGGCGGTGGGTTATAGTAAGCTTTATACGTTTCCAGGGGATGTACAATTACCATCGTCAATGGGTAGTAGTAGTTCGTTGATGCCTCAGGCTATTCCTACAGGTGAGGGTATACCACCATCGCAAGTAGGGCCAATGTTTGCAAAAGTGGAGGTGTATTCGCATGTGCTTGAAGAAGTGGATGCGTTGAAGGCAACGTTGGGTGGATTACAAGAGACGAGTCGTATGCTTGAGAAGTCAGAATATAATGAAGAACATCATTTCGAGCAGTTACGAAGATCAATTAGAGGAGTGCATGATCGTTTATTGCAGATGGATAAAAAGTTGTTCAAATCGCAAGGTGATTAAAAATGGATAGAATGCCCGTATTTGTAAAGATTGATGAGTATGATAATGTGTTAGAGTTAGTTAAAGCAATACAGAAGAGAATTGGTGATGCAAAAGAGACTCTTACAAAAATACATGATTTAAAGAATGAAGAAGATCACCAGTTAGAGATGTGGCAAAATAGTTTGGCAGAAGTGGAGAAGAAAATTGAGTTTATTGATCATTCGTTGAGTCAACCCGAACAATTCTAAGATAGGAGAAATCATGGCAGCAAAGAAGAAACAGAAGAAAATGATGGTGCATAAACATGCAGATAAAGGACCAGATTATGTGGTACAGGTAAGTGACCCAAAGATGCTGCGCAAGGATGTTTTAGAAGGGTTGAGGGAAGTAATTATTTTTATGCAAGGATATGATACGTTTCGCAAAGTGCAAGAAGAAAAGCTGGTATTGTTTAATCAGTTAAAGTCTGATGTGCGGGATATTAATAATTTGGTTGAGACAAAATTGAAGCATTATTTGCCTAAAGGAAAAATACAAGGAATGGCTAAACCGGAAGTGAAAAAAGAGGTTCGAGCAGCAGATGTGCGTCGTCCGGTAGTGGTTGCGAGTAGTGTTATGACGAAGCCAGCACCGGTAGCCGTAGTACCAAGAGCAGATGTTTCTGCAGATATCCCTACAGGAGAATTGGCGGAGTTGGAAGCGCAATTGAAAGAGATTGAGGATCAGTTGCAGAATATCAAATGATGATGGTTCTTGTTTAATTTTCAGTTAGTTTTATAAAAAGAGGAGAGATTTTTCTACATATTGCGGACGTGCCAGCATGCGAAAATGAAAGATTTTCGGGCTAGCACGTCCACAAAGTCGCGGACGTGCCAGAGTGGTCAAATGGGATAGACTCAAAAGCTTTGGGAATTAGGAGTGCTCAGAAGAGTTCGATGAATACACCCAGCATAAGTCATCTATTGGCTTAGTGCCTTCGCAGGTTCGAGTAGGCTTATTATAGGATATACTTGTAATGAGCGTCGAGAGTCCTGCCGTCCGCACATTTTTTTTATTGGTTTGATGAAATGGGAAATGTTGATGAAGAGTACATACAACAACTTGTAAAACAGGGCGCTCAAAAATTAGAATTACTTCTTGATGATTTAGAAGTGCTTGATCCGGGGATGCGAATGTATGCAGAACGTTGCAAGTTGAGGGGATGTGATATTCGATATGTTACTGAGCCTTTTTTAGATGGATCAACATATAAAATATGGCTGTGGTATATCCCGAGGTCATAGATAGTAAAGTGTTTGAAAAAAATAAGTAAGTGAAAT
Source organism: archaeon (assembly GCA_023259115.1). Taxonomy (GTDB): domain Archaea; phylum Nanobdellota; class Nanobdellia; order Woesearchaeales; family GW2011-AR9; genus JACPNA01. Next base: position 6,066 of record JAHFQW010000005.1, read on the forward strand.
TTATCTGGGAAACATTTTTAAACCCTAAACTAAAGCATTATTTATGGCAATTGATGTGTGCACGATTGGGGGATTTACCAGAGTTGGTGGAAATTCTGTGGCGATTAAAGTTGGGGAAGAAGTAGTTATTCTGGATATGGGATTGAATATGGAGATGTATGTCAATTATAGTGAGGATCGCGAGGATGTTGGTGCAAAGACGTATGAAGAATTGTTGAAGGTAGGAGCGGTTCCGGATTACAAAGCGATTAAAGAGTGGCAAGATAAGGTGATTGCGATTGTGCCGAGTCATGCGCATTTAGACCATATTGGGGCTATGCCGTTTTCGATGAAGTTGTTTCCGACGGCAAAAGTGGTATGCACTCCGTATACGGCGGAAGTGTTAAACACGATTATTGCAGATGAGCAGATACAGGTGACAAATAAGATTATTCCTATTGCGTTGAATGGTACTTATCAGTTGTCGAAGAATATTAAAGCGGAATTTGTGCATGTGACGCATTCGATTCCACATACGGCTATTGTGGTGTTACATACGCCGCAAGGAAAAATTATGTATGCGAATGATTATAAGTTTGATATGCACCCCACATTGGGTCAGAAGCCTAATTTAGAGCGATTAGGAGAATTAGGCAAAGAAGGAATTGATTTATTGATTGTGGAGTGTTTATATGCACATGAACATCGCAAGATGCCTTCGGAAGGAGTGGCAAAGCAGATGCTGCGTGATGTGATGTTTGGGGTACAGAGTAAGGGCAAAGCGATGATTGTGACGACGTTTAGCAGTCATATTGCACGATTGAAGAGTATTATTGAGATGGGGCATAAATTGAATCGAAAAGTGGTACTTGTGGGGAGATCTCTTTCAAAGTATGTACTTGCGGCACAGCGTATTGGCCTTGTGAATTTTGGGAAAGAAGTGGAATTTATTCGTAGCCGAGATAGAGTGGAGAAGTTATTTTCAAAGATTCGCAAAGATGGAAAAGAGAAGTATGTGATTGTGTGCACGGGCCATCAAGGTGAACCAAAGGCGATATTATCACGCATGGCACGCGGAGAGTTTGATTTTACATTTGATGAGGGAGATATGGTCATTTTTAGTTGTTCGGTAATCCCCGTGGAAGTTAACAGGAGAAATAGGAATAAGCTGGATAGCGATTTGCGAGCGAAGAATGTACGATTATTTACGGATGTGCATGTGTCAGGACATGCGGCGCGAGAGGATCATCGTGATTTGATTGAGTTGGTAAAGCCCAGGCATATAATTCCTGCCCATGCGGGTGCGGATAAAGCGCAGATGATGAAAGAGTTGGCGGAACAATTAGGGTATAAGAATACACATATTATGCAGGATGGGAAGAAGTTGCGAATTGAGTAGATTAATTGTTGTTATTAAAATCACTTTTCTTCCCGCCCGATTACGAGAGTGGGCACTTTAACGAGAACTACTTTCTATTCATAATTTTATCCCAAGCACTTTGAATTTGCATATATTCAACAGGTTCTGTGTCTCGAGATATAGGAACTGGTTTCGGTTTCCACCTCCGATGATAACATTACTCTGGAATGCACAGAAACTGCGGTTTCGGGCATGCAGGAACGGGAGTTTCCCCACATATAGATAGGGGTGTTATATGCTAAATAATTTACTGCTTTACACTTTATTGGTTTCATCTCATGAAAGACTAGTTATGTAAACCATACTCTTTGTTACCATAATCTTTATAAATCGTTCTTGGTTGGAATTTAGGTAGGAAGTGGTGATGTGAATTAGTTGTTGCTAATATGTTTACTGTGGGGGTTTTTTGCTTATGAAATTAGTGCTTGCTGAGCCAAAATATTTTAAAGATAGTATTTCAATTATTTCTGATCTTGTTACGGAGGCGAAGTTTAAAGTGAAACCGGAAGGGTTGGAACTTGTGGCGATGGATCCGGCAAATGTGGCGATGGTGGTGTTTAAGTTGCTGTCGAGTTCGTTTACGTCATATGATGTGAAGCAGCCAGAGACAATGGCGATTAATTTGAATAGTTTGAAGCAGATTCTGCGCAGAACGAAGAGTGATGATATTTTGAGTTTAGAGACTACAGAGGATAGTAAGTTGACGGTGCAGATGAAGAGTAATACGGTGCGGTCATTTTCTATTCCTACATTAGAATTGGAAGATAAAGAGCAGCGAGTGCCAGAGCTACAGTTTCCGTTGACAATTGAGACGAGTGCAGCGGTGTTATCGGAAGCGATTGAGGATGTATCAGTTGTGGCGGAATCGGTGACGTTTTTAGGAGAGAAGAGTATGTTTTTAGTGAAAGCGGAAGGGGATTTGTCAAAGGCATTGATTGAAATCAAACCCGATGATGTGACAAAGATTACGACGAGTGGAGCGGATAAATATAAAGCAAAGTATTCGATTGAATATTTGAAGAAGATGATTAATGCTGGCAAGTTGGCGGAGCAAGTGACCATACAATTTAATACGGATTATCCTCTCAAGATTGAGTATAAAGTAACGGATCGATTGCTGATGAGTTTTATCTTGGCGCCAAGAGTGGATAATGATTGATTCATTTTGATTATGGTGGATTATCTATTACAGAAGATGGATTCGAAGAGGTATTCTCAGCTAATATGCTCAGAGAGTTCGCACGCAATTGTGCGTTCTGTTACGATGTATGGGTTTTCTGATGTGGTTAATTTTAGGAGAAGAAATGGAGATGAGTCTACCTATGGAAGTGGATGGAATTTGAGCGAGATTGGATGTTTTCGAGAGTTGAGAGGGTATACACGATTATGGGAGATGCCGGTATCAACACTTGAGAGATTAGGAGCGAGGATGTTTGAGCTGTTATATCTAAAACGATTGCCAGAATCTGAGCGTTTTGATACTGTGCCAATTATTGATACAGGAAATGGAAATTATAAGAGTATTATGAGTCAATTAAAAGAGTTGCAAAATCTAGAGAAGAAAATAATTGATTCAGGGGAATTTGCGTTTCCTGTGATTTCTGCTTATGAATTGCAAGTAGCGGATTCGTGGTGAGGAGAGAATGAAACGTGCAGAATTTATTCGAACGAAAGTAGGGGAGTATTTAGATTGTGTTCTGCCAAATCCAGAGATTCCGGGTTTGGGTGAAATGGCGAGAGGAAAAGTGCGAAATTCGTATTCTGTGCAAACCTCTTTGGGTCCAGTACGAGTGATGGTGACATCAGATAGAGTGTCAGCGTTTGATGTGGTTTTAGATCGAGCGATTCCGTTTAAAGGAGTGGTATTAAATGCGATTGCGCAACATTCTTTTGATGAAATAAAAGATTTGGTGGATGTTGCGGCATTGCCTTCGCTGGATATGCGGGTGATGATACAGCGAGAAGTGGAAAATATAGGGGTGGAGTGTGTTGTGCGAGGGTATATGTGGGGGAGTTTGGCAAAAGAGTATGAAGAAGGACGACGAGAGAAGTGTGGCAATCGATTGGAAAATGGATTGTTAAGATATCAGCGGTTGATGGGCCCGCTGTTTACGCCAACGACGAAAGCAATGCAGGGGCATGATGAGGATATTACGTTAGAAGATATGGCAGATATGCTACGAACAAAAAATGATCATAGAGGAAGTTTGAGTTTTACACGAAGTGTAACAAATGGAATTAACGATACGTCAATTAGGTTATATCAACGAGGACAGATGAGAGCAGAGGAGAGAGGGTTATTTTTACTTGATACAAAATATGAGTGGGGATATATCAATGGAAAAATGGTGGTTATTGATGAGGTTCACACGCCAGATTCATCACGATATGTTGAGATGAGAGAGTGGGAGGAAAAGTTCCCCGTGATTATGGAAGAGATGAAAAGAGGAGAGTATGCAACGGTGACAGAGTTATTGAAGGTGAAGCCAGAGCTGAAAATTAAGGAGATGTCAAAGCAAGTTGTTCGGGATGTGTTATTGGAACAAGGATTTGATGGACAGAGCTGCAAAGTGCCGCGGTTGACGGATGGGCAAGTGATTGAGACGAGCGCTCGGTATATCGAACTCTATGAAAAGTTGATTGGACGAGAGTTTGAGTTTGAGAGATATGCGCAGCCATTTGATGCGGGGAACGTGAGAGAGTATGTGATGGGGTTGTAGTAATCTGAAGTATTACTGGTCGTAGGAAGATTTTTAAATTTAGAAGAGTTGGAACAACTGATGGAATTTTACACGGAAGGCTTGTTGTGGTATATTTTCTTAATTGATGCGATGATGTATGGGATTATGAGTTTTACCCAAGGCAGAAGACACACTTGGGAGCACCATTGGTTGTCGGGCTATTTTCCCCTCAATAGGTTTTTTTCGTTTTTTTACTTGTTCTTAGTGTTGTGGACGGGTTTTACGTTGTATCGCATGGGACTGATTGTGTTTTGGTAGAGAGGGAATGTGTGAAGATGCTGAGATATGAAGTGTATTGTGACTAAAATTTAATAAAGAGAGCTTCTTCTTGAAGGTGTATGATTTTAGGACGCATTATCGGCAAGATTAGTACGACGAATTTTTTGTTTGAGGTGAGTAGTGCAAAGACGAAGAAGTTTCAGTTTATCCAAGTGCATCATGCAGATTATGGGTTTGTGTTGGCGCAGGTGATGGAGTTAGAACGAACGGCAGAGGAGATGATTGCGCGTTGTAATGTGATTGGGTATACGGATGTGGATGGAAGGTTGAAGGGATTGCGAACACCGTTTGCGAATAATACAGAGGTGTTGGAAGCAGAGGATTCGTTTATCAAGCGAGTGATTGAGCTAGGAGGAGAGGGAGGATTTTTAGGACATTTGGAGGGAAAGAATATTTCTGTGCATTTAGATCTGCAGAAAATTTTGACAAAGCATTTGTGTGTACTTGCGAAGTCGGGGGCAGGGAAGAGTTATGCGGTAGGAGTATTGGTTGAGGAGATTTTAGATAAGAATGTGCCGTTAGTTATTATTGATCCACATGGGGAATATGCAGCAATGAAGTATCCGGTGCAAGCAGAGGAGGAGAAGTTGGCGCAGTGGGGATTGAGCGCAAAAGGGTATGGTTCACAGATACAGGAATATGGTGATATGAGTGTGAAGCAAGATATGAGGCCGCTGAAGTTGAATGAGAAGATGAATAGTTATGAGTTGATGAAGTTATTGCCAATTCAGCTGACGAGTACGCAAGAAGCGCTGCTATTTTCAGTTGTTAAGGATATGGAGGAAGTGAATTTTGATAATATCCTACTAGGACTTGAGCAGTTGAATTCTTCGGGAAAATGGAGTATTATTGATACGATTATGTATCTACGGGATTTGAAGATTTTTTCAGCGTCGCCAACGCCATTGCAGGAACTGGTGAAGCCAGGAAAATGTACGATTATTAATTTGAAAGGGATCACGCCGGAAGTGCAGGACGTGATTGTGTATAAATTACTGAAGGATTTGTTTCACGCACGCAAGCAGGAGAAAATACCGCCATTCTTTTGTGTGATTGAGGAAGCCCATAATTTTTGTCCAGAAAAAGGGTTTGGTAAAGCGAAGAGTTTGGAAGTGATACGATTGATTTCATCAGAAGGCCGTAAGTTTGGGTTGGGGTTATGTGTGGTGTCACAGCGACCGGCACTTGTGCAGAAGACGATATTGGCGCAGTGCAGTACACAGTTGATTATGAAAGTAACAAACCCCAATGATTTACGTTCACTGGTTGGTTCGATTGAAGGAATTACAGCAGAAACGGAGCAGGAGATTCAAAATTTGTCTGTAGGTTCGGCACTGTTGTGTGGATTTGTGGACCGACCGCTGGTTGTGACGATACGACCAAGACGGAGCAAACATGGAGGACATGCAGTGGATATGTTGTCGGGTATGGTTGGTGATCATAGCAGCGCGGGGGCTTCAGAGGAGATGATGAAGAATCAAGAACATCAAGAGTATCATAAAAATGTGGTGGAAGAAAATAGGCGATTTGAGGAGAGAGGAGTGCTGCCGGTGATTTTACCTCAGGTGAGTTTGAAAGAGATTAAGATGATGGCGGAGAAACCTATTTCTAAAATTACGACGTATCTAATTCCGGCGGTGTTGTTTGAATGTGATTTACGCGGTATTGAGTTTAAAGTGTTGGTGGATAAAGTAAAAGGTAAAGTGATTATTGATCCGGATAAAGATGTGACGCAGGAAATGGCGCAGTTGAGTTATCGTAGTAATTTTCTGCGACCAATGGTGTTTCAGACAGTGGCATACGATGTGAAAATTGAGGAAAAATTGGCACGGGATATGTTACAGAAGAATGTGAATAAGTATTGCACGGTGAAAGATTTTAAAGAGTGTTTTGTGGTGTATCATAAAGTGGAATTGGGGAAGTGAGAGAATTTAGTGAAGAGAGGAATTCAGAGGAGAAGATGCGCAATGAATGGGTGCAGAGAGAATTTATGCTTTTTTCTGGAATGCTTTTTTGAGGAAATAGGATAAAATGCCAATAAAGAGAATTAGGACAATAGTTCCAAGAATGTTGACATGAGGGAGAAGAATTAGTTTATTTTGTAGAGAGTAAAAATATTGTTTCGTGTTGAAGAAGTCCCAAGTATTTACAATTTCTGTTCCTTGGAAGAGGATCATGATGATACCTACTAAGAGTAAGAGTATACCTGAGATGAGATTAGTTGTGTGAATTTCGAGGGGTTTATGGAAGAGATTGAATGTAATCATTTTGCCTTTGATAAATCTAGATTCAGAGAGGTGAAATTTATCGTAGAAGAAAGAGAGGAGGAATAAAGGTACAAGGTTGCCTAACGAGTAGAAGAACATTAAGAGGGCAGCGTGTCCTATGTTTCCTAATATGGCACCTATGCCTAGAATGCCTGCCAAGATTGGGCCTACACAGGCGGTCCAGCCGAGAGCAAAGGCGATGCCCATGAGGAAGACACCGGGGATGTCATTAGAAAATTTTTTGTTGAGATGAATGAGAGAAGAGAAACCGATTCCGAGCAATGTGAGTATGCCTAGAAAGAAGAGAAGCATTCCTCCGAGGATGGCTATCCAACTTTGTTGGATGATGGCTAGTGATTGTTCTCCAATAAATCCGGCGATGATGCCTAAGAGCACAAAGATGAGAGAGAAGCCAAGGAAGAAAATACAAGTCATGAGGGTGATGTTCTTCTTTTCTTTGAATGTGTAGGAAAAATACGCAGGAAGAAAAGGAAGAATACAAGGAGAGAGGATGCCCAGCATGCCTGCGACAAACGCGATGAGAAATGAAATTTTTAACGAGAAATCAGTGGAGTATTGTTTGTTGTAGTCAATAATTTTTTGAAGGTTGGGAGGGAGAGAAGATTGGGCTATGACTAGAGTTGTAGTTGAAAGAAATAGAATTGAAAAAATGAATAAAAGAGAAATGTATTTTTTCATGTCTTTCTATCTGCCCACCCGATCTACCCACTTGCTGGGGAGGGATTTTGGGATGTAGGAACTGTTTGAACAGCTGCTTTGGAAGAAGATGCAGGAGTTGTTGCAGCACTTGGAGCAGTTGCGGGGACGGGAGTAATTACTTTTTTCTGCACGAGATCTTTGTAGGGCTGTTCGAAGATCTCGATGTTACGCAGAACATATGTGCCATCTGATTCAACAGAGCCGACTTCTTTCCATACTTTGGTTAAACTGGGATAGGTGTCGGTGTCGCCAGTGAGCACGATGGTAGGAATTTTAGTGATTTTGTATTTTGTGATCAGACCTTGAGCTTGAGGGGAATAGATATCTACCGTTTTTTCTTGGTCTAAGGTTAGTCCCAATTGGCGTAAGATGAGACGATTGATGGAGACGTTGTAACATTCTTTGCAGGAATTGTCTTGCAGATAGGTGACGCTGACAAGTCCTTTTACTTTGCCTTGAGGAATGCTATAATACGGAGGATTGACGTTACGCATGACGAGAGAGCCGTCTGATTCAATAGTGCCAACGTTGTTCCATACTTGAGTAATAGTGGGATACAGAACAGCTTCTTGGTCAAAGATTAAGGTGGGTACAATGGAGATGTTGTATTTTTTTGTGAGAGTCTTACCTTCTGAGGAGTCGACGTCAATATTTTTTACGTCTTTGATACTCATTTGTTTTTTGAGGAGTTCAAGTAGAGTTGTCATATTGGAACATTGAACACAATTCGATTTCTGAAGTGAGATGACGGATATGCGACCACGTACTTGGCCGTTGGAAGGATCAAAGTAAGGGGGCATGGGGGAAGGAAGAATGTAATTGCCGTCTTGCGATGTGCCTAATTGACTCAGAAGCGTTGAGAGTTGGGTGGATTTTTCAACTTCGCCTTTGATAATTATGGCGGGCAGCCGAGTAATTTTATATTTATTGACAAATGCTTGAGCACTACTACTGGAGTAATCGAGATTGGTTTTATCTTTTATTTCTACACCAAGAGATTCTATTTTAGTGATGAGGCTGGCTATATCAAAGCAATCGGTACAAGAGTTAACAGTGATTATGGCTAATTCGATTTGAGGTTTAGCGACAGCGGTAGGACTTGGAGTGGTGAAATGGGTTTTGAGGGTTGATACTTCCCAGAGGTTGAGAAGAGTGAGGGCGATGGCGATGATGCCTAAGAGATAAAATAAATGAGTGTATGTAAAAGAAGTTTTCTTAGGCGGGTTAGGTTGATGATGAGGTTGATGTTGCGGTTGTTCATGTTCTTTATGTTCGTCCATGGTAATTATCTCCTGTATTTTTGATTTTGTTTGGGTGTTTTTAATTTTGTTTGAATCAATGATGAATATGAAAAAAGAAGAGATTTAAAAAAAGAATTAACAGCCTCCAACCATTTTTGGAAGTTCTTTGACGCTGCTAGGTACTTGGCCGACTTGCTTGCCACTGCTTGCGGTGACAGAAGGACCAGCACCAGAAGTAGAACCTACTTTAAAGTTGCCGGTTGAGACTTTTTCTTTCAAACTGTATAGTTGTACGGCTTGAACGACTGAGACAAGTACGAGTACGCCTAAGATTAAAGCAATTATTGTTTTTTGTTCCATTGAAATTATCCTCCTTTGTTGACTTTGGTTTTTAGGTTTAATTATTTTATTAAGCTTATGTCTAATATTGAGTTTAATGGGTGTATATTGTTTTTAACAACCACCAACCATTCCAGGGAGTTCTTTTAATTGTGAAGCGTCTTTGCCAGCAACAGTTAAGCCGAGTTCGACCATGTTTTTGGGAAAGAACAATGTTTTCCATTTCATTACTTCACGTAAGATTTCAGCATCAGTATAATCAGTGTATGCGCTTAAGTAGAGAGCGATGCTGAGCAAGGCAGGATTGTGTTGACAACCACAAAGAGAGTTGCCATTTTTATCCACACCAATTGGTCCGACACCACAACAGTATTCGCAGGAAATACCTACGGGTTTTGTTGCGAGATTGATGAAGCGCTGCCAGGCTTGAGGGTTGTTTTTTTGGACTTCGACTTTTAAGCCATTGTACATAGAAGCTAGAGTGGATAGTGAGGCGACGGGGTCGTCATAACTTATACCAAGAGCTTGACCATAATCTGGAGTGCCAGAGGGGAACATTATTGCGATAACATCATCTTGGGTCTGAACTTTTTCTAAAGGGAATACGGCGGCAACGACATGGGCGGTAGATTTTAAACTGGTTATATCTACCGTTGCGAGGTCTTTGCCACCAGTTACGGTAAATGATTGGGATGATGAACCAAAAAAGTAGCCATTGCCAAGTTGCGCAGAAACGGTGCTTATCAGTACTTGATTGGAGAGGATAACGATGATGGCAAGAGCAAGTAAAGAGATAATCCAAGGGCTGAAGAGAGAATTTTGTGAATGGTGAGAGGTGGGGGCTTGTGCTTGCGTATGTGATTCATCATGTGAAGAGATAGGATGTGAATGAATTGGTTTTGCTGATGATTCTTTTGATTTGATCATAGTATCTACCTCGTGTGCTTTTTCGTTTATTTTTTTCACTTTATTTATTATAGGGATTACGAGTGGTTTTTATATCTTATGGTGCTCGCTTATATAGATTGGTCTCCCTCAGATTTATAAATAAGTAGTTGCTTAGGATTAGAAAATGATTACGAAGAGAGTTAGATTTGCTGTGCTTTTGGTGTTGCTTGCAGTGCTATTGGGAGTCTTTTTAGTTGGTTGTGCATCTACACAGGATGTGTTGAATGTGAATTTGCGCGACCATAGTAATTTGGCAGTGCATGTGCATCCCATTTTGGCAATAGAGATTCAAGGAGGAAAATATACGATTCCAGCGAATATGGGTATTAGTGATACGGGGATGAGAGTGATTCATACGCATGATGATACGGGAAAATTACATGTGGAGTCACCCTATCCGCACCAATTCTTTTTGAGGGATGTATTTGCGGTGTGGGGTTGGACATGGAGTGAGAAAGAGTTTATGGGACACCCTATTACGCCTGAGCATACGGTGTTGGTGTATGTGAATGGAGCATTGTATGAAGGGCCAAAACCAGGTGATTTACCGCTCGATGATGCAGAGGAGATTAAGATAGTCTATAATTAATGGAAGAAGATTTTATGGAAACGACAAGAGGGTGTTTTTGATTTAATTGAGGTGTTTGCTATGAATAAGAGATTGTTGTTATTTGGATTGTTGATGATTGTTTTGCAGTTTGTTTTGGTTGCGGCACATGGGATGGAAGAAGATGATGTACCAGTAATGAATGTGCCCATGATGATAACAGAACATGGGTTGAGTGTGGTGTTTGCGGTTGTTGCGTTAGTTCTAGGACTGATGGCATTTAGACGATTAGATTCGCATAAAGATGTGGCATTGTATTTTGTGTTGGCAGTGGGTATATTAGGAATAATTCATATTTTAGAATTACTTATTGAGGTGTTAGGAGTGATTATTTTGTCTGATACGACGATGGGATATATAGAACATATTTTAACATATATTAGTTTGGTTATGATGGCAATCGGATTTTATAAATGGAGAAACTAAGAAAAGTATATGTTTTACCAATTGGACTATTTGTGTTGGCAGTAGTTGTTGTGGGGGCATTGATTTGGCATGAGCGAGATGTACGTGAAGCGCGAGCACAGGATATTTTAAAAGAGATTGAGAGATTAGGTACATTGCCTCAGACGAAATATGTATATGATGGTTTAGAGGAGAAAGATTTAAGGAATTTAAATCTGTTGACGGTTTCTGATAGGCATGCGGCGGGATTTGTAGAAGAAGCGATGTGGATGATTCGACATAATGAAACAGATCATGTGGGGCATTCTCTTTATTTTTTACAAGAGTATGAAAAAACGGGCGAGGATAGTATTTGTATCCCGCATGAGTTGACGCATATACGATTGTATGTCAAAGATAGGGATTATGAGTTGGCAGAGAAACAGTTCCAGCTTGTGGAGAAAACGAAGAATACATGGGTTGGTGAAGGAGAGAAGAAGTTTGCGAAGTTTCCCCCCTACTATGAGCAATTCAAGGAATTACTGCCGTTGATAGATACAGCAGTTGAGAGATTGCAGGAGAAGAAGTATGATAACGAGACAATACAGTTGTTAGGAGAGATTGAGGAGAAAGAAGTGTGTTAGATAGTGTTTTCTTTTGCTGTTTGTATTAATTTTCTATACTTTTCAAAATCAATTTCCGCGTACGTTCGATAATCGATTGGTATGCTAGAAAAAGCTAATTGTGTGGCACTCCATGCGGCTTCGCGTAATGCGACCACGGCTTTCATGAGTTGTATCTCTTGAAATAAATCTTCCCGACCATATTCTTTGAGTAAGAGCAAATCTTCTCTTTTTTCGAATGATCCTTTGTACGAAAGCATGGCGAGATCGAAGCGAAAATCGGAGTTTACAGAATATTCCCAATCGATAATTTTAATTTTATTTTGGTATATGATAATATTCTCAATCATAAGATCCATGTGACAAGGCACATTCTTATATGGTCCAACTTTTTTCTGTATATCCTTCAGATCAAGTAATAAACTATCTATGTCTTGTGGCAACCAACTTTCTTTTTGTTTAACTAATTGGATAACGCGTTGAATCCATTTAAAAGGATTATCGGTTCCTTGGAAACCATTACTCTGATGAAGTTGGTGTAACGTTTTTGCGAGGCGTTTGATCATCTGTGGTTTTCTTGCGAGTTGAGGATTGCATGTTTTTCCTGAGAGGTATTTTAAGAGGAGTAAGTTGTATTCTGGAAAATAGGCTTCATATTCTGGTCCAATTCCCAGTTTAGTGGTGGCTTTGGTGTTACAAATCTCTCTATCTCTCTCTAGTCCTAAAAATGTGTTAGAAGCAGGAGCAAAGCGTGCGACGTATCTTTTTTTTCCAACTTTTATCACGTAGTTGATATTAGTGAGGCCGCCTTGTAACTTTGAGATCTGAACTGGTTGCGTCCAGATAGGCAAACTTCCCAGAATTTTTTCATAGTCTAGTACCATTTTTCTAATTTATAGAACAGCCTGTTGCGGCAGCTAGGGTATCAAAACTTTGCACTTTTTCATACCATTTGCCGTTGATGACCCATGTAGGACGAGTTTTTAATCCTGCAAGTTCGGATTCGTCATGGTAGTTGATGTAATGGAATGATTTGCCAAACATATTCGCTTGGCCTTGAGTGTATTTGCACCACTGAATGGCACCATACATTACGGCACCTTTTTGGGTTAGGCATTTGGCAAAGTTGTCGTAGGGACCGGGCTGGGTGTAATAGATATAGGCATATGTGCCGGCGCTGAGGAGAATTATGACTAAAATGGAAGAGGTTATCATGAGAATTTTATGGATTTTTGATGCTTTATGCTTTGCTTCCTGTTGGAACAGGTCTTCGCGTTGTTTTTGATATTCTTGGTGTGGGTTTTGTGACATGATACATAGTTTATATTTTTGATAGGGGGGATTATAATTAAAAAAATAAATTGAAAAATAAATTGAATGACTAGCCGCAGCCGCCACCAATTGGACCGGTGGGAGCTGTTGCAGGAGCGCTTTGGGTTGTACAACTGACAAGTACAAAAAGCGCACTAAGAAGCACCACCATCATTATTTGATATTTATGAGCAACGATCCATTGTTTTATATTCATATAGAGACACCTCAATTGTTTTTTGTTTTGAAAGAGAGAGGGATTTATTAAAGTTGTGGAGTTGGAAGGAGATAACTACCATAGGTTTTTTAAATAAGAACAAATGAGGATAGAAAATGGAGTCTTGTGATGAATGCAGAACATTTATGCCCATTTCTAAAAGGATGAAGTCTTTTTTTACAGAACGAGAAAAATATGGGTTAGAATGGCGCATGATTCAATATAGTATAGGGGCTATAGGGTTATTGATATTACTTCTTGAAGTAGTGGCGTTTAGCGTGTGGAGAGAGAATACTTTGTTTTTAAAACAAATGCCGTGGTTAGTCTATTTAGTGATTACGGTATGTGTAGTATTAGGAGCATTATGGCATGTGCGAGCGCATAAAGTAAACGTTTCGTCGATGATGGGCATGATGATTGGTATGGTCTTAGGCATGCAGGCAGGTGTGATGATGAGTGTAGTTATTGGTTCGACGAATGGCATGTTTATGGGATCAGTAATGGGATTATTATTTGGTGTAACAGTTGGGGTCTACGCGGGCAGATGTTGTGGCTTAATGGGAGTGTTGAATGGAGCAATTATGGGGGCAATGGGGGGGACAATGGGACCAATGATTGCGTTGATGATGAAAGTAGACCATATTTTATGGTTCATGCCGTTGTTTACACTGTTAAATGTACTTATTTTATGGTCATTGAATTTTTTAGTGTATGAAGAAGTTGTGAGTGGAAAGAAAATAGCAAGACAGGGAACAGGTTTCGTTCTATTTTTTCTGAGTTGTTTGATTATGACAATTATTGGTGTGCTGATTATCGTATATGGATATAGTTCGGCATTTGCAGCATTATAAATAATTAAAAAAATTTACTCTATGAGGTGAATGATATGAAAAAATTGATGTTATGTTTAATGGGGGTAATGATTTTTTTATTTTTGGTTGCGTGTACTCCCAAAGAACAGGCGTTTGATAAAAGTAAAGTGTTGGCGCAATCGGCGGCACAGGCGGGTCCCATATTAGAGAAAGATTTCGATACGGATGCAGCGCAAGTACGTCATCTGAGTTGGGGGAAGTTGAATTATTATCCTGAGACAATTACTGTTGTGGCAGGGAAAAAAGTGCAGATTATGGGGGATACAAAGAGATTGCAGGGATGTTTTCGTACCATTTCAATTCCGCAGTTTAAAGTAAATGGACAGTTTACGGAACAGAATAATATGGTGGAGTTTACACCCACCGAAAAAGGTGAGTTTGGTTTTGGCTGTGCGATGGGGATGGGGAAAGGGACGTTAATTGTGGAGTAAGATGAAACGACTATTGCAGAGACCGTATGTGTACTGGCTCGTTGGGATTTTCGTATTTTATTTGGGATTGAATGTGTATATCAGCCAATTTTATGAAACAATACAGTACTTAGAGATATATGCAGCAGAGATTCATTGGACAAAATTTATTTTAGGGATATTGTTTACACTGATTATTTCGGGATTGGTTGCGGTGAATTCTGTATATGAATGGATTAGGTATAAAGAAAGACAACAAATTAAGAAATCAGGAGTTGTGGCGTGTGTGGGGGGTGTAGTGGGATTGGCAACAGGGGTGTGCAGCGCGTGTGTGGTAAGTATATTTCCACTGCTGTTTGGGTTGTTTGGGGTGAGTGTGAGTTTTGCGTCGTTGCCATTTCAAGGAATGGAAGTGCAGTTGCTGGTGATTGTGATGTTGGGATTGAGTTTGTGGTGGATGGGAAAGAAGTAGAGGTTGTTTGAAATTGCTTGTTTTGATTGTTTTTTCCACAACATTTAAATATATGAATAATATTTCATATGAATATGAATTCATATATAGAGAATACTTGTAAAGATATTTCGCCGGCGTATGGGTTGTTCTTTGGCGCGCTGGCGAATGAAAATCGATTGAAAATACTTAATGTTCTTCGAAAAAAAGCGCTAAATGTGACAGAGATTGCGAAAGTAACAAGGTTTGAGCAGACGTTGGTGTCACATCATTTAAAGATGCTCGAGTATCATGGCATGGTGTTTGTGCAAAGAGAGGGGAAATTTAAGTTTTATTCATTGAATCAGAAGACAATTCAGCCGTTATTAGACTTAATAGATACGCATATGAAACAGTATTGTTGTAAAATTTTAAGAGGGGAGAGATAATGGCAAAAAAGATGAATCAGAGTGCACAAAAATGTACTATTAGTATTCAGGGGATGCATTGCGCGAGTTGCGCGAACAAAATTGAGACGGCATTGCTGAAGAAGTCCGGCGTTACAAAAGCAGTAGTCAATTTTGCAACGCAGAAAGCGATGGTTGAGTATGATGAAGAGATGGTGCAGAAAGAAAAGTTGGCAAAAGTGATTACTGATTTAGGTTATACGGCGTTCTTTGAGGGGATGGGCAGAGGGAATGATCGGGAGAAAGAAGCGAGAGAGAAGGAAATACATGATTTGAAGATGCGATTGGTGGTTTCTGGGCTGTTTTCGATTCCGTTACTTATAGGGGGGATGATTTTGCCGTTGTTAGGTATATCATTGCCAGGGGTTGTTGAGAAGAATATGGTTCTCATTGAATTGATACTAGCAACGCCAGTTATGTTGGCAGGATCGATTTTTTTCTCACGAGGGATTTTGACGTTGTGGAGAAGTAAAACAGCAACGATGGATACACTTGTAGCGTTAGGCACGGGGACGGCATATATCTATTCATTGTTTCTCTCGATATTGATGTGGGTAGGTGTGAGGGGATATGAGAAAGTGGATGTGTATTATGAAGTGGCGGCGTTGTTGATTGCATTTATTTTGTTGGGTAAATATTTAGAGGCAAAGGCGAGAGGAAAAACCTCAGAGGCGATTAAGAAGTTGATGGGCTTGCAGGCGAGGACCGCGATAGTTGTGCGGGAAAAGAAAGAGATGGAAGTGGCAATTGAAGCGGTGAGGGCGGGAGATGTTGTTGTTGTTAAACCGGGGCAGAAGATTCCAGTGGATGGTACAATTATTGAAGGCTACTCAGCGATAGATGAGAGCATGATTACAGGAGAGAGTATTCCGGTTGAGAAAAAAAGAGGAGATAAAGTGATTGGTGCGACAATGAATAAGACGGGAGCTTTTTTATTTAGAGCAACGAGGGTTGGGAGTGAGACTGCATTGGCGCAGATTATTAAATTAGTGGAAGAGGCGCAGGGGAGTAAGGCGCCGATACAAAAGTTGGCTGATACTATTTCAGCTTATTTTGTGCCCACTGTTTTGGGTATTGCAGTTTTGACACTGGTTACTTGGCTGGTGTTAGGCCATGCTTTAGGGTTTGCGTTGACAACGTTTGTTGCGGTGTTAATTATTGCGTGTCCTTGCGCATTGGGATTGGCAACGCCAACGGCGATAATGATGGGAACAATGAAGGCGGCTCAGCAGGGTATTTTGATTAAGAGTGCGCAAGCGCTGCAAAATGCACAGGATGTGCAGGTGTTTGTGTTTGATAAGACGGGAACGTTGACCAAAGGTGAACCGGAAGTGACAGAAATTATTGTAAAAAATAAATTTTCTCAAGAAGAGGTGTTGCGTTATGCGGCGAGTGTGGAGAAGAAGAGTGAACATCCTTTGGGTGAGGCAATTGTGAAGAGTGCGGCAGAGAGGAAGTTGAAACTGGCAATGGTGACAAAGTTTAAAGCGATAGTTGGGAGAGGATTAGAAGCATACGTGGGGAAGAGCAAGATTGTAATTGGAAATAGGAAATTGATGGAGGAGAAGAATATACCTGCCAACACGTATGAGCAGGAGATACAACAATTAGAATTGCAAGGTAAGACAGTGATGATTGTTGCAGTGGATAGGAAAGTGGCAGGATTTATTGCAGTTGCGGATACATTGAAAGAGAGCGCGAAGAGTATGGTTGAAAGATTACATCATTTGGGAAAAGAAGTGGTGATGATCACAGGAGATAATACCAGAACGGGAAACGCGATTGCAACGCAAGTGGGGATTGATATAGTCTTGGCAGAAGTGTTGCCAGAAGGAAAAGCAGAAGAGATTAGGAAACTGCAATCGCGTGGTAAAAAAGTGGCAATGATTGGCGATGGGATTAATGATGCGCCGGCGTTAGCGCAGGCGGATTTAGGTATTGCGATAGGTTCAGGTACGGATGTGGCAATAGAATCGGCGGATATTGTGTTGGTTCGAGAGGATTTACAAGATGTGGTGCGAGCGATTGATGTTAGTAGTTATACTATGCGCAAGATTAGACAGAATTTGTTTTGGGCATTCGCCTATAATGTAGCAGGAATTCCTATGGCGGCAGGGGTGTTATATCCATTTACAGGAGCGTTGCTAAACCCCGTTATTGCGGGGATGGCGATGGCGTTTTCAAGTGTGTCGGTGGTGGGTAATTCGCTTTTAATGAAAAGATATAAATTTAAGTGAGCTTTTGTAGGCTTGAAGTGCTATAACAGAAATATAAAAAATATACTGTAGAGGTGATATGAGATGATTTGGAATAAGAATTTGACACGAGATCCGATCTGTGGGGTGAAACAGACACCAGGAAAAGGTATTGAAAAAGAAGGAAAGTGGTTTTGCTCTGATAATTGTGCAAAAGAGATGGAATATAGGGCAAAATCGCATCAGTGAGTAGTGTGATTTTGTTGTTTGAAAATTAGAAGAGGTACAAAATATGGTATTTGGATGGTTTAAACGTAAAGATCCTGTATGTGGGATGACGGAAGAGAAAGGACAAGGTGTGGAGAGATTAGGAAAATGGTTTTGCGCAGAGGCGTGCGCGAAGAAGTATAGTGGTGAGTCGATGGGAGCAAAGAGCTGCTGTGGCAAGTGATTAGGGTTGAAGAGTAAGGTCATATAGTAGTAATACAACGAGAGGTTGAGAGATGGAGATAGATTTTTTAATGCAGGGCAAGGGTGTTGAGAAATAAGAGAAGGGTAAGTCCGGCAGAGAGTAGGCAGTAAAAACAGTAGTCTTTAATAATAAATGCTTGGATAGAGAGGAGAGCGAGAGAGAAAAGAACGCCTAGAGTGGAACTGAGTAGTATGAGAGAGAAAAGAGTAGAGGCGTAGAGGGGTAGAATGAGCATGGTGAATAAAGAGAAGAACATGCCTGCAAAGAAGAGAATGCCTACAATTTCGTTTCTAATGCCAAAGATGTGGGACCATTTGCTTTCGGTTACGACATCGCATTTGTGATCGAGAGGACAGAGGAGAGGCTTTTTTTGATAGTGCTTGTAGGTAAGATAAGAGGCATTGATGATACCTGCAAGAGTGAGTACGAAGAAAGAAGTGATGAGATGAAGAGGGTAGTTCATGAGTAGTTTATTTTTTTCTTCTAGAAGTTTTGTGATTAGATGATGTGGGAGAGGATGTGGGGGTAAGGGTTGAGAGCATGATAAGAGCGAGAGCACTGGTGAGAATGGTCACATCACGAAAGATGAGGTCTAATGCTTCTAGGTTGGCAACAATAATCGCAACGAGTACGAGAGAAGAGATTATTGCGGCGTAATATATTTTTTTATTGGAGAGGAGCCAGAGGGCGAGAATTATTTCAAATGCGGCGAAGAGGAAGAGGAGAGGTTGAGCGGGAAAAATTGAGGTGATGAAGAGAGGGAGGAATGTAGACCAGGCAATAGGGTTCAGAAATGAAGCGATGGCAGCGTAGAGAAATGCGATGGCGAGACCAACACGAATACTAAATGAAGCGGCTCGGAGGGTGTCCATGGGAAAGAAGGGTTGTTTTTGAGTATATAAATCTATTTAGTTCTTGGGATAATTTTAGTTATAGAGGAGTTTGAATAACTATATCTCATTGGGCAGAATTTACCATAGTTAGATTTATTCTACAATCAGTTGACCAATCATTTGCAGATGACTTTTGCCGCAAGGGATAGAACAGTAAAATGAAAATGTTCCTACTTTGTCTGCAAAAAATTCTACCGTTGTTGTTTTGCCTGGATTGATTTCTTGATTGATGTTGTATTCGGGAATGGCAAAGCCATGAGAAATATCGCTACTGAGGAGAGTGATTTTGACTTTATCTCCACGTTTAACAATTATGGTGCTGGGATTGAACTCCCATTTTTTAGCAACGATGTTAAATTCTTTAGTTTCGCCGGTTGGTTTGATGGGGGGCGGGGTCTTACCATGGGGATAAAGGTCAATTGTTTGGATGTTGCCTTGAGTGTGAGTTTCTTGGATGGCTTGGGGTTTTACAGGAATTGGAAGTTGATTGCTCGGAGTGTTGGAAGAATCGGGGGAAAGAGGGGCGGAATTTTGGCAGGAGATGAGTGTTAATACGAGAGTTAATACTATTACAAGAGAGATGGTTATTTTTTTCATGATAATTAATATTGAGAGCGGGTTTTTAAAACTTATGGATTTAGGGATAGAGAGATTGGATAGAGAAAATAAAAGAGAGAGAATAGAGGTTGATTAAAAAAAGCAGATACTGAAAATATTAAAAAAAAAGAATTAAACTAAAAAATTACTGCATATTGACAACTAAACGACCAAGTTCGCCAATTTTGCCGTTGTTCCATTCTTGCCGGGAAAAGATGATAAATGTGCCCGTTTTATCAGGAGTGAATTCAACGCTGATGGTTTGACCATGAGCCACTTTTTCTTTGACATGAAATTCAGCGATGGCAAAGCCGTAATCACGATCATCAGCGCTCACGGTGAATCGTATGGGCAGATTTTTGGTTACGATAATAGTTGCGGGATTGAATTTCATATCTTTGACAGTGATAGGAATTTCCAGTGCCCCAGATGGATTTGATGCGGCAACATCGGCAACGCTATTACCGGTGAGATCATTTTTAGAATCGGGTTCGGTAGTTGGTGTGGTTGGTACGACCGGCGTGGTTTGTGCTGGCGCTGTGGTTGGTTTACTTTTACATCCCGCAACGATGAGTACTGCTGCGAGAAGAGCAATACAGATTATAGTTATAAAACGTTTCATAATGCACCCCCAAGTGACTTCTTTTTGAAAAAACTAGGAGATGATTTGATATATAAAGGTTTTGTTATTTCGTCGAAAAGAGGAGAAGTTCGTCACTAGGATGAGTGTAATATTTTGGTTTTTAGGTGTGTGCTTTTATGTTTTTTGGGTTTATAGGGTTTGAGGCGGATGATTTTGGGGTGTAGCCCCAGTTGAGCGAGATGATGCTGAAGGTCTTTGGCAGATATTTGATGGTCGTAGCCCAGACAGAGGATATCAGGCTTTTTTTCTTGGATGATACGATAATGATTATGAGGATATCCTAGAACTACTTCATCGATTACTTTGAGTTGTTTTAATAATGTGAGGCGTTCTTGTTCATTGAAGAGAATGGGTTTTTGTTGTTGCTGTTTGGTTTTATCTCGAGCAACGACGACAATGAGGTAATCGCCATGGTGCTTAGCTTGCTGAAAGTAGTTAAGATGGCCAAGGTGTACGATGTCGAAAGTGCCAAAACACATGACGGTTTTCATTGGTTTATGTATTTTGAATAATATTTTATTTGTTATTTAGTTTATTAGTTATTTTGGATTTTATTTGATGTTTGTTTTTTAATTGTTTGTTAACTTTGCTTTTTTTATGATGAGATGTGCAGTGTTTTTATTTTCTTCGATTATTTCTGTCTGTTCCAAAATTATTCTTTGATGGAAGAGAGGGCAATTGAGAACGATGGATTCGAATTCGCCGCCTTCTCCGGCAATATTGAGACCGATTTTTTGATGGAGGGAGCGGAGTTGGGTGATGTCCTCCATGGTTATTTTTCGGTTAAGCCAAGTTTTATCCAGACCTTGGGCGGCGATGGCAGTGAGAACAATTTCAAATTTTTGTTCAAGTAGATCGAGCAGATGTTTGTCTTGAGGTTTATGCCAGAGTGGGGAGAATATTTTTAAGCCAAGTTTGTCGCAGATTTTTTCAATTCTGTCGCGTTGGTAGGTTGAGAATAATGCTCCGGAGATGATGCCTTCTATTTGGTATTGCTCTTTGGCATTTTTGAGAGCGGTTTCTAAGTCTTGGAGTTCTGTTTCTTTTTCGCCGATAGTGAGTTGAGTGAGAAGAGGCAACTCCATGGCTTGGGCTTGTAGTTCTACTACTTCGGTTCCGGCGGTTTGGAACATATAGGAGTTAGGGTTTTTTGATTTTAGATGAATGAGACAGGTGAGTTGATAATTTTGCTGTTTCATGAGGTAGGCAGAGGAGGAGGAGTCTTTGCCACCAGAGAAAAGAACGCCGAGTTTTAAGTTGTGAGAAGGATAGAATGTTCGGAGATAAGCAGATTTTGTGGGTAATTTGTGTTGTTTGGCTAATTTGCCTAGGGCGTAGTCGAATTTAGAACCATACTGAGCGGCGGTTTTTTTTCGGGACGCGAATTTTTCAGGTATGTTTTTTTTGAGAGCGATTTCACGTAAAATGTATTTAGTTACATCGTTTTTTATTTTGTATTTGGCAGGAATTTTAAGAGCGTAGTTGACAAGAGGGATATCTAGGAACGGCAGACGTAATTCCATGTTGTTATCCATGGTGAGAACGTCATCACGATATAGATCGCGTTCATAGATTTTGCGCAAGCCTGAGAGACATTCTTGATTGATGTTAGCGGAATTTTTATGCCGTTCATAGCCGGCAAATATTTCTTCGCTGCCAAGACCAGAGAAGATGACTTTACAGCCATCGGCTTTGGCCATTTCACAGGCAATGTAGAATGTGAGAGCAACACCGACTTTGACGACGTTGGAATCTTCAATGAGAGGGACGATTTTTTGCAAGTACGAGGGAATTTGGGTGAGTTCTACTTTTTTGATTTTTAATTTTAATCCTAGAGCATGGGCGACGTTTTGGGCGGAAACGAGATCTGAGGGTGGAGTTGGAGTGTCAAGAACGGCGGTATAACAGGTAAAGTCATGTCCCAAGTCTTTGAAGTGTTTTGCGAGATACGTTGAGTCAATGCCGCCAGAGAAAAGTACGCCAAACTTTTTTTGAGGAATGCGTTTGTCGATGGCTTGATTGAGAAGTTGCTGGGTTTTTTGCTGTTGGATTTTGAATGGAGTTGTATGCTCAGGGAGATAAGTGAAAAATGGTCGAGGGAGAAATTCAACCTGTTTGGTTTTGATGTTGTATTTGAGAATGGTGCGAGGGTTTAATTCTTGGATGTCAATGTAGCCGATTTTTTCCAGAGCTTTCTTTTCGGAGGCGAACGCGAGGGTGTCGGTGTTGTAGGTGTACCACAATGGTTTTTCACCTAAAATGTCACGAGCAAGGTAGAGTAGGTGTTCTTTCCAATAGGCAAATGCGTACACGCCATCTAATTCTTCTAATTTTTCGATGCCATTTTTTTCAAAACCATAGGTGTCAAGGAATGAGAGCAGTACCTGGGCATCGTTTTGAGCGTGAAAGTTATAGAGGGTGTTGAGTTCTTTCCAGTTGTAGATTTCGCAATTGGCGCTGAGAAGACCAATTTGTTTGATGGGCTGAGGAATATGGTCTACGATGGCATGAAGAGTGTGGCCAATAAGATTATTCACGGGGAGCGGGGTGAATTCTTTTAATGCTACATGAGTCAATTCTTTTAGTGCACGGTAATGAATAATGTTATGTTGGCTGGCGAGGCCATAGCCATCTTTTCCTCTATTGTGTAAGAGAGCTAACGCAGTTTTTACTTTGGAAAATGCTTCTCCATCGTTGAATATACCTATGATGCCACACATAGACCAATATTGTGTAGTTTTTTTATAAATATTCACTCTACGTTTTACTACTTATTTAGTGTTATTACTTGAGATATACTAAAAAAGTTTTTAAAGAGGAGTATGAATATAATAAGACTTCATTGATGGATATATATTATATTGATACGTAGAAAACGGAGGTCTAACTTAAAACTAAACGTGAATCAAGATACAGGTTATCGCAGTTTGATTAATGTCTATAATTGTGATAGACAAAAATTGGCAAAAGTTGGTGCGGTGCAAGAGGGGCTAGAATATGCACTGCATGAACTGAGGCCTGTGGCAAAAGATTTTTTCTATCAGTTTTCTCCTCAAGGAGTTACAGGATTGTCTTTGTGGAGAGAAGGACATTTTAGCATCCACACTTGGCCGGAGCGAGGGATGGCAGCGATTGATGTGGTGGGGTATCCTTATTGTGCTAAAAATTTATTGAGGCGGTTGCAGGATGTTTTTCCAGCATATTATGCTCCAGTGCAGAGTACACGGGCAGTGAAGAAGGGAACGCCAAGGGTTGGTCAAGAGGTGTATGGTTCTTTAGGGGCGATTAAGCAGAATAGACAATTGGAGGATGAACGTGCGCTTTTGGATTTGCTGAAGACGATTTCTCATAGCGCACATTTTAAAGTGATTGGCGAGGTGGCGCGCAGTGATGAAGAGATTATAGATGCCGCAGTGATATTGTCGGAATCTCATTTTAGTGTGCATTATACGCGCAAACGCAGAGAGATGATGGTTGATATATTTACGTGTGGAAAAGAAGGAGATCCGCAGAGAGGCTATGATTTGCTGCAGTCAGAAATTAAAGCAGAGAAGTCGCAACGGGTGTATGTGAGAAGGTAGTTTAGGTGAAAGAGTCAATTTTGATATAGTTGACAGTGTTCTAGAAATGGTGATTTTTTATTTCACGTGAAGTTCTAATATATCGCCATCAACTAATTTATGATGAAGCATGAGACGTTGACCGGGGAATTTGGTGGATTTGCCCCAAACGCGGGCAAAGCGAAATTTTGAGACAAATTCTTTATGTAGTTTGTGACAGATGTCTTGGATTGTGGCGTTTTTGAAGATGATAAGAGGTTCGTTCATGTCGGCTTCTTTACCTGGTTCTTTCATGTAGATGCGAATGAAGTTTAATTTTTCAAAGATGAGGTCTTTGAGCTGCGTTATATTGGTGTCGAGTTCACAGGAAACGGCAATATCAGCATGTAATTCGTGCATGAGTTTTTGGAGTTCTTGAGGTGAGACGAGATCGGCTTTACTTAGACACGTGATGGAGGGCACGTATTTTTTGTTGCCTTCGATGACATCAATTAATTCGTCAATGTCGATGGCGGTGCGGATAAGGACGTTGGCGCTGTTTATTTTGAATTCACAGAGAACTTTCTTGATGGTTTCGTCGTCTATATTGAGGGGAACGGTTTTACCTATTTGAATGCCACCTTTGGCGGTTTTTTTGATATACACTTCCGGTTTGGTTCTATTTAGACGAATGTCGGATTCGCGGACTTCTTTGAGGATGGCTTGGTGGTGCTCGGGATGGGTGGCGTCAATGACGATTAAGACTAAATCGGAGTTGCGTACAACAGTTAAGACTTCTTTTCCTCGGCCACGGCCAGATGCGGCGCCAGAGACAATACCGGGAACATCGAGAATTTGAATTTTTGCTTGCTTGTGTTCCATGACGCCGGGAATGACGGTGAGAGTGGTGAAGGCATAGGCAGCGACTTCGGATTTTGCACCGGTGAGTTTGTTGAGAAGAGTGGATTTACCCGTTGATGGAAAACCAAGAAGCAGAACGGTGGCATCGCCGGATTTACGAACGGTATACCCATAGTCAGATTTGCCGGTTTTTTGTTGAGAACGAGTGACCTGCTTTTCTTTGAGCATGGCTAGTTTTGCTTTGACTAACCCTATGTGGCCTTCGGTGGCTTTGTTGTACTTGGTTTTTTTTATCTCTGCTTCGAGTTCTTTGATTTGACTGTTATAATCAACCATTGTGAGAATAGGATGAGGAGTGGTTTTTAATGGTTTCTGAATGGAAATTACAAATGAATGGCACGGTATGGGGGAGAAGGATTAATAAAATAAGGAGAAGTTATCTTTAAATTAAGCGTAGATTTTATAAATCATGAAAAAAGAGACTCAATGATGAATAGTCAATTATTAGGAATGGCGGAGTCTTATCTTAATACACTTATTATTGGAGTGGTTATTTTGTTGGCAGGGTTTACACTGGGGATTCTTGCACGAAAGTTTTTGTATCGAGTGCTCAAAGAAATTGAGTTGAATGCGATTATTAAAAAAATGGGTTTGCTCTATGATGTGGAGAGAGGAATTAGTTCTTTGGCAGCGTATTTGATTTATTTGATTACAATTGTTTGGTTTCTAGAGCTTTTGAATATTACGTCAGTGGTGCTTTATTTGGTGGTTGGAGCGATTTTGATGCTGGTGATTCTGACGTGTATTGTGGGACTCAAAGATGTGATCCCAAATTTAGTGGCGTGGATGGTTATTCAGAAAAAGCAGCACATTGTAGAGGGTAAAAAAGTGGAGATTCGAGAGATATCAGGGGTGGTGGAAAAAGTAGGATATCTAGAAACGGAGATTCGTACAGAAGAAGATGATGTGTTATATATTCCTAATTCGCTGTTTTTGAAGTCGAAGTATAAGATGACGGAACAGAGAAGACGTTCTTGATGAGTTTTATTTTGATTGTTTAATTGGTTTAGAGAAATTTGAATGTTGATGAAAAACGAGGTTATTCAAACTCCTCTTTAGATTATTAAATGGGAGGGTTGAGAGTTATTCTTGAGGCAGACTTTCTAGTAAACTGACAATATCCCAAATCTGGGTGCGATGATACGAAGAGAGATCTTGAGAATTGAGTTCTTCGAGAGCGAAGAGGGCTTTTTGCACGCACAGAGGAGAATTGCTTTGGAGAAGAGTGAGAATTTGAGAAGATT
This sequence comes from archaeon, assembly GCA_023259115.1. Lineage (GTDB taxonomy): Archaea > Nanobdellota > Nanobdellia > Woesearchaeales > GW2011-AR9 > JACPNA01. Next base: position 31,825 of record JAHFQW010000005.1, read on the forward strand.
TTTCTTTTACGCGCTTGTTGATGTCGGGATCTTGCTCTAAGTTGTTGAGCAAAGTGATAGCGTCGTTGAGTGTCATTTTTTAGAGGATTTGAAGTCGGTGACGACGTCGGTTTGGAGGGATTCGAGATTCTTTTTGAGGAGAATTTCTTGTTTTTCGAAATTTTTCAGACGTAATTGAAGTATTTCTTTTTTGTTGGATAATTCGGTGGTGAGTTGATCTTTAGGGGTGAGAAGCATGATTTTGCCGAGAATTTTATAGGATTTTTCAGAAGTGGCAAGTTCGCTCAAGGCTGATTCGATTTCGGTTAGCTGGCTTTCAAATTGTTGTTTCTGCAAGGATATATTTTGTAGATTTTGCTGGATGAGCTGCAACTGATTTATTTTTGTGGACATGATTTAAAGATATAATTTAAAAAAAGATTATCGCGCTTTGATTTTAGCGACGGTGCGGCGATCTTTGTAGAGAATTTTTCCACCGCAGTACGGACAGCGAACTTTGGTCTTGGTGTATTCATCTTCTACACGCTTTCCACAATCAAAACAGATATAATACATGAGGCACCTATACGGGCGTATACGCTTTTCCGGTAAATTTAGTTTGGCATTTGCTGCATTGCCAGATACCAAGCGCTACGCGTTTTACATTAGAGTTGTTACAATAAGGACATTTATGTTTTGAACGTTGGATTTTTTCAATGGCGGCGAATTTTGCTCGAGGTTTTCGCCCATAGCGAGCACCGAAGCGTTTTGTGGTATTTCCTTTCATGTTGAATTCCGAGTTTTTGTGTTTAAATCGATTTTTTAAGTGGGATGGGGGCTTACCCGGATTCTCACGGGTCGAGTCACTTCGCTTATGCTTGTTCGTGACCCGGTTCTCATCTGGATATCAAACAAGCTCTTTTTGAATAGGATGGGGCTGCCCGGATTCGAACCGGGGTTCAATGGTTTTTTTGTATTTTTTCGGTCATCGCCAAAAAGCTCACCCAAACCATTAGTGATAGTTGCCTCACAGTTGTGACCAGGCTACACTACAGCCCCTGTAGTTTATTTATAAATGTTTTGATGAAAATGAGGGTTCTTTTTAAAAGTTTGGGAAAAGTTTAAAGATGTTTGGAAATGTTTGATTTGTTGAACAAATAGGTGGGATAGGATGTTAGGGAGATATTTTGGAAATGTTAATGGATAATTATTAGGTGTTTGGGAAATTGCGTGAGGATGTGGGTTTTTTTGTCCCAATATAATGTGTCTTCAATTCTGATGCCAAGTCTATTTTTGAGATAGATGCCTGGCTCGATGGTGAAGGGAATGTTAGGTTGGATGGTGAGTTTTGGGAGAAATGAAGGGGATTCGTGAATCTCTAATCCAAGGCCGTGACCAAGAGAGTGGATGAAGTATTTGCTGTATTTTCCAAGCGTTTTACGAGCGGTTTTATCGAGGTCTGTTAGAAGAGTATGGGGAGAGATGGCGTTAATGGCGTCTTGTTGGGATTGTTGCAGAAGTGTGTAGAGTTGATGTTCTTGGGTTGAGGGGGTGCCAAGATAGATGGTACGAGAGATGTCGGCGCAATAGTGGTTGTACGAGGCACCAAAGTCGAAGAGGAGGAAGCCGGATTTGAGTGGAGCGAGTGAAGTGGCATGGTGGGGTGTGGCAGCGTTGGCACCCATGGCAATGATGGTTGGAAATGCGATGTCGCCACCTTGTTCGCGTATCTTTTTTTCGATGAAGAGGGCGACGTCTTGTTCGGTTTTGAGAGTGTGTTTTTTGAGTTCGAGGAGGGTTTGTTTGAGAGCGTGAGTGGAGATGTCACAGGCTTTTTTGAGGTAGAGTAGTTCTTTGGGAGTTTTGGTTGTGCGAAGTTCTTTGAGATAGGGGGAGAGATCGTGAACTTTGGCTTTAGGGAAGAGGGATTTAAGACGATCAAATGAGGAGAGAGTGAGGGATTCTTTGTTTATGGCAATGGTTTTTATGTGCGAGGGAGAGAGGGCTTTTTCCCAGTTTTTTTTGAGAAGTTTTTTGGTGATGTGGGGAATAGCAGGAGGGGTGTCGAGTTGGGTGTGGTAGAGGATGGCTTTTTTAGGAGTAATTATGAGGTAGCCATAGGAGAGTTTTTGCTGTGAGAAATAAGTGATATTGATGTCGGGGTGGACGAGGATAGCGAGATCTATGTGGTGCTCTTGGAGGTAGGATTGCAGAGCGGGGAGTTTCATGGAGGGAGGAAGGAGAAAGGGGTTTAAAAATGGTTCGATTTGGGATCTAGGGGGTATACGTATCTGGTGTTCAAAATAGCTATTCAAAACTATTATAAACCCCAAAAATATGCCTATGCTATGCAAAAAGTGGTGTTTAAGAATGGATTAACGGTACTCTTTGAGCGTAAGCAGGGTAATGCAGTGGTTGTGGAAGTGATGGTGAATGTGGGGAGTAATGATGAGATTGCCAGTGAGCGGGGAATTGCGCATTTTCTAGAGCATTTGTTGTTTGAGGGGACGAAAAGAAGAGCGACGAATAAGGAGATTTCCAATGAGATTGAAAAAATTGGAGGAGAGTTTAATGCGTATACCACGAATGAGCGAACGTGTTTTTATGTGAAAGTGGTTAAGAAGCATTTTGAGAGAGGGGTGGATGTATTGAGTGATATTTTACAATTTCCGTTATTTGATCCAAAGCATATTGCCAAGGAGAAAAATATTGTACTCAAAGAGATTGATATGGTGAATGATGAACCACGATTTTATCAGTGGATTTTATTGCAGAAGAGTTTGTTTTTAGGTCATCCGGCAGGCAATCCGACGTATGGGGATAAGAGGATTATCAAGAGCCTTACACGAGAGAAGATTGTGAATTATTTTGAGAAGTATTATCGTCCAGGGAATATGATTGTGTCAATAGTTGGGGATGTGAATAATTGGAAGAGCGAGGTTGCGAAGTGGTTTGTCCAACCAAAGAGAGCAGTATTGCCTAAGAAAGTATTTAGTCATAGGATGCTGCGTAAGAGTATTGTGAAAAAAGAGAAGAGGAGAGTTGCGAATACGTATGCGGTGTTGGGATTTAAGACGGTAGCTCAGGGGCATAGAGATGCGTATGTGCTAGAAGTGATTAATGGGATTCTAGGTCGAGGACAGAGCGGTCGGATGTTTACAGAGATTCGCAGCAATAGGGGTTTGGCGTATGATGTGGGAACGCAGCATATTGCAGAAGTGACGTTTGGATATTTTGCAGTGTATGCAACAATTGATAGGAAGAATGTGAATTTGGTTCGTGATGTGATTTTAGAGGAGATGGATAAGCTGAAGAATGTGAGTTTAGCGGATGTGCAGGAAGCAAAAGATTTTATTGAGGGAGATTATTTATTAGATTTAGAGGAGACGCAGAAGATTGCGGATCAGTTGTTATTTTGGCAGCAGGTGGGACGAGCGGAGATGATGCGGGAATATATTGCAAATATTAAGAAAGTAACAGCACAGGATATTAGGCGAGTAGTTGAGCGTTATTTTACGAAGCATGCGTTAGTAGTGCTGGAAGGAAAGTGAATATGCTTGAGATATTTCTTTTTGTAGTGGTGTTTGTTGTTATTTGTGCGCTGAAATTGTTGTTTTTCTAGATATGTGTCCTAGAAAAGAGTATAATTTTATTCCAACAAAAATATAAACTATTTCAGGTTTGAGTGGGTTATGAAGATCATTTTGGCTTCGCAATCGCCGTTTCGCAAACACGCTTTGGACATTTTAGGTTTGGAGTATCAAACGGTAGATAGTAGAGTTGATGAGCGTTTGATTCAACATGCTGATCCTTCTGAACTGGCGCAATTGCTTTCCAAATCGAAGGCGATGGTGGTAGCAGGAGATTATACGAATGCGATAATTATTGCGGCGGATTTGTTTGTTGTGTGTGATACAACCATAATTCAAAAGCCAAAAGATGAAGAGCAAGCACGAGAGATGTTGCATTTTTTTTCAGGAAAGATGTTGGAGATTGTGACGGGGCTCGCGATGTATAATACGATTACAAAAAAGATGCTTTCTACAACAGAGAGATGCAAGGTGCGATTTAGGGAACTATCGGATTTTGAGATTGGAGATTATGTTAAGAGATTTCCAGTGCTGCAATGTGCGGGGGCTTTTGAAGCGGATGGGTTGCTGCGATTTGCAGATTATATTGAAGGAAATTATAATTTTAAAACGGCAGTTCCTATGAATAAATTGATTTTATTTCTGCGAGAAAATGGAGTGGAAGTGTGAGAAAGTAGAGAGAAAATTTATTGATATGCGTCTTTTGATAACTTTTCTAAGTGTTCTTTGTTTTTCTGGAAGGGTTCGAGTAAGAGGCTGATTTCTTTGGCAACGGCTATTTTGAGATCGAGAGGGTGAAGTGATTTTTGGATATAGGAGGATTCGATTTCGTCATACGTTTTGAATGTGAGGTTGCCACCCCATTTTTCGGGACGTTCGATGATGAATGATTGATGGTTATCTTGTTTAATAGGCATGATGACTTGTTTTAAGAAGGCAAGTACGCCATTGTCTTCAACGATGCCTTCTTCGGCGTAGGCACTCTTGAGTTTATCTTGCACGGTTTTAGGATTGTCTAAGAGGTCAATTTTTGATTTGGGGTCAGAGGCGGACATTTTTTTGCCAATGAGTCCGGGAATGAGAGGAGTCATGATTTCGATTCGTGGTTTGTAGCCAAGAGAGGCGTGATTTTCGCGTGCGAACATTAAGATTTTGCGTTGATCTATGCCGCCATATTGGATATCAACATCGAGGTACTGTTCATCGAGGGCTTGCATGAGAGGGTAGAGAAGACCTGAGAGTTTAGGGTTGTCGCCAAATTTTACCACTTCTGATGCGGCTTTTTTGGCATCGTGAACCGAGGTAAATGTCGCAAGTTTTAGCATATCTAAAATATAGTCTTTACTGAGTTGATAACTGGATCCTTTGATGAGTTCGATGTTTTTGGTATCGGCGCCTAGGACTGTGAACATTAAAGGGATAACGGCGCTGTAGTAGTTGTAGCGTTTTTCTAAGACGTCCCAGGGGCAGTTGTCTAAGGCACCGTGGAGGTCAGCGAGAAGAACTTTGACTTTAAAGCCGGCTTGTAGGAAGTCTTTCATTTTGAGCACCCAGACAAAGTAGCCAATATGCGGACGGCCGGTAATGGCAGTGCCAAGGTACACAGAAGGATTTGATTTGGTTTTGAGAAGAGTAATGAGTTCTGGTTCTGTGACTATTTCTTGGGTGTTGCGAGCGATTAATTGGAATTTTTGTTCAGGAGTCAATGAAGAAGAGTTTTTGGTCATGTGAGTGGTTGAGAGGGGAGGGGTTTTATAAATATTTGGGCTTGGAACAATAAGAAAAAGGATAGAGTAAAGTATATATAGAAAACGTGTTCTAGAGGAGATATGATAAAAGTGTTGTTATTTGATTTTTGGGGAACGTTAGTTGAGACGGGTGTGTATAGTCCAACTAAACAGGTGCAGGATATGTTACGGGTACATATGCCTTTTGGGCAGTATGTGGTGAAAATGGAGAGAGCGATGATGACGCAGAAGTTTGATTCGTTGCGTGAGGCGTTTTTGGCAGTGGGAGAGACATTTGGCATGCGAGTGCATGGGGAAGTGATGGAGCAGTTGATTGGGTTGTGGAACAAATCATGGATGTTGGCTCGGCCATATGAGGAGATTGAGGAAATGTTAGGTGAGCTGCAGAAAAAATATAGATTAGTGTTGGTGTCAAATTCAGATGTGTTTTCAGTTCCTAAAGTGGTTGAGAAATATGGGTTAGGAAAATATTTTGAGAAGCAATTTTGGAGTTATGAGATGGGCAAAATTAAGACGGACGAGGAATTTATGCAGGCAGTGTTGCGAGAGTTGAATGTTGATGTGCAGGATTGTGTATTTATTGGGGATAGTTTGCATAGTGATATGGCGGTGGCAACACGCGCGGGGATGCGAGGGATTTTGATGGATAGAAAGAGTGGACGGGAGTATAGCCCTAAAGTGAAGTCGCTGCGGGAATTGCAAGCACAACTCTAAAGATTGCAGTCTGCTAGGAGAGTTATTATATGATTGATATTTTATTTTTGGGTACGGGTTGCATGCAGCCAACGAAGACGAGGAATCATTCTGGTATTTTGCTCACGTATGGAAAAGAGAATATTTTAATGGATTGTGGTGAAGGAATCCAGCGGCAGATGAGAGTGGCAGGAGTGAAGCCGGCAAAGATTACAACGCTATTGATTAGTCATTGGCATGGGGATCATGTGTTTGGTATTCCGGGGCTTATGAGTTCGATGGGAGCGGATAAGTCAGATGCGACGCTGCGAATTTTTGGGCCACCTGGAACGAAGAAGTTTTTGGAACATATGCTGCAAGGATTTGCGGCAAAAGATATTATTAAACATACGGTTGTTGAAGTGAAGAAGGGAGCGTTTTGGGAAACAGAAGAGTTTGTGTTAGAAGCGCAGCCATTGAAACATTCGGTGTTGTGTGTAGGTTATAGTTTTATTGAGAAAGAGAAGAGGAAGATTGATATGGCGGCGGCGGAGAAGATAGGTTTGAGAGGCCCGATATTAGGAGAGTTGCAACGCGGAGAAGATGTGGTGTTTAATGGCAAAAAAATTAAGTCGAGAGATGTGACGTATGTGGTAGCTGGCAAGAAAGTGAGCTATATTGCAGACACGGTTGTGTGTGAGGGGGCGGAGAAGTTGGCAAAAAATGCGGATTTATTGATTTCAGAAGGGACGCATTTGGATGATATTAAAGAGAAGGCAGGGAAGTATATGCATCTTACGGTAAAAGAGGCGGCATTGATTGCGTCAGAGCATAATGCAAAGAAGCTAGTGATTACGCATTTAAGCCAGCGATATAAAAGTGTGGCGGAAATTGTGGAAGAGGCACGAGCGCATTTTGATGAGGCGATTGTGGCGGAGGATTTTTTGAGGATTAGTGTTTGAAGTGTAGGATGTGTATGTTTGAATTGAGATTTCTTTTTTAATGGTTGATTGTTCTGTGTCAATTATGGTTACTCTATAGATAATTCTGCTGATTAGATTATATTTGGCAGAATTATCTAATAAGTAAATTCTGTTGATAACGATTATCAAATATAATACAAAAAATTAGCCTAATTAACAGAATTTACTATACGAGTTGGTTCGTTGAATGAGGTGAAAGTTAAGGCAGTACGAGAAGTGGCAGCGTTGTATGATTTTTTGCGAGATGCAGAGGTGTATGGTGCAGATGTGGCATCGGGTGTTTTGGAACAGCCGCAAACGTTGGAAGAGACGATGCAAGGAGCGAAAAATAGGGCACGCGGGGCGTTTAAGAATTGTGAGTATAGCTTTGGGTTGGAGTCGGGTTTATTTCTCGCAGGAGAGAGGTGGATGGACCACACGGTATGTGTGATATATGATGGGCAGAAATATGCGGTGGGATTTTCGCCAGCGTTTGAAGTGCCTGGAAAAGTGATGCAATATGTTTTGGAGGAAAAATTAGATTTGGATCAGGCAAGTTATCGTGCAGGGTTGAGCGCTGAGAAGAGAGTGGGGAGATTGGGAGGGCTGGTGGGTATTCTGACGCAGGGGGTGATGGATCGCAAGGAGTATATGAAGCCTGCAGTGATTATGGCGATGATTGGGGTTGGGAAGAGGATTGATGTATTATAATGATCTGTTGTAGCAGTTTCTGATTTTAATAGATTATAGGCGGTTATTCAAAGTCCTCTATAAATTGACTCAATCACACAAATACAATACTGTTTCTATCAAACCGCCGCTATCTGTAGAAATAGGATTTAAACCAGAACTATCTCGAGGCCGATTTTTTGGACATCCTCCTCTCGTTTTAATTTGACTTAGAGAAATGGGTGTTGCACTTTTATAGATAAGATTGATGTTTAGTTCATAACGCTTGTTCCATTTGCCTAATGTATCATTTAATAGTTGAGCGGCGGTGTCTTGGAAGAATTGACAGCAGTGGGTGTTCTGAGGGTTGTATTTGTTGTGGCAACTGTAGATTATACACCCTTGAGGATTATTATAGTTGTTGGCGCAATCTTCTAAAATATCTTTGCCTAGAGAGGGATTAACAATACTGCCGTCCTGCTGTGTACAAATAACATTTGTCTTTAAAAGAGCGGTCGCAGAAGATGTGGCAAGACCTTTACGAGTAAATATTTTTTTACTGGGATCTTGCTGGAGAGCGAAGATTGCCATAAAGAGCATACCAAGGGTTATGAGAATAACAATAATGACCAAACCGACCATTTCCATTTGGGCTTTTTTGTTTTGGCTTATGAAGCAGGGAGAGGTTCTGTTGGAGTTGGGAGATGTTTTATTCATGAATACACCTCAATTGTAATATACCCATAGCTGTATTGAGGGAGAGTGTCGATGCGAAGCTGATCTTTGAGAGTTATGACAAAAAATGTTGGTTCTTTGCGTGTCCAATCTTTGGTGATGGTGCCATTTTCAGCTACTTTGATTTTTTCTTTAGTGTAGATTGTCCATTGTTGCGGTTCGGGGTAGGTTTGAATGATAGAAATGTTACTGTAGCCAAAAACGGAGAAATAGTAATCACCCAGATTTTCTTGGAAGAATGATTTTTCGGAATTGGCGAGAAAGTCTAATTTGGGTTTGTCGATACAATTATCTTCGGCTTCGGCTTCGCCTCTTGTACACATTAATTCAGGTAAGAATAATGTTTTTAATGTAATGTCCATAGCGCGTGACGCGAGCAATTCTTCTTTTTTTTCTTGCAGAGAGGTTTGTTGATAGCGAGCATAAAAGACAATGCCAAAGACAACTAAGATGAAAAAGATGAATAAGACGGCGATAGTTTCGGTTATGTGCAATTGAGCTTTTTTTGAGGGGAGGTGTTTGGCCATGGGAATTGTATCTTTGTTATTTAATGGATGTTATTTGAGGGATGGCATTTAATGGGTGTGTTTAATTAAATGTATTTAATATAAAGGAACGCAGTCTCCTTGCTCGGCCAAATAAGTATTGGCGATTTGGATGCCTGAGGCACCATCAAGCATTGCTTGGCAGAGGGAAAATGTAGGGTCTTGAAGACAGGTTGGGATGGTGTTGTGCAAAGATTCAATGGAAGTTTGAATATTAGGGGATGAGTCTTTATAGTAACTCAGGCAACTTTTGGTGAATTGTAATTCAGGATGTGTTTGATAGAATGAGGTTATGGATTGAGTTTTGCCTTGATAGACCGATGTGACATAGCCAAGGCGTTTGAATGCTTTTTTCATGGTGCATTGATACATTTGGTCATTTGCTGCAAAGATGGCAGCGTAGAGAGCGGCATCACGTTCATTAGATAAGGAAATGATGGAGAGGGGTTTGAGATTTTGCTTTTTCCAGACAAGACCTTGCTTTTGGTAATATGTTACTTTTTTTTCTTTGGCTTGGTTTTCTTCTATGACTAAGCCGGAGATGGCGCTATCATCGAGAGAGCGTAATTTAGAGGGAAGAGGAGCATTTTGTTTGATGAGTTGTCCGGTGAAGTCAATAATACGGGTGTGAAAATTTTTTTGAGGGTCGATTTGGTTATATTGTTCTGGAGTGAGAAGGTAATCACGGTTGAAGCCGGCAGTGGCATTCATGAATTCGTTGACAAATTTTTGGTTGTTGCTATATAAGTAATATCTGGTGTTGGATGAGCTGATGTATAAAAAATCCATCACTTTATAGGGCAGAAGATAGGGCAGACTCCAAGTGATTAATTGAGGGGCTTTGAGTTCAGATGGGGCGAAGATGGCGTCTATGTTATTTTCAGAGCGAGCGCTGGTGTCTTTGAGACCGTATTGAGTGATGCCATCTTGACAGTTGAAGTAGAGGGTGTACTCTGCTAAGCCGCCTATATCAATAAAATTTTTAGTTTTTTCAGAGACGCCCGCACCGGTGAAAATGGAATCCATGGTGTTGACGAGATCTTGACCGAGTGATTGTTGGGCAGAGGCTTTTTCTTTGACAGCAATACCTACAAAGAATAGCAAGATGACAGCACCAGCGATTAATATATAGACCCAATTAAATGTGATTTCAACTTGGGCTTTGCGGTTTAACATGAGGTGATTGTACTCCAATTAATTTTTTTGCTCCTATTAATTCATTCCCTTGGTGAGGGAGAAATTTCAGTGCGATCGCCTCTGCCTTCCAACACGATACGAAATGTGCTTTGGTGAATATCTTGGCAGAGAAAGCCGAGAGGGTTGCCATCACTGTCACTCAGAGAGATGCGAAATACTTTAAGGGGAGTTGATGAAGTTGGTTTGAGGAAAACATTTTGTTCAACGCCGTTGTATCCTTTAATTTTACCATTATCATCTTTAGTTTGGGCATCTTGCCAGACGCTACAGGCAAGGGCATCTTTTGTACAGAGATCTGCCATTTCTTTAGGAGAGGAGGGAGTATCCATGTCAACAAAACAGATTTGTTCGTATTTTCCTGGAACTTGGAATTGTTTTATGCGCACGGCACCATATTCGGTATAAATTTTCTGCACACTACTCTCAAGATCGGTTTTGAATTTGACAAATTCTACTTTTTCAGCGTTGATTAGGAAGTTGCTGATGGTTCGGTAGCCAAAAATCATGATTAAGGAGAAGGTAATAGCAGCGATGATGAAAACAAATACTTGTCCGACACCCATAGCTTTTTTATTCATGGTTTTGTGGATCATTGGTTTTTGGATAGTGTTACGTTATTCAAAATGGGTTATTTGAATGTGGTTGTTTTATACGTTGATTGGTTTAATTGGATTGATTTAATTTCATTGAATAGGATTTGAATGTTGACGAGGAGGGATTTTTTGAGGAGTTTTTATTTTTTTTTCTTTCGCTTGTCGGAAATCTCTTTTAGTTTACTGAATAAATCTTGGGCGGATTGGGGAGTGATATTAGGAGTGTTTTTCTTTTCTGTAGTCCGGGTGGCAATGTTTTCGAGTTTTGCGAAGATGTTTTTTTCGCTGGAAGTGAGGCCAGATTGAATTTCATCTTTGTGTTGTACATATTTCTGCGCGAGTTGTTGGATGGTTGGGACGGAGGGGGTTTTATTTTGAAGTGCGGCATCGATGTGGGGAATGGATTTTGAGTCTTTGGTGAATGTGCCAAAAATAGATTCGCGAGCGCGGGATTTTATTTTTTCGCTTTCTCTTTTTTCAAATGCGCTGAATTGAGATTGGAATTTTCCAAGAGGACCAGTGGAGGTAGAAATGGGTCGATTGACGGATGAACTGGAAAATGAGGATTTGCCAGGCCCAAAAGAATTTTTGGAAGGGGATGATTTATAGTAATATATTAAATAACCGATGCCGCCAGAGATTAAGAGCAGACCTATGATCAAGACAACCCAGGCAAAGATATTTGTTTTTGTCTCTGACGAGGAGGAAGGTGAGGATGGGGTTGGTTTTTCGGGAGGAGAATTCTTTTCTTCTTTTTTGACGACGCCGTCAGCGACACAAGGATTTTGGGCATTGGTGTATTCTTGATAATTAGAATAACTGTCTTGGTCATAGTCTTCGTCTGTGTCTTTTATGCCATCACCGTTGCTGTCAATGTTTTTATAGTTGAGAGGGCAATTTTCGCTGTCAAATGATTGTTCCCAACTATCGGGTAAGCCGTCACCATCGGTGTCTTTTTTCTTTTCGGAAGTTGAGAGATCGGTAGATGCGCAGCCATTGGAACCGGCTTTGGCACCGTTGGTTGTTTGAGTGCATTGGTCGCAGGCGTTATTAATGCCGTCACCATCGCTATCACTAAGCGTGATGGTTTTTGCGCTGCTGAGGGTGTTATCGTTGTAGTCTGTCACGCTATAACAAATGACGCCATTAGTTGTGAAGAGAAGTTTATCTCCGGTATAGATTTTTGTGGCTTGACAGATTTTTTCGGTTGGGGCTTGACCATAAAGAAGGGATTTGCAGCCAACGAGTTTATCATTACAATGCAATTCGACGCTTGTGAGAGTGCAAGATTGGTTTATGATGAAGTTGAGACCTGGAGGTAGGGTGTCGTTGAGACAGACGGAATCATTTTTGGAGTTGATCACAATGCCATTACTGGAAACAAAAGCACTCCAACGTCCAAGAAGGTCGGCGGCTTTGATTTGAGTGATGTAACGATGGGTAAGATTTAATTTTTCTGTAGGAATTTTTAATGGTAGTGACGGACCAAGAGTAGCGTTGAGTATGAGAGTTCCAATAAGTGATGATGGTTGAGATGATACTTGGGAGGAGGTTTGAGATGAGGAAGGAGACTTTGTATTTAATTCATTTTTGGAATTGTAATATAATTCGTAATCTTGAGTGGTATTGATATTTAATAAAGAAGAGTAGGAGGGGGATGTGGAGTAAGATGAAGAAGAGAACTGTCCTTTGTCTTGCCCAAGATCATAGATTTCATAGTAGTATTGACTGATATTATTTTTATTGGTGTAGACCATCAAGGAAATATCTTTACTGCCACAAGTGTAACTGCCATCTTCGACTTTGGTGACCATAGGTGCAGTTAAATCAATAGTGAAGGTGAATGAACCCTGGACTTTATGTTCACCTAGAATGCAGAGGAACGGGATTTTATAGATACCTTCTTCTAGGGTGAGAGAAGAAGTGTGTTGAGTTGTCCCAGCACCGTTCATAGTGGTGGAAGAAGTACTGTTAGACGGAAGGTTGCTGGATGGAGAGTTGGTGGTGCTATTTGTTTTAGGACTTGTGCTGTTGGTTTTGGTGTTATTGCTTTTGAGATTATTTATGATAGGTGGGGTGTATTGACAGGTGGCTTTTTTACTGGTTTGGATTTGCAGTGTGACATCTTTGGTGGGAAGAATATTACCCTGTGGTGAGAAAGAGATGACGCCACCAAGTTGAGTATAATCTACGGTGAGGTTTATATTTTTTAATTCGGAGAGGTCGCCGGCGCCGTTTTTACAGATGATGTTAAATGAAAAGTCTTTTTTTAATCCCGTGAAGGTGTTTACGGCATAGGTTGTGAGATGTTTTTCAGAGAGGATATGTTTTTGATGTTGGTCTGCACCAGGTACGTCTGCTTGTGCACCAGGAAACGCATAACTCATTAAAGAATATGTTTCTTGATTGCTGTCGCTGAATTTGCATACTGTTTTGTCATCGGTTGTGACGGTTAATTGAACGGTTGTGCCTTCAATTATGGGATTTGGCAGGGCAAGAGCTTCTATGATCTTTGGAGGAGAGGGATCGTATTCTAGATTCATCTTTTTTTCTGGGGCAAGGTCGCTTTGGGTGTTTTCGCAGCGGACGTAGAGTGTTTTAACGCCACCTTCAGAGGGGTAGGGTGATGAGGCGGAATCGTTGGGAAAGTTATTGACGATGTAATGAGTAATGGGATCGTAGGTGAGCTGTTTAAATGGTGGAATGTCGTTGTAGTTATAATTAGAAACAAAATCGTAGGCACATTTGGTGGTTGGGACTTTGGTGTAAAATTGCCAAGGGAAAGCGGATATTTTACTAACACCCCATACTTCGTCGTTGTAATAGTACAAATCAGGTTTTTCTAAGGTGATGCCATACCCATCGATTTGAACGCTACCACAGAGAGGTTGGTAGAGAGGATTTTTTCCTTTATCAGTGGAATAGTAACAGATGAGGGTGGTGTTTTTTAATTCAAATGGACCAGTATATTCTTGGAATTTAGAGTTGGTGATAGATTCACACCCGTTGCCAAGACAGTAGTAGGTTTTATCACATTCAAAGCCTTGTGATTGACATTCAAATGCAACTTGTGCGCTGTTTACAAAGAATTCTTCCCATCCGTACTGGTTGGGCATTTCAACGCGTTTATCTTCTTGGAGTAGGATTTGGGTTGAGGGAGGGGTGAAGTCGATTGTAAAGTGGAAAAAGTCTTGGTGAGTTTTTGTGGGATCAAGGATTTCTTGGCAGACAACTTTATGGTCGCCGGCGTATTCGCCTTCAATGAACCCGGCGAGGAGAGGAGTTTGGTGTTCTTTGCCTTCAGAATCGAGCAGGTTGAATTCGATTATTTTTTCGTTCGTTTTTGTATTGTAGAGAGCACAGGTTGAACCAACATCGGTGTGTACTTTAAATGCAATTTCGGTTGCGGCGATGACGCTTTTAAATCCGGGGTAAATTATATCGATATTCTGATCTAAATCAAATGTTTCTTTTTTCTCTTTGGTTTGAAGATTGCCTTGGTCATCAATGCAACTGGCGGAGATGTTGTATAAAATCCCTTTGAGATTTTCAAATGTTACGATTTTTTGAGCTTGATCACGAGCGATGGGTTTGTCAATCGATGGGCCGGCGGGATAGGTAGGGGTGAGTGTGACAATACATGTGGCGGGTTCTTGTAGGTCTGAGAGTTCAATGGAGAGTGTGGTTATGTCTTTTATGGTTTTAGGGGTTGAGATAATTTCAAAGTTAGGGGGGAGAGTGTCAACGTAGAAAAATGATTCTTGGATGTTTTCTTGGTTGTGGTATTTGTCTGTGGAGTAATACTGAAGTTTGTACGTGGAACCGGCGATGGGTTTGGAATTGATCGCGGTGAGGTTGAGGAGATTGATGAGAAGAGGCTGGGCACCCACTTTTTTGCTGTTGTAGGAGGCGTTGATAAAATTGCTGCAGCTAGAAGGTGCGTTAGCATCGGCACTAGTGAGGCAAAAGTAGAGTTCACCCAGAGGACTACGTTGGGAACCTATACCATGGAGGCTATCATCTCCAATGAATGTAATTTGTGGGTAGCCATAAGAAATTATGTTTTTGCCAGTGGGTGCAAGAGAGGTTTTGGGAGGGGTGTTGTCAACTTTACACGCAAGTAGTTCAGCTTGAGTTGTGAAACTGGCACAATCATCTTCATTGTTCGCATCGCTATCTTTGATGCAATCACTAGCACCAACATTTTTTTCTCCAGTCCAGCGGCAGCGGCCCCAATGGCAACGATCTTTTGATGTTTGAATTAGGCCATTCGTGTTGGTTATTGGTTCTTTGTTGGTACATTCTTTTTCGGTTACATATGTGTAACAGTTGGAGTTTTCAGAAGGGGCACTTTGTGGGTTTTGTGAATTGGTAGTGCAAGGATGACATTGACTGAGCAGGGAGTCAGAGAAGCAACGACCTAAATTAGTGCATACATCGGCAGTGCAATATGTGTTTTCAAATAAGGTGGAAGGAGGAGTTGATGAGCCGCATAAAGCGCATTGATCATCTTTTTCGTATGTTTGGGGAACGCAGTAGCCTGCACCAGTTTCGATGTTTGCTTGCAGAGGGAGGTTGATTTGACTATAGTCGATAATGGAACTATCGTCGCCGGTTTCGATCCAATTACAGGAGGAGCTTAGGCAGTTGTTGATGGCGCAGGCGTCTTTGCTTTTATAATCAAAGCAGCTGCTAATTTTGGTGCAACTGCTACATTGATCAACAATACTGTTTGTGTAATCATAATAACAGAAGTTTTTGGTTGTTTGAGGAGTGTTTGTACCATAACAGCTGGATCGACTATAGTAGAGCCCGAAAGGATTGGCGTTAGTACTGCATGGTCCGGCGTCTTTACAATCAGCGATGTTGGAACTGAGTTTCGCACAATAAAAGTCGTTGCCTGCGGCGTCTTTCTCACCACAACTTTGGAGGGAGTAGAGTTGGTTTTGATCGGTGCAACTCCAAATAGTTTTTCGAGTGGAGAGATCACCTGCAAGACAGAAAGTGCTCCAGCCGGTTTTACTGTCGTATTTGTTTTCGCAGTCTGAGACACCAAGAGTGATAGTTTGAGTGGAGGGTTTGTCACTCTTTTTTTTGTCGAATGTGGCGGTGATAGTGTATGTGTAGGTTTCACCCCATTGCACGTCGATATCGGGGTAGGAGATTTCAAGAGGAGATACTTGAAATTCTTTTACGGCGTTTGTAGTTTTAGTGATGCGTTTGATTTCGTATCCGATAACTTCTGGACAGGGTTTGGCCCATTGTAGTAAGACTTGAAGTTTGCCTGGAACAGGGTTGGCAGAAAATTTTTCGACATTTTTTATAACGCCGTTGGTGCAGATGCCTTGAGAGGTTTGCAGAGCGATGTCTTTTGTTGTAGTTTGATCTTTTTTAATGTTGAATGATTGCGGCGTTGATTGGTAGCCCCCATAGATTATAGAGAGTGTATGTTTTTCGGTGTCACTTTGGGATTTGAATGTGATACTTATTTCGTATGAGCCATCGGATTGAGAGAAACCACGTAAGATGCCGTCTATAAATATTTTAGCGCCGGGGGCGGGTTGTTCTTTTTTATCAAATTGGTTGTTTTTATTTTCGTCTAAGAATATTTTACCAGTTATGCCTTGGAATGCGGCAGGCTGGAGAAGGAATTCTTGAGTAGGAATGATTTGATTTGCGGTGAGGGTGAATTCTTTACTGAGTGCTTGGTATTTTATTTTACTGATGATAAGAGTGTATTTTCCTGCAGGGAGAGAGGGAATGGTGAATTTGCCTGCGGCATCAGTTGCGCCGGTACCGGGGGTTGGGCCAGTCCAGGAGAGGGATGCGGCTTGTGAGGGAATTTCTTTGCCCAGGCTATTTTCTTTGACAAGAATAGGAATATCGGCAATGCCTATGGCTTTTTTGAGAATTATTTTTTGTTCAGCTGGGTTAGGAGGGGAAATGGGGGCGGAGATGGTGATGGAAATGGAAGTTGAGATGTAGCCTTGGGCACTGGCTTTGATAGAATATGTTCCGGGGTTGAGATTGAGGGTGGCTTTGCCATCAGATGAAGTGGTTGAGGTGTCTTTTTGGCCTTCGATGGTGATGGTTGCTTGGAGTATGGGGGAGGAAGGATCTAGGTCATCGGTGACTAAGATATGCAGGGGGACTTTTTCTAAATTTAATGCGCAGACTTCTTTGGCGCATTTGTCAGCATTCATGCCTAATTGATTGAAGAAATTAGTGTAGCTCTCAAGACCGCGTTTTTTTGCTTCTTTGGTGCATTGATATTCGTTGAGATTGTACTGGCAGAATTTATCTGCGACTTTACAGCACCCAGGAGAACATTTGAGGGCGTATTGGTCTTCGGTGACTTCAGTTCCGCCTAATGAAGTGCATTTTCCGAGAGGATGTGATTGGCAGTCAATGTTACAGGTGACTGGGGCACATTCTTTGATGGTGGAACAATCTTTATTTGGAAGAAAATATTGGTCGAGGGAACAATCGGCGTATTTGTCGCAGTCGGTTTTGGCTTGGGTGTCGGTTAGGCTCTTGGCACAATACAAATCCTCGGTGGCTTTAGGATAGACATAACAACCATTGGTTTCAGCGTAGGAAAACGAGGTTGCGACTAGTAGAAATAAAGCTAAAACTATTATAATCCAACCTCTTTTTTGGATGATCATTTATAGAGAATAATGAAACTTCTTTCATTTATAAATGTTCCGAGCTTAAAAGAGGGTAGAAATGAGGTTTGAGGATTGGATTGGGGATTAGGATTTATTTTGAGCAATTTTGCGCAGGGTTATGATAACTTCATTGATTTCTTTTTTACGAGCGGAAGAGAGTTGGGGTGCTTTTGGAAAAGAGGGTTTGGGATAGGGGAGTTTTGAGAAAGAGGGGGAGGAGTATTTAGAATTGGGAGATGATGAAGAAGAACGGATAGTTCTAGAGAAAGGGAGAGGAGCGACGAGAGCTTGTAATTTTTCAATGGCTTTTTTCTCAACTGTTGTGAGTTTGGCAGGAATTTTATGTGATGTTTGATGATAGAGGCGAGTGAGTTGCTGTAATTTTTGCAGAGAAGTGTGGGATGTGTCAGAGAGGGCAGCAAACGCAGAGAAGAAGTCTTGGCGTGAATGTTCTTTGACTTTTTGGAGATGAGTTGCTTGCGTGGTGGAATGGAGAGGAAGGGGTTCTGGAGGTTCAACGAGCGAGGAAAGGGGAGGATTATCAGTGAGAGCATTTTCGGTATCATCTAGGTCGTTTTCTAATACTTCATTTTGTGATTCTTTTTGCGCAGAGGAAATGAGAGATGAATGATACCATAGATAGCAAATGAAGAGAATGATTCCTGTGATGAGGAAAATAAGAGAAGGGTTTGTGATGAGAACATTTTCAGAGGGAGAGATTTCTTTTTGATTATTTGATGAAGTGATTTGTGTGAGGGTTGGATCTGGTGGTGAGATTCTTGATGTGGCTTGTTTGGGAGCGGGAAGAGGAGTTACTTTTTCAGAGAGGGATTTTTCAGAGGAAGAAGTGGAATTGTTTGAATTGGCACAGAGTTGAGGGCAATTGGCGTTGTTGGTTGCGGCAATGAATGTGAATTGTGGTGCTTCGTTGTTTCTGGCAAAATTTTCGCAGAGGCTCTTACGTTGTTGAAATGTGCAGGAGGATTGTTCTGGTTGAGAAGAGGGAATGAATTGGCAACAGCCAGTTTGGCACCAGGATTGTTCTTCTCCTGTGGGAATCGCGCCGCTGCTACATTTGCTTTGATACTCCGGTTGACAAGAGCTTTTACAAACTATTTTCTGACAGTTGGGGAAAGCGGAAGAATCTTGGCAATTTTGATTAGGTAAAAAAGAAGTTGAAAGATCGCAATCACTTATGGTGCTGCACTCTTCTTGGGCTTGTGTTTCGTCGATGGTTTGGCAGTATAGTGTGCTTTCTGTGTAGAGAAAGCAGCCGGATTGCGAAGTAACAAGAGAAGAGAAAAATACAAATGCAATTATGAAGATAAAAGTTTTATTCATGGTTTATTCGTATCTATTTGTGGTTTATTCTTGATGTGGTCGTAGTTTTTACGTTTTACAGGTATATGCTCCTTGCTCATTGGGATTGTTGGAACAGGTTCCTGGTTTTTTATTTGCTATGTTGTAGCATATTTTTGATTTTGTTTTGGAAGTGCATTCTGCACACGTATCTCCTTTGTTGAATTTTCCATCGCTATTTATGTCTATAACGGTTGTGGTACATACATCGGCACATCCCACAGATTCATCGTAACACCAACCGGTTTCAGTGAGACTGAATGCTGCTTTTCCAGAACAAGAAGGGTTGATTTGAGTGTTTATTTTACTTTTACATTTTATTTTTGTATCGTCGCCGCAGAGAGGAATGTTGCCAGAAGGACGATATTGTTTTTTTTCACTACAGGTATTTCCTCTTGTGCCTTCACATGTGGCATATTCTTCTTCGACTATTGCGTTCTGATAACAACCGGGAATAGGGTTGATGAAACATTCTTCGTCTGCTTTTTTGAATGACCAGTTGAGGTTGCAGCAGTTGTGAGTTGATACAAATGGAGTGGATAAAGAAGTTTTGGAATCGATAAAATTGCTAAAATCGGTTTTTCCTTCTTTTACGCCAAAGGTGTATTGGTCATAGGGGTAGGCATACGGATGGGCGGGATCGTAATGGGGGATGCACTCTTTTACCTCAATGGCTGCTTCTTTGGAAGATTTCTCTTCTTTCTGACAATATGAAGCGGAGAAGGATAAGCTTAATTTACCTTTATCAGTGAGCTGGGAAAAGAGATAGGGTTGGATGTTTTTGATGTCTATATCGGTGAAGTCGTTTTTTGGTGTTTTTTCTGAGTTGAAAAAACGCACGGTGTTTGTTCCAGATGGTAGCAATAGGTCGGTAGAAGGAATAATAAATTTGAAATCTCCTGGTGAATTGGTACTAGGTAGAACGTCATATCTTAACTCGGTACTCTGTGCATTTGCGGCATCGGATTTGCTGGGTAGACTGATACTTAGAAAGACGGGGTCCTCTTGGGAGATTATATACTTTGTTGCGGAGGGGGAGAATAGATCGGTGTATTTTTTTCCTCCAAGGAAGGTGTAGGGAAGAGAAATACTAAAATCAGTTTTCATTGGTCGATCGATTAATACGCGAACTAATTGTTGATCTTCTGCGCTATGTTCGTCGATGGCGCGAGCAGAGATGGTATGGATTTGTTCGCTGGGATCTTGGAGGTATATTCCCGGGATGGTTAAGGTGTCAGCGAAAATATCTTTGCCCTCTTCATCATATTTTCCTGGCCAATTTTTGTTTACAAGAGTGCTTACTGAGTCAATGCGATAGGAAATACTATCTTCATCAGGATCTATGGCATGTAGTTTTATGTTTAAATCGCCTAATTCTGGATCGTCTTTGATTACAAGATAATCGTAGTTTTTTTCAGGACAGGCGGAACGATTGATGTGATCTAGTGCAGGAGGACGGTTTTGCCTGGCGATTTGAAATGAGTATGGTTGAGGTTGGGTGAGAATGTTAGGATAGGGAGATTGGAAGATGAAAATGTCGTCGCCGGTATTTGTTGTTTGTTTGTCCAGAGAGATATCGAGGGTGGTGTAGATATCAGAGAGCGTTTTGCGCTGACAGTCGTAGTATTCTTTCGTATCAAGGGTGATCTTTTGGCATGCTTCGTTAGGGATGTCTTTGGTGTTGCCGTAGGTGAAAGAGGGTTGTTGAAGAATAGGGTGAGTGTAATTGAAATCGACATATTTTTGATCCCATTGCAAGGGGAATAAGATGGCGGCGTTGAGGAGTTGTTGGAATTTAGTAGGATAGAAAAAATCAAAGGTAGTTAATTGGAAGAGTTCTTCGCTACCAAGTTTGAATTTGAGAGGATATTGGACTTTGACGTTTATACCGTCGTTTTCTATACTGAGTTGCAGATCAAGATTGGTACTTTCGACTTCGGCTTTATCAGAGATGTTACTTTTGGTGAAGTTTTCGACGCACCAAATCGTCCTATTTATTAAGAAATTTTTGAGATCTTTTTCGATGATATCTTTTTTGAGTTGCAGTTCGCCAAAGCCTACTTTAGTGTCGGGATAGGTGTATTGACAAGGTAAAGAGGCATCGAGGGTGTTGTCGCAGGGGAAAGAGTTTTCTGTCTCTTTTTTAGGATATATCTCTTTGGTGATGCCATAGGCGATGCGATTGCCGTTTTCTGAAGGATAGGTAATACCGGTAATGCCTTGGACGAAGATAGCAGTGCCGCCAGGTTGGTCTTGCCAGATTCTTCCTTGTTTTCCTAGCAGGATTAAGCCTTGTTCGAGATTATCTTGCAGGCAATCTTCAACGTAGATGCGCAGGGCTTCTTTTTTGAAGATGTTACTTAAAACTTTTTCTTGTTGTCCGGCGAGTTGTTCTTTTCGGACGCTGAAGGTGAGGGTTATGATAAATATAGCGATGAATAAGAGCATGATGCCGAGAATCATAAAAATGGTGATTTGTCCTTTGGTAGAATATTTAATAGAGTGTTTAGTAGAATGCGATGTCAACCTCTTTTGGTACATAATTAAATATGAAACAAAGAGGACTTATAAACATTGCTTGAATGGAGAGGCTGGAGGTATGACTAGACTTTTAAGATTCATTGATATCTTAAGATTCTGTGGTGTTGATGCGCAGGTTGTTTGTTAACATAGGCCAGAAGAAGTCTAATCCCTTGTTGGCTTCAACGCGTTGGATGTTGTCATTCTGAGTGCAGGAGATGTATTTTTTACCGGTGGCTTTTTCGAGTAGTTCGATTTTTAATGAAGAGTCGGTGGGAGTGAGGTGATTGATGTACTCACATATTGATGTGTCAAAATTTTCATATTCGGCGATGAGGGTTTGATTGTTGCCTTGAACTTCTTTGATGGCGGAGACTTTATGTCCAGCAATAGTTGAGAGATAGATTTCTTTCATGTTTTTTGCTTGGGTGAGGAGAGGGAATTGCTCAGATGAAGTGGTTTTTTTGTCAAAGAGGTTTTTGAACCACGAGGTGATTTGGTCGATGATGTTGCCGCTGGCGGTAAGAGGGGTTTTGGAATAGATGAGGGCATTAAGATTGGGGTCGTACCACAGATCGCCAGGTATGCCAAGGTTGTCTAAATTACATTTAACAAACGTGTCTTGGTTATTTGATTGACATACCTTGAGTTTATCAGGGGGGATGTTGAGAGCGTTGAGGAATGATTCTTTATCATCGAGAGGTTTATTTAAGGTTGTACCAAAGGCAGTTGTGAATTTGCCGTTTTCTTTGTATTTTAAGATGCAGATGTTATTTATGCAAGTATTATCTTTAGGGGGTACGAGTTTTCCTGTGGGATCGTTTAATTTGAAACAGACATTTTGAGTGGGAGTTGTGGTGGTTGTTGTTTTCTGGCCAAGTCCCAGAGGTTGGGAAGCGAGAGGAGGTGGTTGGATGCCAAAAATGTAATTTTCTTTGTTGTCAAATTCGAGTAAAGCGTTTTGGGGAGGTGAACAGGATAAGATGTATTCATCGGATTGAGCGATTTCGAGTAGTTTTGCGGCGACGGATTTGGTGCGTGAAGTCCACTGGCCGTTGTCGCAGTAGTGATCTAAGATAGATTCTTTGTCATTGATGCAGAGGGGAGTATTTCCTTTGGTGAAGTCGCTGGCGGTATAGCTGAGGCGTTTGGTGTTGTCTTCGCTAGATGAAGAAGGGGAGACGAAGCATTGATTGTTTTTACTGCAGAAGCCCCATTGTTCGCCGTTCCAATCCCATTTCAAAGAAGATTTTGTCCACTCGCCGTTGATGCAACGATAGTCTCGACCCGCACTGATGTGTTCGGCGTAGAATGAAGAGGTGTCCATGGATTGTACGCAGGCGTAGCCGTTCCAACACGAGTTGTCAGGACAGCAGGAAAGACCGGCACGGGAGATCTTTTCAGGATTTTGATAGTTGTATTCTTGTACGGCGCCAAGCTCATCGATGGATTGAAGAAGAGGTTGATTTAGAGTGCAAGGACCTATGAATTGAAGGGTGATGTATGAAGCATCGGCGGTATCGAATGGGGAAGAAGAGAGAGGAAGTGGTTCTTTGCCTGCGAGGCTGATTTTTGTGATACACTTTCCTTTGTAGGTGAATTGAATGTTGGTGTTTTTCGGAAGAGAGATACGTTCGGAGATCAGTGTTTCGTCTTTTTCAAGAGTGAGGGTTTTGTCTTTTGATCTGAGATATTCGTCTTTTAGATTTGTGCCGTCGCTCTTTCGAATTTCCCAGTGAGGGATGGTGTCAAATTGCATTTGAAATTCGGCATTGGGAATAAAGTTGCGGGTGGGAAGTACTTGAGAGGTATGATTGCGCTGCATAGGAGGAATGGGGGTATCTTTAATGTTTTGAAGCAGTGGTTGATAGGTGGAGAGGTCGAATGAATTGCCATCGGTGGTTTTTCCGTTTGTGGGGATTACGTGTTGGTAGCCGATTTCTGTTAATGGGGTGTCATCCCATGAACTGATGACGGTAAATGCATCTTTTGTCTCGCCGCGTTGCGCAGAGGGAGCGCAGAATTTTTGGCCTAATGTGGAACAGGAGGGTTTGTTGTTTGTTGCAGTTATTTTATTATTGGCAATGAGATACTCTGCGGCGTTGCAACCATAGAATCCGGCGGTTAGACCGTCGCTGGTGAAGAGGACTTGCTGGGCGACTTTTTTGGCTTTGATGTTGCCGGTGGTTTTGAAGTTGTTATGAGTTGAGTCTATGAGCGTTTCTTTGAGATTTCCTTTGTCATCTTTTTCTATGAAGTATAATTCGTAGAGATCGGGATGAGGATTGGTGATGGTGTACGGTGGAAGACCAGGGAGAGGATAGAGACAGGTGGAAGAGGAGCAGGGGTAGAGAAGGTTCTGATTTTTTGGGGTATTGGTCAAGCTTATATTGATTTTTTGAGTTGATGCAACAACAGAAATATTAGAGAGAAGAGAGTCATCAATAATGTCAATTCTAATATCAGGGTTATCAGAAGTGATAGCAAAAAGATCGGCATAATTACCAAACCGGGCAAAACTAAATAGAATTCTTTTTTCGCCAAAGATGAGATTGTTTTCTTCAAATTTAGTTTTTTCTTTTTTTGAATTTAAAACAAATCCATATAAATTCATATTAATTTTATGGGGTTGATGGGGTGAATATTGCTCCTCGGAAAGTAATGATAAGTTGACTTTATCTATAAATTGGTTAATGAGGGATTCAGGATGTGGACAATTGGTGAGATGTGTATCACATTCAGCGGCAAAAAAGAGAGGAGGTGTATTCCCTACTTTTTTTCCTTCTCTGGCAAATGTAAAATAAGCATATGTTTGATCTGATTTAAATTCATTGTAATTAGACCAACTTAAACCAGAAATAGCATGAATATCATTATAATACCCAGGAATTATTGAAAGAGAGTAAGATTGTATATTAGTAACGGGGTTGAATGGAAAATCACATTTTGAAGGATAGCCTGGTGTATTTTCTTTGTCTTTGGAGCAATAAGAGATGGAACTGTCTTGTTTAACATCTAAAAACCAATTAAAATCAACAAGAGGATAAGAGACCAATGTATTATTTTCTGTATACCCCACTTCCATCTCTACATCCATCACACTCTGATTCGATTTGATTGGCTGGGAGTTCCAACATCCGTAATATTCTTTTTTGTCACCAAGAGGTTTGCTTTTGCCGGCGTAGTATTCGTGTTCGGAGTTGCCACAGCAACTGGCAGAGGATTGGGTGACTTCGAGGTTGTTGCCTAGCCAGGCGTGGTCGCCGTAGAGTTGAGTACATAACTGTTCGCCGTTGACTTCAGTGCTTGGATCGTTGCTGTCAGCACCCTCTTTGAGCCAAGAGCTGGATCCCTCTTTTGTGGTGTCTTTGCCAGAACAGAGTGGTTCGCTATCATCTTTGCTCAAATAGATGTTGCGAACTTCTATATCATTAGTTGAGGGTTGTGCGCTGATGACAATTGATTTGATACCTTTGAGATCTTTAGGTAGGGGTACTTTGATGTGCATGAATGTGGTGGGATCGAAGAAGCTATTGGTGGCATAGCCTAAGACATCTTCATTGAAATACGTAAGAGGTTTCTGATCACTTTGGATTGGGCCATCAACTCGTACCGTGAGACCGAGGGGAAGATTGAGTTTTTCCCAAGAGAGAGGTTCGAAGGTTTTGTCATCTTTCTGCTTGCCAAATTTGACCATGAAATTGAGATAATTGTAGTTGGTGAAATCCAAAGAGTACTCTTTGGTGTTGTACGTATCTTTATAATAAGATGATGGGATATCAATGACTTTACCTACACGAGAACTGTCCGTTCCACCTTTATCATCTTTGAAGAGGGGGAGAGTGTAGAGTGCTTCTCCTTGAAAACGGCCTTTGAGACCGATGTTTTTTCGACTGGAGAGTTCGTTGGCACACTCCGCCCAACTCCAATGATTCCCTTCGCGATAGCATTGGAAGCGATTGGCAGTTTTGAGTAAGTCTTCGTAGATGCCATTACCACCGGGAGAGGCGGGTTGTAGGTTAGTTGTTTTGTCTTGACATTTTTGCCAGGTTTCACCGTTGGAGACGATATCATACGGTTCTTGGTCGGTATTGATGGTGAGAATGGCAAACTGGGCGTTGGCATTCGATGCGGACAGCCAGGTGTAATCGCTCTTTTTATCATTATTACTTTTGTCAAAGGGGGGATTTTTTATAGCTGGGTCGTATTTAACGTGCTCTTTATCAACGCAGATATATTGGCTGAAGCCACCTTTCGCGGTGATGACTGTACCAATATCATTAGGGTCGTCACCACAGCAGTTGTTTTTGTTGTCTTTGTCTTGCATCCAGGCGAATGAGAGATGTTGTTGGTTTTGATCGGGATTTTCGCAGGCATCTTTGTCATCATTAGGAGTTAATGCGTCTTTGTCATCGCAATTGTTGTCTACGCCGTCACCTGCAACTTCTTTGGCAGCAGGATTGATGCAGATGGCACAAGAAGAATATTTTTGATTGCTACAATCTGTTGGAGATTCGATATCTGTACAGAAGCTAGAATCTTTTGAAGGTTCATCAGTACAATCACCTTGTTCTTTAGTTATACCATCATGATCTTGATCTGAACCAAGGTCTTGCCATTGAGCAATATTATCTTTGATGGAGCATTGGAATAGTTTCCCACCCCCCCATGTTTTTGCATATTTTTTTTCTGTTTTTCCTTTTTTGGCTACGTCATCTGTGCACACGTGCCAATAGCTATCGTATCCGCATACACCTTGGCCACCAACAACTCGTATCTGATTACTATGGATAATATTACGATAATCATCACTATCTTGTAGGTCAGAATAAGAATTCGCATCATATATTTTGCGATCATATGAAGTTAGTGTGCCACTAGTAAAAACCCCATATCCGTAAGAATCGGAATCGTCAATAACATCACCACAACTATCATCTTCAACACCAAAAAAATAACACCCGCCGATAGTAAATGTAGTTGGCCAGCCTGACCCTTCGTTACAACCAACGCCTTTAAAAGAGCCAAGGTCATTTTCAAAAGAAGCGTCATAATCCGCGTTATCGTTCCCCCCATCATCATCTCCATGTGCAAAAAGATTTTGATATTTTGGTTCATCCACTGCATGGACAGAATGAAATGAGAAAATAACTATAAGTAGAAATAACACTACGAAAAACATACCTCTTTTTTTGTTCATGGGATTATATATAACTAAAATAAGTACGTTTATAAATATAGCGCCATAGATTTTGTTAAATTCAGCAAAGAATAAATCAAGGTTCTGGGCAATCGCTACTTTTCACAAAACAATCTTTATACCAGGGTTTTACCCATTCAAGATGTTGGCATTCGTCTTTGCCAGGGTATTCTTGTGAAGTTTCCAAGAGAAGATTGTCAACTAAACGAACACCCTTATTGGTTTTTATTGCGTATAAACTGGGGTTCTTACTTAAAGCACAAATATAAGGGTTGTAACAAGCTGGTTTAGGAGTGCTAGGGTCTAAATCGGTTTTAGAAAATGATCTAACTAATTGAGCAGAATTATTTTGAAGTAAAGTCATGAAGTCTTCTTTTGTTTTACCGACTTCGCAATTTCCTACTTCCCAGAAATATAATTTGGTGTTTGTATTAGAACTGCTCTTCACATCTCCCCCATACGTACTCTGTGTCTGACAGAGGCCTTGCACACATATTCTATCCCCTTTACAATCGGTGTCTTTAGAACAAGAAGTTGGGTCTGGAGTGGATGTTTGACAGTTGTAGCTACATAAGGATAATCCACTGAGGAGAGCGACTTTGCTTAAGAGGTTGTCAAGTGACATTGTAGACACTTTAAAGTGGTGTTTGTATATAAATGTTGTGGTGGGAAATGGGTTTTTGAATTCGAATTTAAATATTCTATTTTTCTTATTAAAATTATGAAAAAAACAAATAATTGTCCTCAGAATGGGACTTGTACCGATTTTAAAGAGAAATGGTGTTTTGAAAGCAGGTATTTTTGGTTCATATGCCCGAGGAGAACAAAAGAAACAAAGTGATGTAGATATCTTAATAAAATTTAAATGAAAGAAAAGTTTGTTAGATTTAGTGGGCTTGAAATTAGATCTTAAAAAAAAGTAAGAAAAATATAGATTTGGTTGAATATCTCACGATACATCCTAAACTTAAAAAAGAAATTTTGAATGAGGAGATACAGATTTTATGAAAAGAGATACAAAAGTATTATTGGAAGATATTTTACAAAGTATTGTATTAATTGATTCGTATGTGAAGAATTTAACAAAGGAAAAATTTACATTTACTGCTGTTTTTATAGATTAATTGTTTAAGTCGTAAATTACAATCCGATGACTCTTCCAAATGCTTCTAAATCTTTTTTCGAGCGCATGTCTGTTGAGTCTATACTGAAATTGGAGAAGAGGGTTTTGACTTTATATTTTTGGCATAGTTGGGCATTGAACATCATGCGGCCTAATATTTTTCCACGGGAAGTTGAGGGACTGTTGAGTAGAGAGGAGAAAGAGAAGCCAATTATTTTTCCAGTGTCATGGGCGATTTTACAGAGGATGTTATCTAATCCGCCACGAGGGTAATGGAGATGATCTTTTGGGTGGATTGTTTCGATACCTGTGATTAGGTCTGCTTTTGTTTTTTCTAAGACAAAGCGAAGCATTTCTTCAGAAGTGGCGCGATAGATAATGAGTAATTTCTTTGCGTGGGCTATATCGATTTGGCGTACGAGTTGTTTTTTGTCATCGCCTTCTAGAATCTTAACATTCTGGTCAATGAAGAATGTTTTTTCAAAGCCGAGATTTTGGCTGAGTGCTTGGGCTTGCGGACTAGAGTGTGTGAGTATAATATTATCCATACTTGGTTCAAAATAGGTGCCTATTAAAAACTTTACTACTTATTGGGAAATATAGAGGAAATATTTATAAAATAGGTTGGGAAATGGAATGATAACTCGTGCCTTGTTAGAAGACGCGGGTGACAAATATGGAAATTACTGTAATCAAAGAAAGAGATAGGACTACGTGCAAAATTATGTTTGCGGGAAAGACAGCAGGAGAGCTTCTGAGAGAAATTAAAGTTAATGTGGAGACTGTTCTTGTGGTGAGAAATAATGAAGTTATCACAGAAGATGTGCTGTTAGAAGATAAAGATATTCTGGAACTGTTGAGTGTGGTGTCGGGGGGTTAGAATGAAGTGTCAGATGTGTGAAAAACAAGCAGTGATGAAGCTGCAGCATGGAGATTTGTGTAAGACTCATTTTATTGATTATTTTGAAGAAAAGGTGTTTAAGACGATTAAAAAGTACCAATTGGTAGGAAGGCAAGAAGTGTTGTGTGTGGCGGCGTCAGGAGGGAAAGATTCTCTTACGGTGCTGTATTTAACCAAAAAATATATTGAGAAAAATCAGTTGAATGTTTCTTTATTTGCGCTTGCTATTGATGAAGGGATTGCGAATTACCGAGCAAAGACGCTGGAGGATTTGAAGCAGTTCTGTGATGAATATAACATTGTGCTGCATGTTGTTTCAACTAAGGAGGAGTTTGGCGCAACACTTGATGAGGCGTATCCGATTGTGAATAGAGGCACAAAAAAGAAGCCGTGTAATGTGTGTGGGGTGTGGCGACGCTATTTATTGAATAAACATGCACGAAGATTGGGGGCGACAAAAGTAATAACAGGACATAATTTGGATGATGAGGCACAAGCGATTATGATGAATATGTTTAAAGCAAATACAGATTTGGCGGCGCATTTAGGGCCGGTGTCTGGAGTGTATGAACATGGGTTGTTTGTGCAGCGAGTGAAACCGTTGTATATGTGTTTGGAAAAAGAGACAAGATTGTATGCGTTGCTCAAGGGTTTCCAAGTGGAGTTTACAGAGTGTCCTTATTCAAATGAGGGGTTTCGATCGCAGATTCAAGATATGCTCAATGATTTTGAAGCAAAATATAGAGGTACAAAACAGGGTATTATTAATTCTTTTTTAGCGATGCTGCCGTTACTTAAAGAGAAAGCAAAGCAACAAGAGGAAGAGATACAACAATGTGTGAAATGCGGCGAGCCGGCGCATCAAGAAGTGTGTAATGCGTGTAAGATTGTTGAGGTGCTGGCACATGGATGAGGGGAAAGGAGAGGGGGAGGACCAGAGTGAGAGGAATGGAGGAAAGAAGAATGAGTGGGGAGAGAAGTATAGTAGACAAATTATATTGCCAGAAATAGGTCTAGAGGGTCAACGAAGGATTAACGAAGCAAAAGTGGCAATTGTGGGATTGGGGGCATTAGGATCGGTTGCGGCGGAGTTGTTGGTGCGAGCAGGAGTCGGAAATTTAATTTTGATTGATCGGGATGTGATTGAAGATTCTAATTTGCCACGACAGGCATTGTATGTTGAAGAAGATGTGGGAAAGAGTAAAGTTATGGCAGCAAAGAAAAGACTACAGGAGATTAATTCAAGAGTGAAGCTGGAAGAATATGCGATTCATTTGAATTATAGAAATATTAATTTACTGCAACAAGCAGATATTGTTTTGGATTGTACGGATAATTTGAAGACGAGATTTTTGATAAATGAGTATTGTAAGAAAGAGAAGAAGAAGTGGATTTATGCAGCGACAATTAAAACGAAGGGGTATGTGATGTCGATTTTTCCGAGCGGTCCGTGTGTGGAGTGTTTTTTGAGTGAGAAAGTAGGAGAGACGTGTGATACGAGCGGGGTTGTTAATACAATTACATTTTCGATTGCAGGGCTGCAGGTTACCGAGGCGTTGAAAATTATTGTGGGAAAAGAGGTTGAATCGAGATTGTATTATTATGATATTTGGCAACCGGAGATGAGACAATTGCAGATACCTAAAAATAAAAACTGTTTGGCGTGCCAAGGGGAGTTTAGATATCTTAGAGGTGATGACCAAGAATCGATGATTAAGTTTTGTTCTTCAGGGAGATATCAGATTTTAGGAAAGAAGGTGGATTTGTATGTGATGAGAGAGAGGTGGAAGATGATTGGTCCAGTTGTCGATGAAGGGGTGGCGCTGCATTTTAAGAATATTATTTTGTTTGCGGATGGACGAGTATTGATTAAAGCAAAATCAGAAGAAGAGGCACGAGGGACGTATTCGAAGTGGGTGGGAAATTAGGGGTGAGATTGCGCGTGAGGTGGGCAACTGGGTTGAATGAGATTTGGTTGCCCACGAATATGGTTATTTAGGAGCAGTTCATAAGAACCAGTCTTGCCATTAATATCCGAGTAGTTTTTGAATGAACGTAAGGTGACGAAATGGCCTAGGGCATTTTCTGAGCAGTATTTCATCACATTCTTTATGGACATGAACATTATTTTAAGATAGGAAATGTCAGCTTTTACTAAGGGGTCTATATTTTGATTGAAGAGTTCTTCTGGGCCAAAAAGACGATAAAGAAGTTTGGTATCTTCTTTCGAGAAAGGGCAATGATCATAATCGATATGTGTGCCTTGTTGTTGGTAATGAGGGGTTTCATGTTTGTAAGGAGAGCCGGGAGATGTTTCGATGTGAGAAGTAGGATTACGACGCTCTGGCTCATAGGAGCGAAAATTACGAAAATATGATGTTTTGTTCTGAGGGTTTATGCAGAGATAATCGTACATGCCCTCAGAATAGGTTTGGCGAATGGTGTATAAATCAATTATAGTGGTTTGGGGATCGATGAGTGCTTTTTGTAGTGCGTCTTCTTTGATTTTTAGACCGTGCCAGACACTCTTAAATTGAAAGTCTTCGGAGATTTTTTTGATGCAATCGGTTTGAAATAGAGGATTGTGAGTGATACGAGTAATAGCAAGTTTGGGAAGATTATTCTCTACAAAATAGATGAAAAAATCGCCGGTGGTGTAATTTTTATCGTGGAGGAGAGGATTTTGAGAACGTTGGGTGACCAGTTCATCAACATGACAAACGGTGGATATATCTATTTGCTGGCAATGGGCTGCGAAAAAGTATTCACTATCTTTTAATTTTTCTTTTTGAGTGGCAAGAGGGGGGATGTCGATGAGGGAGTCTAGACTAGGCATGTCAGAGTGAAATAAGAAAGGGTTAAATAGTTTTTGATACTCAAAGACTTATATTCTTTGAAACAGTTCTAATGAGGAGTTGATCTCAGTTTGAGAATAGGCGATTAATGGGCGTAAAACCATTATAGACGTATCGTATTTTTTATACGTCTCAAAATGCTGGCCGCTGATGAGGATTTTGCGATGTGCAAGTTGCTCGATTTCTGGAAAATTTTTGATGAGTTGAAGTTTTAATGGGATAGGGCTATATTTTTGCAACAGAGAGAGGTCTTGAGGTTGGAATCCCAGAGGGATTAGATTGCAACCGCGTTTCATGATTGAGAGGCCGGCAAGTAAGGAGGCAGGATTTTCTATCAATAAGAAAACTTGACCTTCGACTCCCGTGGGTAAGCCGCCGGCACAAGGAATAATTTGAGTGAAGATATACGCGGCATCGTGGCCGATTTCGATGTTAATTATAGTTGAGGCTTGTTTGAGGGAAAACGTAAGAGAGGTTGTTTGTTCGATTTGTTCGCCAATGAGGCGATTGATTTGTGGTGAGGTGAGTGGAAATTGTTTGTCGGAGCGATTGGTATCGATACGAAATGTGCTTGTTGAGGGGAGGTCTTTTACTATTTCGAGGATGATTTGGGTGATGAGGTGAATGTCTTTTTGTGTCTGGATGCAAGGAGAGTAAGAAGTCAGACCGAAGATGCGACGCAGCTGATGGTGATGTGGGAAATAATCCATGAGCAGACGGCTGTGAGGTGTAGAGATAGGTTGGCCAGGGATTTGGCGCTGGATGTTTTGAACGAGGGCTTTTTCAAAGAAATGACGGTTTTTGCCTTTTAAGAAGAGTTCGCCGTAGCGTAATAAGAGGTGGGTGTGAGCCATGGGTTCTTTTGGGTGAGGGTTATTTATAAAGCATTCCTTGGGATTTTTCGTTTCGGGTAGATGGATTGTAGACGATATTCCATCGGAAATGGAGGAGTGGGTTTGAGAGAGAGGTATATATAAAGCATATGTTTGTTGAGGAAGTACGTATTTATAAAGGTAATATTTAAATACTCAATAGGCCTTTTTAAAGCATTAATATATGTTGGGGGGATCCAGATATGAAAAAAGAAGCAAAAAAAAGTATTCGTATTGTTAATATTGTTGTTTCTACGGGCTTAGAGAAAGATATACCGCTAGAGAAGATGGCCGCGACATTGCCTAACACGGAATATAATCCTGAACAGTTCCCAGGCTTAGTTTTACGTATTAAAGAACCTAAGACTTCGGCGTTGATTTTTTCAAGTGGGAAAGTTGTTTGTACGGGAGCGCGAACGCTTGAAGAGGTTGATAGAAGTATCCAGAGTATTATTCGCAGTTTGAAGAAATTAGATATTACGGTTACAGTAAAACCAGTGATTACGGTGCAAAATATTGTGGCATCAGGAAGCATTGGGATGGATTTGAATTTGAATATTTTGGGGATTAAATTGCCTAATACAGAATATGAGCCAGAACAGTTCCCAGGCTTAGTACATAAGTTAAAAGGAACAAATGCCACATTTTTGCTCTTTAGCAATGGAAAGATTGTATGTACAGGGACAAAAACAGAGCAAGAAGTTAATGATGCGACAGATAAGCTAATTGACAATCTTCGGAAGCTGTTAAATAAGTAAAAGCTAGGACCCGGGCTGTTGTTTAAGTAAGTTGTTTGGTCTGTTCCAAAGAAAGAGGATATTTACTCTATAACCTAAATCTTTAAATCCCCCTTCTTTACTTTTTAATTTTTGGAGAGATTTATGGTGCGTATTATGTGCTACTAATGGTTTTTAGCATTGTTTGGGGTTTGGTTTATGGAAGTGGATGAACAAATAAAAGTGTTTCGGGACTTTATTGAACAGAATTACTGGCCGCAGTTGTTAGAAGCAGTACGTAAAGGAAATTATTTTCTGGTGCTTGATTTTGGAGAATTGGTTAAATTTAATACAGAGATTTGTGAAGAATTGTTGGAGTCGCCTGAGGAGTTGTTAAAGGCGGGTGAGCTGGCAATTAAAGAGTTTGATTTGCCTAAGAAGATTGTCAAATTTAGTTTGCGGATGAAGAATTTGCCGGTGTCACAAAAGTTGGCGATTAGTGAGATTCGCAGCAAGCATTTGGGTAAGTTTATTTGGGCAGAAGGAGTTGTTCGACAAAAATCTGATGTGCGGCCGCATGTGACGGCG
This sequence comes from archaeon, assembly GCA_023259115.1. Classification (GTDB taxonomy): domain Archaea; phylum Nanobdellota; class Nanobdellia; order Woesearchaeales; family GW2011-AR9; genus JACPNA01. Next base: position 65,320 of record JAHFQW010000005.1, read on the forward strand.
GCGAAGTTTGAGTGTCCAAGCTGTGGAAATATTTTGAATGTGCTGCAGCTGGATAAAAAGTATAAAGAGCCTTCGAGATGTAGTTGCGGAAGAAAAGGGAAGTTTAAGGAAATTTCTAAAGAATTGGTAGATGGGCAAGGGTTGGTGTTGGAAGAGTCGCCAGATGATTTGGATAATTCGTCACAGCCAAAGAGGATGAATGTGTTTTTGAAAGATGATTTAGTATCGCCAATTACGGAAAAACGAAGTAGTCCGGGTTCAAGGGTGAAGGTGGCGGGGTGGATTGCAGAGGTTCCTATCACTTTGAAAACGGGAGGTCAGTCCACAAAATATGATTTGATTGTTGAGGCGAATAATGTGGAACCGCTGCAAGATGAACTCTATGATATTGATGTGAATGAAAAAGAGTTGGAAGAGATTAGGAAAATTGCGAAAAATCCAAATGTGTTGTCGGTTTTGGCGAATAATATTGCACCTTCTATCTATGGCCATGATAAAGTGAAAGAAGCGTTAGTGTTACAATTGGCAGGCGGCTGTCGAAAGGAGAGGCCAGATGGCGTTGTGACTAGAGGAGATATGCATATACTTTTAATTGGGGATCCGGGATCGGGCAAATCACAATTACTCAAAAGAATCACCAAAATTGGGCCTAAAGCAAGATTTACATCAGGTAAAGGAGCAACGGCAGCGGGGTTGACGGCGTCAGTTGTGAAAGATGAATTTTTAGGAGGATGGAGTTTGGAGGCGGGTACGCTTGTTTTGGCGAACCAAGGTTTTGCCGTGATTGATGAGATGGATAAAATGGGGAAAGATGACCGATCAGCATTACATGAAGCACTGGAACAGCAGACGGTGAGTATTTCAAAAGCGAATATTCAAGCGACACTGAAGTGTCAGACAACAGTGCTTGCGGCAGCGAATCCTAAGTTTGGACGGTTTGACCCGTATGGAATTATTTCTGAACAAATTGATCTGCCGCCTACGTTGATTAACAGGTTTGATTTAATATTTCCGATTAAAGATTTGCCTAATCGAGAGAAAGATGAGAAGATGGCATCGTTTATTCTGAGTTTGCATCAGAATCCGGATAAGGCGATGTCAGAGATTTCCACAACTCTTTTGAAGAAGTATTTTGCGTATATTCGACAGAAAATAGAACCCAAGATGACGGATGCGGCAGTGGAAGAATTGAAAGAATATTATATTTCAATGCGTAATTCAGGGGGAGTGGAAGGAGGGATTAAGAGTATTCCCATTACGGCAAGGCAATTGGAAGGATTAGTTCGTTTGTCGGAAGCATCGGCAAAAATTAGGTTAGGTAAGACTGTGACAAAGAAAGATGCGCAGAAGGCGATTGAGTTGATTGATTATTGTTTGAATCAGATTGCCAAAGATAAAGAGACAGGGCAGATTGATATTGATAGATTGACTAGTAAGCTTACGGCAACACAACGCAGTACAATTAGTATTGTCAAAGAGGTTATCCATACTTTAGAGGAACAGTTGGGAATGAAAGTGATCCCGGTTGAGATGGTATTACAAGCAGCGGCGGAGAAAAATATTAGTGCAGAGACGGCAGAGGATGTGATGGAGAAGCTGCGGCGGTCAGGAGATATTTTTGAACCAAAAAAAGGACATATTCAACGACTTTAGAGTGGTTTGATTGATTTACACATTTATTATACATTTAATTAAAATCTCTTTAAATATATGACAACAATGATAGACACAAAAAATATACGACAAGTGGCGGTAAAGTTGACGATTTCTGATATTTTAGAGGGGGATTATATACAAGAAAATGAACAGAACCCAAACTATCTGCTTTTGAAGAGTGGAGCAGGGGTGTATCGTATTAATGTTATTGTAGTAGTGTTACGCAAAGAACAGATAGGAACTATAACTAATTTACTTATTGAAGATAATACAGGGGCGATTATTGCTCGATTTTTTGAAGAGTCAAAAGTCATTTCTCAGGTACAAGCAGGAGATGTGATACTCTTAATTGGAAAAGTTCGTATGTATAATCAAGAAAAATATATTTCGCCAGAAATTGTGAAAAAAACATCGCTGTTATGGCTAAAACAGAGAAGATTGGAGCTGCCAAGAGATAAGAATATAGTTGGCGTTGGACAACAATATAGAGAAATGAACCAAGAAGGAAAGAATAATGAGGTTGTAAAAGAGAATATAGGTGTGAATAATTTGGTTGTTGAAGAGATAATAGAAGAAAATGTGATGCCTGTGCAGAAATTGATGTCGCTTATTAAAAATTTAGATACAGGGGAAGGTGCAGGAATTGAAGAACTAATTGAAAAGTCGCCCCTAGAACAGACAGAAGAGTTGCTGGAGAGGATGATGAAGAATGGAGATGTATTCCAGAATATGCCGGGGAGAGTTAAAGTGTTGTAATGAGATCTTTTTCTTGAAAATGTTAAGCATACATTAGAGGTGTTACATATACTTCTACAATTCCTGCTACAACGAGCAGTCCGAGGCTTATAAGAATCAAATCTAATGAATCGACTAAAACGCGATCATCTTTTAAGTCGTGTTTGATTAAAGCAATAGAGATGATGCCTCCTGCTAATCCTGCGACAAAATAGGCAGCGATTTCAAGTAAACCATGCGTCATATACCTAAAAAAACTAAATGTGGCGGCGCCAAGGTAATGTGATGCAGTAACGGCACCGGTGAGAGCAGTGCTTTGGGCTACATTAGATTTAACAAGATTGCCCATGGCTGTTGCGATAACAGAGGCGTTCCAGGTTAAAATGAACATGGCACCCGTGCCATATAATAATGAAAAAATAAGACAAAAAAAGAGGACTTTCAAATTGTTGAATAAAATACCGCCAAATAGATCAAAACGAGCAACATTACCGGTAATGATACCATGAACATTGTTATTTACATTAAGAATAGCTTGCTGTTGAATACTAAATATGGAATTTACTATTTCAAGAGGCATAAATATATATGCAATGGTTAAAGCGAAAGTTATACCTAAAAAAAGAAACATTAAAAAAATGAGAACTTTAGTATGTTCTTTTAATAAAGTCCATTCTTTATCTGATTTTAGGTCTAATTCTTCTTCATTTTTAACAGTAGTGTATAATATAGGAACAGTTGCAAGTACAACAAGAAAAATAGTTAATAGACCGGCGGATTGCCTAAAAACAAAATAAGAGACTATTAAAGATATAAATGTGAAAATTATTCCTGCGAGAAACATTTCCCAAGGTTTTTTTTTAATACTAAAAGGGTTTAATAAGGATTCCAATACCATATTTGTAGTAATATTATAATGTATTTAAACGTTTCTGAGAAGAGGCTCTGTAGAAACCCGTGAAGGAGTATAGCTGCGGGATCTAGGCGGCATTGCCGCAATTCTGTGTTTTGAGATAGAATAAACCGGTTCAATTCTAAAGAGATAATCTTTTGAGAGAATAACAATGAACTACTCAGAACGGAAAAAAGAACAAAGAGTGTGCAAACAAAAGCGACCACATGTGCTCGAATCATCTTCAAGACTAACCACAGAAAGCGCACGCAATTCATCTGTTGATCTATTTTTTTCTATTGAAAAACTCATTAATTTCGTACGAGACCCATAGAGTTGAGCGTGAGTCTTAAACACAACATCAGTATACCTCTCTAATAATTGTTTATCCCCTTCCACTGCCGCAAGCCAAGCAGGATGATTGATAATCTCATCTGGCGTAAGTAAGAAACCATATTGATCACTGCTAATATCGCTACTATCTAATTCAATACCTGCAATGCAGGAGTAATTAATAGGTAGAAAATGTTGGGAAAAATCCTTGTCTATACCCGCCAATTCTGCACAGTGAGGAATTATTTTAAATTTCGTTGAACCAGCTTTATACGCAATACCCGTACACGAGGGAAGCAAAGTTTCCTCACCAAATCCCCAATCACTTAATTTACGTCGAGCAACCGCTTCAACTGCCAACCTACTCCATCTATCAACATATTGTTGCGGGTCTTCAGAAAGTTCTCGAAACAAACCGTATACCTCACTATACACATCTACAAGTACTTGCAGATTTTCTTTGAATGTGAATGGGCGAGCGACTTTTTCCGCACGTAACGCTTCAACACCTAACGCATACGTTTGTGCTTGTGGCATCAATATATATTTCCCCGCAATAAGATCTGTATCCATAATTCACCCAAAATAACCTCTCTTTATAAAATTATTTGCTATTTTTAAGTAGTTCTAAAAAAAGATATAGTTCATTTTTCCACCAAAAAGCCTATTCTGCCCAAGAATGAGAAGAAATTAGTAAAAAAGAGAGTAAATAAACAACGCCTCAATCTTTTTGCCAATAAATATATCTCTTTGTTTTAAATAACTCTGCCCCATCTCTACTATAAGACAGAAGAAAACGGAGGAAAAAATATGACCAATGACACAGATATGGATAATGCCTACACCGCTGCAGGAAAAGTTCTTGCCGCGCAAACACAACAAAACACGCTTCTCGCGCAACAATTCATAGAACTAAAAGAACAACACCCCATCGTCGTGCCAGGACAACACGATTATATAGAGAGAATCCTCAACGCCATGGAAGTACCTTATGAAACAAAAAGAATAGATGAACTCGCAACTCTTCCTCTGCTCCAAAATCGCCCTATTTTCATCAATTGTAGTTCTATAAATAACCCGCATAGAAGCCTCACTGAACGACTCAAAGACCATGTGCGTGACGGTGGCAAATTGATTACAACGGATTGGGCGCTCACCCTTGCCAATGCCCTGTTCCCAGAATATCTTGCTTGGAACAACCAACGAACCTCAGGCCAGAACGAATCATTTCCTATTGATAGAGAATCTTCAAATTCAGATTTGGATTCGAATTCAAATAGCCCAACTCTGAGTTGGTTTGTGGAGAATAGTAGCTATCCTCTTGCTCTGCCCATGCATGAAGATGTCAAAACCATCCTCTCCAGCAGCGCATTTGGTAAAAAATATGGTGGCAACCCTGCTCTGGCCATTGCCCTCCCTTTTGGCAAAGGTGCGCTCATTCATTACGTCAGCCACCTCTATGCCCAAATGGTCACTTTACACACTGCACAAGATAGCACCGCATCAACAGAGTGGGCGCAAACAAAAGGCGTCGACCTTGGTAACTTAGGAACAAAAACTTCAACCGGTTCCGTCGCCACTGCGTATGATACCATGACTTCTATTTTAGGAAGTACAACAATAGATTGGAATTCTGAGAGCATCACAAAAAAAAGAACCTACACATCCACCGTACTCCCTGAAGTCCAAACTCCTCTCAAATCTAACGAACCATTTTATCTGCGTGGCACCGGAAAATTCGAATTAGAACGTTTAATCGAATCTTTACCACAAAATTATATCATCGGACGCTCCTCAGACACTCATTTACAGCTCCCTGATAACAGAGTATCTCGTCATCACGCCTCACTGCAGCAAACATCTGCGGGAGTGAGTATTACAGACTTAGACAGTAGAAATGGCACATACCTAAATAAAAACCATATACACAAACCAACCGAACTCTACTTTGGTGACAAAATTAAAATAGGAGAAACCATTTTAGAAGTAATACCTGCATTGAGTGTTCTTTGATTGTTTAATTCTTTTTTTTGGAAATTTTTTTTACTTTTTATGTTAAAAAATACGTTTCGCATCATCTTTTTGCAAACTGCCACATGAAACGAAACAACTGCTTATACGTCTCAGCCAAGGTTTTATTCTCAACCACAATCGCCATAACCTCTCCTTCTAGAGGTAGTAAATTAATGATCATATCACCACAAATATCAATCATTCCCACCGTTTTAAACGCATTTGGGATATAACGTGTTTCCATCGTAGAATCATGCCAACTCTTCTCATTATCTTTTCGTGTGAATTCATAATATAATAATTTGCCAGAAATTCCCAACCGTAATCGCTCTCTATTCCACAACTCATGCCGATGTTTCAAATACACCCGATTCAATCCCGACCCGCCAATACCATAAATCATCGCCTTTTGCTCTAGCATCATAAAATACGCCTGCATCACTCCCTCCGGACCAAAAAACTGATACACTTGATGTTTTTCTTTTTTTTGCGCAAACTCTTTTTGTAAAATAGGCACAACCTCACGCACTAACTGTTCTTTCTCTTTAACTAAATTCATAAGCTGTCCCGGATCTGCCGCTCCATAGACCACGCGTTTCCCCATCTGTAACTCGCTCACTAAGCCTTTCAACCGTAGCCGCTCTAACACATCATATACATTAATCCTATGAACCCCAGATTGCTTAGTAATCTCAATTGCACTTGCATTATGCAGCTTCAGCAGCGCTAAATACACTCTGCTCTCATTTCGTGTCAAACCACAATCAATTAACCTATCTTCTTTCATATAATCCATTGAAATAACTCTTTATTTATAAAAATAAGTAATAGATTAGTAATAAACATGACTACATATCTTCATATAGGAAACCCTAAATAAAGCTATAACCATCTCATTAAAATAATAGAATAATAAAAGAACAAAAATAAAATACAACCAAAAATGACCCTAAGCACTCTCTCCACCCATCTAACTACAGTTGCAATTGGTCTAAGTTCCTTAGAAATGACTGCAACTGCTTGCTCAAAACAAGAAAAACCATATATACTCAAAAAAGAAACCCCCAAACAAGACCCAGATTGTGATCGTACCTACTCTTATCATGGCACGAATTACTCCATCTGTAATCCATATGCTTTTCGCACTCATCCTATATACCTGCAAACGATGGAACAATTTGAAGAACAAATTGATCAGAAACAAATTGAAAAACAACAATCTCAAAAAACTAACCATCCATGAATCGAACACCTCATTTAATCGAGCAAAAACTCGCCGAATTAGAACAACATACATTTTATCGCCAACGCTTTGACGCCTGTCCCCATTTCATGTTCTTTGTTGGCGTTGCCCATGGTTCCGACACAAATCACAGCAAATACCCCTATGGCCAACGCCTCACCTGTGCGTATTTCTCCCAAAATAAAGCTGATTGGTATCATCTCTTCAGCGAACTAAAATACACCGCCAACTCCATCGTCGCCCAAGCAACCAAACACCCAACCATCGCAAAGAAAATGATTGCCGAATTCAGACCTTGGGAAAACAAATTCTATAAAAAATGTAGAGAAATCAAAAAAATATCTCTTTCAAAATTAACCAACCAACAACTTCTTACCCAGTATAAAGAACTCGAATACATATACGTTAAAAAACTCAACTCCTCGCCTCTCATTGACGGTTTCGCCCTCACAACAGACACTATCATCGCTCAAGAATTAAGTTATTTTCTAGAAAAAAAGAACCTCCTCAAACAATTTAGCACTTGCTTTGAAACCCTCATCGCACCCACATTTATCTCATTTTTACAGCAAGAAGAAATCGCTTTTCTGCAAATGCTTGGCAAAATAGAACAGCATCCAAAAAACAAAGAAAAATTGCTCAAAACCCATCAACAACAATTTTTCTGGATACAAAATAATTACGTCACAGATAACATCCTCTCCCTCTCTTTTTTTGAACAAAGAATAACACGGTACACCAACATAAATCCAAATACCAGAATCCAAGAAATAAAAAGAAACATCAAAGAACATAAAACAAAGAAACAACAACTTATCAAAACTCTCAAAATCCCAAAAGAAATCACCCTGCTTCTCCACATCACCGACTTATTTAACTATTGGCAGGATGAACGTAAAAAAAGCACATTCTGGGCAACCCATTACTTCAGCCTCTTCTTAGATGAAATCAGTACAAGAACCAATTATACCCTAGACGAATTAAAATATGCCCTGCCTCCAGAGATAGACCAAATCCTCAATCAAAAAATACCTAAAATCGAACTCCAAACTCGCCAACAGGCCTGTCTGCTAATCTGGATACTCGACCACTATGACATCACCACTGATAAAAGAATCATCCAACTCATCAGAAAAGAAGCTGCAACTAGTAGCACCCACACTCAAGAAATCCGCGGCCTCACAGTTTCATTGGGCCAAGCATCAGGCACGGTTAAAATCGTCGAAAGTGTTCAAGACATACATAAAATAAAGAAAGGCGACATTTTAGTATCTGTAATGACCCGTCCAGATTACATCTCTGCTATGGAAAAAGCCGCCGCATTTATCACCGATGAAGGCGGCATCACCTGCCACGCCGCGATAATTGCCCGAGAACTGCGTATTCCTTGTATTGTTGGCACAAGAATCGCCACCAAAGTGCTCAAAGACGGCGATTTAGTAAAAGTAGACGCTAATCATGGCGTTATTAAAATTGTGGAAAAACCGCAGAGTTAAAGTACGCCTGATTTTGAATATTTCATTATTCCATCAGTAAACAAAGTAATACAAACTAAAAAACAACAACCTTCTTTAATCCCTAATCTTTTCCGCAACCTATGACCATAATCCAACAATCCTACACCCGTCTTTTTCCATTCAAACCATTCCCCTACCAAACATCTTTGGAATACAACCGTCGTCTCTCTCCATTTAACGCCAACATCAAACTCTCCAAAAACACCCTCTCCCTCCATCTCAATTTGCAATGGAAAGACATTGATGACGAAATCAAAATAGGATTGATCCAATCCCTCTTACTCAAAATCTTAAAAACCAAATCCCACACCCCTAACATCGATTTATACAACAACTTCATCAAAAACATCCCTCTATTAACCGAAAATCCCAAATCACACCCTTTATTAGAAGCCTCATTCCAACGCAACAACACCCAATTCTTCCAAAACCAATTAGAACAACCAAACCTTCTCTGGGGTGCGCAATCTTTGCGCAAACTCGCTCACTACAACTTTCACAACGACACCATTGTCATGTCCACGGCGTTCCAAACCGCCCCGCAAGAAATGCTTGATTACATCATGTATCACGAAATGCTTCATAAACATCTACAATTCCATCAGCATAACGGCCGGCATTCGTATCACAGTCCCCAGTTCAAACACGCCGAAAATCTCTACCCTAACAAAGCACAAATCGAACAACAGATTCAACAACTCATTCGAACACAGAAAAGAACAAGCACAAAAACACCTTCTTTTTGGCAAGTGCTTCTGGGGTAGAGCTTTTCAGAAACATTTAAAAATAACTCTCTGTTTTTGGCTTTATATGAGCAAAAAGGGACTAATTTCCCTCAACGCCATGGATAAAATCATGCGCGCCATAGGTGCAGAGCGTGTATCAGATGACGCTAAAGAAGCACTCGCAGCGATCCTAGAGCAAAAAGCTAAAGAAATTGCGCTGGAAGCAAAAAAATTCGCCGAACACGCAGGACGAAAAACCATCATAGACAAAGACATTCAATTAGCAAATAAATAAAATAAGCAATAGCTGGGGAAAACAACATGGCAGAAGACTACGAAAAAAAACTCGTAAGTGTAGGAACACTCAAAAAAGGCGACACAATTATCATTGATGGAGCACCCTGTAAGATTACTGACACCTCAACCTCACGCCCAGGAAAACATGGACATGCAAAAGTTAATTTGATGGCCACAGGTTTGCTTGATAGCAAAAAACGTAACGTCGTCATGCCCGGTCACGATAGAGTCGAAGTCCCAATTATTGAAAAGAAAAGTGCGCAGATCCTCTCTGTTTCAGGTAAAATCGCTAATGTCATGGACACAGAAACCTATGAGACATTTGAAATGGACATTCCTGAAGAACTGCAAGCCGAAGTAAAAGAAGGTGTGGAAGTCTTATATTGGACCATGATGGGTGCAAAAGTAATGAAACAAGTCAAATAAGAACACCCTCTCGACTTAAAATCTATCTAAAACTAAAATAATTAATTAAAACAAAACAAAGGTAATACAAACATGGTAAAATTCGAAGAAGCCTCCGCTCGTATATTAAAGAACATTTTCGTCTGCCGGGTATGTAAATCAAAAATTCGTGCCCCAAGCTTAAAGGTAAGCCAAGGAAACGTCAAATGTCGTAATTGTGATTCTCATAAACTACGGCCAAAACGAAAGAAATAAATACTCTTCTGGCTCTCCCAAGTAGATGCTGGAAAACATATTTTCTTTTTTTATACAATACAAGTACATCATTATTTTCTACCTCATCATCATTCTATTCCTCATTCTTCATCGAAAAAAGATAGATGTCCAAGGTAAAATTATTTTTCTCTATCGCACTAAATGGGGATTAGCATGGATGGATAAATACTCCCAGAAATATCGGGAAGTGGTTATTCTATTAGGATATATTGGCATAGGAATTGGTTTTATTGGCATGCTTTTTATCTCATTTTTCCTCATAAAAAATATCATCGATTTAATTATCGTCCCAAATGCTGCCGCAGGCGTCTCATTGGTGCTCCCAGGTATCAACGTTCCCGGCATGGGCATTCTGCCTTTCTGGCATTGGTTAGTTGCCATATTTGTGATCGCCATTGTGCATGAATTCTCTCATGGCATTGTTGCTCGCGCCCATAATATCGAAGTCAAAAATACAGGTATTGTCTTCTTTGGTCCAGTTATTGGCGCTTTCGTCGAACCAAATGAAAAAAAAATGTTCAAAGAAAAAGATACCGTGCAATACTCCATACTCGCCGCTGGCGCATTTTCCAACATTCTCTTAGCCATTCTCGCGTTCCTCGCACTTTCATTCATCTTCATGCCTCTAGAACAATCCATGCTTGAACCAAAAGGATTCACCTTCGATGGATATTATAATCAATCCTATCCTTTCGCACAAGCTGGCATCGCTCCTGGCACAATCATTACGAGCATCAATACTCACCCCACCCCCTCATTCCAAGAATTTAACGATGAATTACAATGCCAAAAACCAGGCAATACCCTCATCATAACCACACCAAAACAATCCTACACCCTCACTCTCGCCCAAAACCCTGACGATCCCAAGAAGAGTTTTCTAGGTATCAAAGACATTCACAACGAATTTGATCGCAAACCTCTCTACCAATCAGGCATTCTCAGCATTGTCTACTATGCCACAAACACCATTGTCATCTTCCTACGCTGGCTCTTCCTCTTAAGTTTTGGTATCGGCTTATTCAATCTTCTGCCTCTGCCCATTGTTGATGGTGGCAGAATGGCCCAAACATTTTTACATAAACTCAAAGGACCCACAGATGGCGAAAAGAGATATAGGCTGGTAAGTTTGTTCTTTTTAATCGTCTTGCTTGCAAGCTTGCTCTTGCCCTTCTTTTTGAAAATGTTGTAGAGAAGTATTTTGAATTAGAGAAGAATTTGATTTATCCAGAGTAAAATCTTCAGAAAGAAAAGCGAGGACGCTCACCAAACAAGGCTACCGACGCAGGAAACGGCCGCTGATGA
>JAHFQW010000054.1 GCA_023259115.1 archaeon
CTTATTTCTGTGGTTGCTATTCCTCAAATTGGCCAAATATTTCCGTTACAAATTTTTTATGGTTTCATTTTTTTTTTCTAAAATCCCTCGTCGCTTGTTTCTCAATGCTTTTAGCTTTCCCATGTCTGGCGCTGGCGTCCCCGCAGAACCTTCCCCCTGTCGAAGACGTCCCCCAAGATAGAAATCTCCCCGCTCGTACGGTATACATTGAGCTTAATAAAGTTCATGAAGCCTTCGGGTATGATGTTGATATAAGAGCTTATGATCAAAAATGGCCTGAGCCCTTTACGTTTCATCTTGATAACGAAATCTTGAGGGTTCGCTTAACTCCTGGCCATTATCTTGTGAGAACCAGATCTTTTGACGAACAACATCAACCGGGGTCATGGGGAGAGATGAAAGATTTTTGGGTTCCCTTTAAAGCTCCCACAAGTATGTATCCTGGTCCCAACGCTCAAATTATTCCTAAAGCTGTCAATGGAGAAAAAATTACTTTTGAATGGCCTGCTATTGAAAATGCTAACGGGTATTTAGTAAAAGTTAAAAACTCTAAAGGCAAAGTGATTCATACTTATAAGACCACCCAACCCTGGCTCTCCACAGAGGTGATGCCGGGGGCAAGTTATAGTTGGGCTTTAGCTCCTCTTTTAGATCCTTCGGTGACTGAGGTTAATGAAGATGAGCTGACTTACAATAAATTTAGTGTTGCTATTGCTAGTCCCTACACAAGAGGCATGTACTTTGAGGTGAGTGGTAACCCCACTTCTCAAACCTATCAGTATGAGTTAATTCATCTTGGAGAAGAAGGGGAATCAACGCCTTCAAGTTTTGATACCAAAGATCCTGGTTTAAGAGTTCGCCTTTCACCGGGGCATTATGAGCTAAGAGCTAGAAGCTTTGATGATCAAAATATAAGTAGCGATTGGAGCCCGCCGTCTGACTTTTTCATAGAGATGTTGCCCGTTCAAATTGTGGGACCAAGTCTTAATGATCTTATCGATGCCGACGATGACACGGGAGCTACTATACCCTTAAAGTGGAAAAAACAACCGGGAGCCGTCAAATACAAAGTTTTTGTGTATGACGATCAGGGGGATCTCTATACGACTAAAGAAGTTTTTAGTGAGACAGCAGATGTTCATGTTCCTCATGATAAAAGCTATAACTGGACCGTTGAAGCTTACAGCGCCGGAGAACAAACCAGAGAAGTGGTAAAATTTGACCCCCTTAGGTTTAATCGTTTTACAGTAAGTCGGTTTGAAAAAGTGGATTTGGATTTAGCCGAAGAACCAGCGTCAATGTATGGCTGGGGTCGATATATTATTTCAGATATTACCTATATTGGTCAAAACTACGACAATAACACATTAACGAGACAAGTTTTATTTGCTGGTTCTGGAGAGTTGGCAGCGGGCAATTGGTTTCAACATTCAAAGTTTGGTTTACTTGGTCAAATGGCTATGTCGGGATTCTCCACAGCAGAGCAAACGTTTACCTATGTTAATGGAGCAATTAACTTAGGTTGGCGACATATATTTCCCAACGGTGGAAGAGCCAGAATTTGGTTAGGGGCAGGGTATCATGAGTTACCAGAGCTTATTGGTAATCCGTATACGCAGCTTTATGCGTATACAAAAATCGTAAGCGCTGGTCCACAGATTCAACTTTCTTACTTTAACAAGATAAGTGAAACTCTCGGGTATCATGCTTATCTTTTAGGATTGTATGGAATGGTAGATCTCGGGACTCCGACGGGGACACCCCAAATCCCACAGCTAAGTATTCAAGCGGGATTTGCAGGGACACTTAAACTCAGTGATCGATACACAGGCATGATGGGTTATTCGTATAAATCAGAGCGAGCGGCTTATCAATCAGCTGATTCCAGTGGTAATCCCAACAAGATTGATTTTAGTGGGCACTATCTTAACCTCATCTTAGAATTTGCATTAAGCAAACCTCATCCGTAGGTGCCAGGCACTTTTTTCGGAAGCAAGGTGTCATGGAATACGGCTATAAAGCTGAATGCAAAAGTTACAGATGACCTTATGCCTCAAAAAAAAAGACTGACTCCGCGGAGTCAGTCTTTTTCATATTTACATAAAGAAATTTACTATCGTGAAGAATCGCGGCAGAAATATTTGCTATCGCCAAAGCCTTCGCCACGGCAACGAAATTTAATCCAACCTTTTGTGCCCTTATAAAGGAGGTTCTCGTCGGCCAACACGGTATTACAACCTTCGTCGCCCTTTGAGTAATACTTCAAATATGTTTTTCCATCTTTGCCACTCACATTGGCGCCATTTCTGGGAAACGTGCCTTCCCAAACAGCTCCATTGCCGGTAGCGCGGCCAACAGTGAGGTTGGTTGGACCAACTTTGGCGATAAAATGACCGCTCGGATCATCGCCTGTTCCAAAGCAAATTTTTGTAGCAGCCGTTGCAGCCACAGAAAAAGAGACGACAAATGCAAAAACAACGAATTTCATAAGGTATTTCCTTTCAAAAGATTGATTAATTTTGATAGATTCCAAATGCTTATAGCAATCCGTTATACGACGAGTCAACGCATAAAATTTACAACGAAATATTAAGAAGTATAAGATGGACACTACGATGAATTGTCACGCTTTAACCTGGAGAAATTAGATTGCAATCTAAACTTAAATTATTAAAGAAAAAAACAATGAGTGACATCCTTTGGTTTCTCGAGTTGTTATTTTTATTCATTGCGCTTTTGTCTTCGTGCTCTAGGGCCCCCATCAAGGGCCCAGAAAATTCAATGAGCCAAGTTAAAGCGCCGGTTATTTCAGATGATCTGCCCCTAGCAGCTTTGGTAGATGCTGTTAAATCTGACATAAACCATTTGAAAAAAATAGATAATAAATCTAGTTACAATTTTGGCAACAGAGTTATTCCAAAGGAACAATTTCTGGCGGGCCTTCAACTCTTTGTCGATCTTTACCAAAAAAATCCCAATGCTACTGATTTTTATAAAGCTGTTTCAGAAAATTTTGATTTTCAAGCTGTTTATGGCAACACAATGCCAGGTGAAATTTTTCTTACCTCCTACTACGAACCCATTATTAAAGGCAGCAGAAAGAAAACACCCAAATTTAGTCGTGCCCTTTATGGTCCGCCAAAAAATCTCGTTGACATAGACCTTTCACTTTTTGATTCCAAGTTTAACTCTGAGAGAAGGCTCCGAGGGAGATTAGATGGAAGAAAATTAATCCCCTACTATTCAAGAGAAGATATTGATTCAAAAAGTATATTAAGAGGTAAAGGATTAGAAATCTGTTGGGTTGATCCAGTAGACGCATTCTTAATGCAAATTCAAGGGTCGGGCACTGTGGAGTTTTCTAAGAAAAATAAAACTTATCTTAACTATGCTGACAAAAACGGTTTAGCTTATGATGCCATCGGAAAATATCTAAAAACTGTCATTACAGACGAGAAACTTAATCTTCACTCTATCGAAGCTTACCTAAGAAAATTGCCACCTTCAAGTATGCAAGCATTGCTTAATAAAAACCCCAGTTATGTTTTCTTTAAATCATTTAATAAAAGTGCTACCACATCCCTTGGTGTTCCTGCTACAAACGGACGTACGATCGCGACGGATTCAAGATATTTTCCTAAGGGTGCCTTAGCTTTTCTTCTCTTTGACAAGCCAAAATTTGAAAACAACGAAACATTAGAAACCAGCGGAAGTGAGCGCGTAGGAAGATTTGTTTTAGATCAAGACGTGGGCGGCGCCATCACAGGGCCCGGTC
>JAHFQW010000026.1:0-2957 GCA_023259115.1 archaeon
ATTTTTCTCACACCTCAATTCTCCCAAACATCCATGCCCCAATCCACAACACCACCGTTGTCAAAACGATCAGAACCAAAAAATCTAATCCAAACCCAAACACCATCTGCCCCGTCAACGCACCTCGAATTCCATCCACCCCATACGCCAACGGATTAAAATGTGTTACAACTTCTAATGCCCCCGGTAAGCCAGTTAACGGAAACAACGCCCCCGATAAAAAGAAAATCGGCATCATCAAAAAATTCATAATAAGTGGAAACGCCTGCATATCCGTCAATCTGGACGCAATCGCCGTCCCAAACGCCGTAAACAATAACGAAATCAAAAACATAAACGCTAAAGCCACAGGCACATACACCCACGAATTCAATCTAAACCCCATCACAAAACAGATCAACAACACCACAATCCCCTGCAAAAACGCAACCGTAGCGCCACCTAGTGTACGACCAAGCATAATTGCCGAACGTGAAACCGGTGCCACAAGCGTTTCTTTTAAAAAGCCAAATTGCCTATCCCAAATAATTTCAATGCCGCTAAACATCGCTGTAAACAAAATACTCATCGCAATAACACCCGGAGCCAGAAAAGTAATATAATTTCCTCCGCCTGCTTTCTCAAAAATCGGACCAAATCCAAAACCCAACGCCACCAAAAATAATAATGGCTGCGCAAGGGAACCAATCATTCGCGCTTTTGAACGCCAGTATCGTTTCAACTGACGTAACCACATAATATAGATTGCTCCCATTTATTTCCCGCCCCACATTCGTCTACCCATGCGTAACTGATCCATCGCACTTGCACTCTCATCACGAATCGAATGACCAACCAACTTCAAAAAAGCCTCTTCCAGTGACTTAGTCTTAGTTTGCTTCTTCAATTCACTTGATGTACCTTGGGTAATAATTTTACCATGATCAATAATCGCAATACGATGCGCCACTCTCTCCGCCTCTTCCATATAATGCGTCGTAAAAAAAATAGTCATATTCTCATCATTATTCAATTTAATAATATAATCCCATAAATGATTTCTCGTCTGCGGATCCAAACCTAATGTTGGCTCATCTAAAAACAAAATCTTTGGATGATGAATCAATCCTCGCGCAATCTCAAGCCTGCGCTTCATTCCCCCAGAAAAAGTCTTAACTGCCTCATCTTTACGATCCCATAATTCCACTAATTTTAATAAAGAAGTAATTCTCTCTGCTCGCACCTGTTTTGGCACATGGTAAAACACTCCATGAAACTCCATATTTTCATATGCCGTTAGCTCATCATCTAAACTTGGATCTTGAAACACAATCCCAAACGTTTTACGCACCTCAAACGGCTGCGTCATCACATCATGTCCATTCACCACAATCTTTCCGCCACTCAACTCCAAGAGAGTCGTCAACATCTTAATTGTTGTGGACTTCCCCGCCCCATTTGGTCCCAAAAAAGCCAAAATCTCTCCTCTCTGCACATCAAACGAAACATTATCAACAGCCGTAAACTCACCAAACTTCTTTGTGAGTCCAGTCACAGAAATTATAGCAGTCATACTTCAAAAAACAAGCAGTTTCTTTTTAAAACTTATGGATCCAATCTTAATCATCTCGAACCAATTTCAAATGTCTTCCTTTCATAGGTAGAACTTGATCAGAAGAATCGGAAATCTGCTCCACCCATCCCGTATCATGAACAGAACTATCTAAATCACGATACCAGCAGAGAGTATCATCTTTTATTTCATCCAAAACTTTCCTCTGCGTCATTAAATGATCAACAAATTCCCTCTCCGATTCAGCTATCAACCGATCCATATCCGCATTTTGCTTCGTCAATCCCAATCTTGGAAGATATTTTAAATTAGGAATAATCACAACCACCCCCAATCGATTTAATCTAATTATCTCTGAAGTAACCTCATACAGTTCTGGAAAAGCAACAACTCCAAAAGAGTTGTATGACGCATAATAAGTGGGAGGAACACGCACTCCCCATTTCCTCTCATAAGAATCATATAATTGATTGTGAAACGCATTTCTCTGCACCTCTGAAACATGAAAAGACACCGCAACCACGGGATACACACCTAGATGACCAGTATCATGCTCACTCCAAACCCGAGCAAATAACGTATAGGGGTCTAAAGAATCTTTCTTATATTTAAAGATATCAGGAATATCCTCAAGAATATCATCACAAACAGCAACCATACCACTTTATTAAATCACACCATTAATAAATATTTAGATACCTTTTTATCCCACATAATATTTACCACAAACAACCATGACCCAAATCCCCAAACTCCTCTTTGGCACCGCAGGAATCCCTCTGAGCACCCCTAACAGAGACACTCTCAACGGCATCGAGCACATTAAAACTCTCGGACTCGACAGCATGGAACTCGAATTTGTCCGCTCCATTAACATCAGCCCAGAAAAAGCCCCCCTCATCAAAGCACAAGCAAAATTCCATAATGTTACCCTCACCTGCCACGGCCAATACTTCATCAACTTAAACGCCCAAACCGCCACAACCCTGCAGCAATCAACCCAACGCATTCTAGACGCCACCACCCGAGCCAACGAAGCAGGAGCATGGAGCATCTGCTACCATATGGCTTATTACATGAAAGATCCCCAAAAAAAAGTCTACGATAAAGTCAAACAAAATCTCAAGCCCATCATCAAACATCTCAAAGACACAAGCAATCCCATCTGGCTGCGTCCCGAAACAGGCGGCAAAATCGCCCAATTCGCCGATATAGATGACCTCATCCGCCTCAGCCAAGATCTTGAACAAGTCCTCCCCTGCATTGACTGGGCACATCACTACGCCCGTTCCTTAGGCAAAACTAACTCATTAGAACAATTTAAACACATCCTTGAGAAAATCGAACACGGCCTAGGCAAACACGCATTACAAAACATGCATATGCACATGGAAGGCATTGAATA
>JAHFQW010000026.1:3057-14804 GCA_023259115.1 archaeon
TATGGTCTATAACATCAAAAACAAACATCAACAGTACTTTGAAGCAACCCTGCAATTACGCAACGTCACCCAAGACATGATCAACTTCGTCCAAGACGAAATCGCCCGCGTGAATATGCACATTGCCAAAATCAAACGAGTAACCAATGGCTTTGACTTCCAGCTCGCCGATAGCAAGTTCACCCAAAACATAGGGAGAAAACTCCAAGAAAAATTTGGTGGAAAAACTCTTGTCACCGCTAGTCTATTTGGCCAGCATGATGGCAAAGAAATTTATCGAGTAACCGTTTTATTTCGCGGCGTGACTTTCAAACGTCAAGACACAGTCAGCTATAGAGGAGAAGAATATCTCGTCACCGCCATGGGGAAAGAAATCATTCTGCAACATCATAAAACCGGCAAAAAAATCCATGTGAAATACAAAGATATGGACAACATAAAACAAAAATAAAAGCAACCTCCCCACGTAGACAAGTGAAAAATAAATTCACAAACGCAACTTTTCCTTCAAAACAGATAACTTTTTCCGCATAGCCTCGCTGCCAATACGTGAAAACTCTTCTACCTCATCAAAATCATACATATTCAATGACCCAAACCTCGGCTTTAAAGTGATATCAATCGCGGGATCACGCAATTTTTCTTTTGCCAACGTATCAGACATAACATTGATTGTTTGATACATCAACTTAGGCAGCGGAAACATCTCTATCCCCGCAAACATACGCAACACACGTGCAGGATAGAATAAAATATCAAACAACCATCGAAGAAATTTTTGGACTATTTTTGGCCATCGTCTTGGAATTAACAATTGTTTCAATTCCTGCAATTCAACCATTATAAATTTCTCTCGCCAATCACGTAATAAGCTCTTGCCCTCAACTCTTGGTGCAACCATCGTTTTGCCATCCTCAACTAAATCAACTACCAAAATAACATCCGCCCCCATCTTTTTCACCGTTCGTACAGGAATAGGATCAACCACCGCCCCATCAATATAAGAATGATTATGGATTGAGAGGGGGGTGAAAACACCAGGAATAGAAATCGATGCCCGCACCGCTCTCGCCACATCTCCTCTAATAAATTCCACTTTTTTTTTCGCAGTGAGATCATACGCCACCAACTGTAATGGGATATTTAGTTCTTCAAAAGATTTATTCTGCACTAAATTTCTAATCTTAGTTTCTACAATCCTTCCTTTCAGTAAGCCATTTTTGGGTAATGTAAAATCCACAATTGCTTTCCAATCAATTTTTTGAAACAGTTCTTCTATCTCCTCTGGCGTTCTTCCTGCCGCATACGCCGCCCCAATAACCGCCCCTATTGATGTACCAACAATATAATCCGGAAAAATTTTAGACTGATGTAATACTTTAAGAACCCCAATATGAACTAAGCCTTTCGCTGAACCAGACCCCAACACCAATCCAAACTTCAAACGTTTCCTCTTTCCCATCAAACAGCCTCTTTCCTAATACTCATTCCATTTTTTAATTACAATGAGATTAAAGTAAAAATCCCCCTCACAAAGCTATGGAGTATTAGACTCATTCCCATTGAAAAAGATTACTTAAATGAAACAATCTTTCCGCTTAAATCAATAATTTTTTGCCGTCCATGATAGCCCCTATTAACCTCATGCCAATATCCTAACTGTTTCTCCCCTAATTTCCAGCACAAAAACACATCACGACCTCGATAGGTATGATAAAAATCAACCAATCCTTCTTCCAAATCTTTAACAACAATTCCCATACCATCTAATTTTTCCAATAATAAATAATAACGATAAGATAATTTATGAAATTCTTTATTAAACTTCATCACATACCGCACCTGCTCTTCACTCTCCTCATCAATTTCCAGTTCCACCGTTTCCAACAGATCCAGCGCTTTATCAATTGCTTGTAACTCTAAAATCATCCGCTCAACTTTAGGTAGCATCTGCTCAGCTTCCTCATAGGTAAAATACCGCTTCTCTAAATTCATTTTAGCTTCACGTTGCGTCATGAACAAGATAAAGTCATAGGACTATATAAAATTTGTTTAGAGAACTTTGAATAGCTCATTATTTCATCAATTTCAAAGTTCTTCTTAGAGGAGTTTGACAAATCAAGTATACTTATTCAAACTCCTCTTTAAAAAAGCTCCCTAGAAAAAAAATCAAACCAAGATTAAAAACAAAACCAACCCCAAAACCCCTATCCCTAAAAACAAAATCAAAATCAAATCTCGAAGAATTGCCACAACATCTGAAACTCTATCCAAACCACTTCTTGCCTCATTCATTTTATCTCACACCCCCGCTATTTTGCGATTGTCCTTGGGCAACTATTTGCTGTTTAATTGGTGTAAATATCACAAAAAAACCATCTTTATCCTTATTTTTCAATGCCTGCTTCATCTGCGTAATTTTTGCCAAATCTCCCGATGACGCTTCTGACTTCTGTGCAATCTTCTCTAATAAACTCAATTTAAGCAATGCCGCAGAATACTTCTCATTCATAACATCCTGTTCCAATGCATCAAGCATCTGCAACAAACTCGCATCCCCCCCGCTACCTCCACCGCCAACTTGTGAATTACCACTCTGCACCGAATTTTCCCCACCACCCGTATTACCACCTAAACCCACCATCTGCAACACATCTTGTGGCAAAAAGCCTTCCAAAGACTGCACTAACGTAACCGCCTTTACCACAGAAATAAATAACAACACAACAAATACAATAAATAACACATCTCGAATCAACGAAATAACTTTTCGTGTTGTATTCAAAACCATCATCTGCATTAAATCATAAACCTATTTTAATCTTTCGCAAAGTGAGTTTCGCAACAAGCTCATAAAGAGATGTAATCAAACTCTTCTAAATCCTCAAAACTAACAACTCAATTCTCTATACTCCCCTTACAAAAGCTTTATAACATTTCTTCAATCCATCAAAATAATGAGAGAATTGAATAAAATAATATTATATCTCCTACTAACCCTAATCTATCTCACATCTGCATTAGCTCAATCATCACAGACCTACCATCTCAAACTTCTCGCTGTACAAGAAACACCAACAGGTTATGAAGGGAGTGACGCAGACCTCTATCTTGAACTCAAACCCGGAAACGGACATGTCTTTCTCAACACCTATCCCGTCACAAAAATGGACACCCAAATCTCCACCCGTTTTGCCAAAGAAATCGCCTGTAAACATTACAAATTAAATTGTGATCAATTCGACTTCCTCTACACCATCCAAGCAAAATCAAGTATCATTGGTGGCCCATCAGCTGGCGCCGCTATTTCCGCCATCACCGCCATTGCCATACAAAATCTTCCCATAAATGAAAAAGTGGCCATAACTGGAACAATCAACTCGGGAGGTATTATCGGCCCTGTTGGAGGCATAAAAGAAAAAATCCAAGCCGCCGCCAAAGCCGACCTCAAAAAAGTGTTAATCTCACGCGGTAATTATCCTGAAGCATATCCTGCTCCAGAAACATCACTCAATAAACCACCTCAAAATAATAATACAGAAAACAACAACACCATAAATTCCACTGCAATAAATAGCTCAAACACAAATACCACTGCAAATATCGATCTTATATCCTATGCTAAAACCAATCTAAGTATTGACATAATAGAAGTGACCACTCTCGACCAAGCATTAACCCAACTAACCGGTCAAAACATCAGTAAATCTGTAACTCCATTAAATGAAAATAATCAATACACCCAAATCATGAATGACTTACAAACCATGCTCTGTCAACGCTCAGAAAAAATTAAGCAAGAGATTCAAGAAAATAACATAATATTAGATGAGAATATAACCAAAGCTCTGCAACAAAAGAATCAAAGTATCATAAACGCCACGTTAAAAAAAGACAGCTATGCCATCGCCAGTATCTGTTTCACTCAAAACATTCTTCTCAAAAATTATTATTATCAAAAAGAACATCTCAGCCCATCAATGATTGCCACCTTAATCTACGAAGTAGAGAAAAAAGCCACCAGCCTAGAAACAGAAGTAGATAACAAAAAAATTACCACCATCTCCGATTTACAAACAAAAATTGTCGTTAAAGAACGCCTTGATGATGTAAAACATCAAATCAAAAAATATCGTGAACAACGCCCCAATCTAAAACCAGAAGAGATGTATTCTGTGCTATCGTATACTGAAGAACGCTATTTCTCCGCCACCTCCTGGATGCAATTCTTCGCCATGGATGGCAAAAAATTCCAGCTAGATAAAGATAAAATGAGAGAAACCTGCACATTTAAAATATCTGAAGCAGAAGAACGCAACAATTACATCGGCCTCTTTATCCCCTCCTCCTATCTAACCAACATTCAAGAACAGATAAATGATGCCAAAACCGCGCAAAATCAAGACCAACAAGAACTCTGTTTAATCAAATCCATGGAAGCAAAAGCCAATGCCAACACCATCATCAGCTCCCTTGGCGTACAAGAACAAACTGTAAATGAATTCATTAGTGCCAAAGAACAAGCCGCACAACAAATTATTGCCGATAACACTGCTGAAGGCATTTTTCCAATTCTAGGCTATTCCTACTACCAATATGCTCATACCTTAAAAGACAGCGACAAATTCACCGCGTTATTATACCTAGAATACGCTCTCGAACTCAGTGACTTGCAAATCTACTTCCCCGAAGAAAAATCATCCCTACAAACCATTTCAGAGTCCTTCTCAACAACCCATCATGACATTCTATTAATCGGAGAAGGCATGCTCATTGGCATCTTAATAACACTACTCTTAGTTATGGGTATTCATGTATATAATAAATCTCCATAGAAATCAAACAAGATGTTGAAAATTTCACTATATAAAAAGTGAATATAAAACCCCTGGCCAACCGGTTAAGGTTGGCTGGGGAAAAAGAGGTGATAGATGTTTAAAATTCAGGAAGTCTTCTGATTTATAAAGCTTTCGGAGAATTAAGTATTTTAAAGTAGTGAACTAGAACTACATTCCACAAGTATTTATAAACTAAAAAAGATATATTTTTATCTTATCGTAAAATAAAAACCCATTATGAACAAAAAGATCCTCTTCTACATAAGTATAATTTTAATTGTAAGCTTTGCAGCACAAGCCGCAACACTCAGAGGCACAATCTACAACGCTCAACTCAACCCCGAAAAAGACACCCTCCTAGAGATAAACACCCAACCCGCACAAAAATATCTCGCCAAAGATGGCACGTATAGCATAAATATTCCCCCGGGAAAATATACCCTCACTGCCCGTAAAGAACTCATAGAAATCTCACAACCAATTGATATAACTCAAGAAGGTGAATATACCATTGACCTCTTTCTAATACCCGATCTTCAAGATGAATCAGATCTATGGAATGAAACAACTCAAAAAGATCTTATCATCGAACCCCTCGAAGACAATCCCGCCCCTGCTCTTTGGCATTATATTGTCACAGGCCTCATCATCATCGCCTTACTCATCCGAATTATATACATGCGAAAAAAATATGGCTCCATAACTGTCTTTCGTAAACACATCAAAGCCGAAGCCCAAAAAACCATTGAACAGCATAAACAAGAGCTAGAAAAAGAACCCGCCTACATCGAGAAAGCCCTAGCCATCATCAAAAAAAATGATGGTCGTATTCATCAAACCGAGCTTCGCAAAGAAATGCTCTACCTCTCCGAAGCCAAAGTAAGCCTCATCATCACCGAATTAGAACACAAAGGCGTTGTCGAAAAAATCAAAAAAGGCCGTGGCAATATCATTATTTTAAAAGCGAGAAACCCCCTCTAAGACAACAATCTTTTTAAACCAGCTTCTTTTCTCACCTTCCATGAAATATCCCAATTATACTCCCTCAGAAATTGAACCACAGATATTACAATACTGGGAAGAACATAAAATTACCCAAAATCTTCGACAACGCAACAAAAGTGGCCAAAAATTCTATTTTCTCGAAGGCCCCCCCTACACCTCTGGCCGCGTCCATCTGGGTACTGCGTGGAATATGGCTCTCAAAGATATCATCCTAAGATATAAACGCGCCCAAGGCTTCAACGTGTGGGATCGCATGGGCTATGACATGCACGGCCTACCCACCGAACAAAAAGTCATGGCCAAGCTTAATCTCAAAGACAAACATGACATTGAACAATTTGGCCTAGAAAAATTTGCTCAAGAATGTCACACCTTCTGCACTGAAATGATGCAAAAAATGAACGAAGATTTCATCCGTCTCGGCGCCACACTAGACTTCACCAATCCCTATCAGCCCATTAGCAAAGACTTCATGGAAGCAGAATGGTGGCTCATCAAAAAAGCCCATGAAAAAAACAGATTATATCAAGGTCTTAAAACCATGCACTGGGATGCTGCAACTCAGACCGCCGTTGCCAAACACGAATTAGAATACAAAGAAATCAAAGACACCGCAATTTATGTCAAATTTGCCCATCGAAAAAAACAAAATACATTCTTTATCATCTGGACCACAACACCTTGGACTATCCCACTCAATTTAGCCATCATGGTCAACCCCGAAGTAGAATACGTTGAAGCGCTCACAACCACCCCCGCCGGAGAAGAAACGTGGATTGTAGCCAAACCACTACTTGAACACGTCATGACGAAAGCCAAAATAACAAACTACAAAATAAAAAAAACCACCAAAGGAAACGATTTAGAAGGCCAAACATATAACCACCCTCTTGATATTAAAGAATATCTTCCTAAAGACCTGCAAAAAAATCATAAACTCTATTCCATCCTTCTCAGCAAAGAATACGTTGACACAACCACCGGAACCGGTTTAGTACACTGCGCACCCGGCTGTGGTCCTGAAGATTACGAAGTCGGTCATCGCAACGGCATACCTCCCTTCAACTGCGTTAATGAAACTGGAATATTTGAAAACTTTGGCCATCTAACAAATCTGCGAGCCAAACTCGACGATCAAACATTCATCCAAAAAATAAAAGAAGCTAACGCCCTCATTGCCAAAGAATCTTATGTACATGAATATCCTCATGGTGAACGTTCACACCAACCAGTTATTTTCAGAACAACTTCTCAATGGTTCTTCAAAGTAGAAGACTTAAAACCAAAACTACTCAAAGCCAATGAAAAAGTAAATTGGAACCCCCAAGCCGGAAAAAATGCATTTAACGCCTGGCTCGAAAACTTACGAGATAACTCCATTACCAAACAACGTTTCTGGGGTACCCCCGTCCCCATATGGCAATGTAAACAAACCGGAGAATACATAGTAATAGGTAGCATCAAAGAACTCGAAACACTCTCAGGCCAGCAAGTCACCCAAATGCACATCCCTCACATTGATAGAATCACTATCACTAAAGAGGGCAAAACCTATACACGAATTCCGGATGTATTAGATGTTTGGATAGATGCCGGAACCACTTCTTGGAACTGTCTTGATTACCCCAATAACAAAGACCTCTTCAAACAATTATTTCCCGCCGATTTCATCCTAGAAGGAAAAGACCAAATTCGTGGCTGGTTCAATCTCTTAACCATTGCTTCATTTCTCGCCTTTGACAAACCCTGCTTTCAAAATGTCTATATGCATGGTTTCCTCAACGATATTGAGGGAGTTAAAATGTCCAAATCATTAGGCAACATTATCTCCCCCTATGAGATTATTAACAAACATAGCGCCGACACACTAAGATACTACACCTCAAAAACCCCCGCTGGAGAAGACATCAACTTTAGCTGGGATGAATGTAAACTCAAAGAACGCAACCTGCACATTCTCTGGAACATCCACAAATTTCTCATAACCCTCGCCCAAGACAATAAACTGAATCCTTTAAAAATCGACCCGCAAATTATGCACAACGTCATGGCTCTCGAAGAGCAATACATAATTTCCCGACTACACAGCACCATCAAAGAAGTAACCGAATTATGTAACCAATATCGCGTAGACGAAATAAGTACCCCTCTCGAATCTCTATACTTAGACTTAAGCAGAATTTACATGCAAATGATTCGAGACAAATCCGCATTAGGCGAAGAAGAAGACAAATTGCTCTGTGTATACACCATATACACCGTACTCATCGACCTCTTAAAAATGTTCTCAATCATCACTCCTTTCATCTGTGAAACCATCTATCTTAACCTCAAAGAAGAATTCAAACTGCAAAATCTGAGTATCTCTCAATATCCCTGGCCATCCACCAACGAGAAACTCATCAAACCTGAATTAGAACAACACATGGAAATTGCGCTCAACGTCATCCAAGCCGCTCTTGCTGCACGTGAAAAAGCTAAACTAGGGCTGCGTTGGCCCATAAAAGAACTCATCATTGAAACAAAAGATAAACTCATAACCCAAGCCGCAGAGGCGCTCAATGACATCATTAAAACACAGACCAATACAAAAATCATTACTCTCACCCCCTCTTTAAAAGACATAAAAGTCAAAATCAAGCCAGAATATGGAAAAATTGGCCCAGTATATGGAGAATTCTCACCTCAAATCATCACTAAATTAACCATTGATAGTCCAGAAACCATTCTCTCCCACATTGAAAAAGAAAACGCCTACCACTTCAAAATCGACAACCGTGACATCTCAATTAGCAAAGACATGCTCAAAATTGAACGCCTTATACCAGAGAAATATAAAGAAAGCGAAATCAAAAACGCTTTTATATACATCAACACCCAACGCACACAAGAATTAGAAACCGAAGGTTTTGCCCGTGAAATCATGCGCAATATTCAACAGTTACGTAAAACCGCAAATCTTCAAAAACGTGACACCATCACTTTATTAATTAAAACCACCCCTACTATGAAACCATTACTTGAGAAATTCAAAGATGACATCGCCCAAAAAGTCGGTGCCGCACGTCTTGACCTCATCATCAACCTTCCAAGCAAAACCTACTCCCAGAACGCCGAATTCCAAGTCAAAAACGAAACATTTACCATATTCTTTGAGAAAATAGAGTAAACCAATTTACTCAACATATAAAAAGATTATTTGATAAACCAACTTCTCAGCAATCTTTATATACCTAAAAATAACCATATGAAATATGCCCTCCTTCAACGTCAATCCTATTACCCTGCGCTACCAAGGTCTCTTTGACTTTGATGGCATGTACGCCGCCGTCATAGATTGGGCCAAAAACTACGGCTACCTCTGGACTGAAAAAGCCTACAAACATAAAGTACCATCCCCACGAGGTGCCGAACAAGAATTAGATTGGTCCATGACTACTAACATCACCGAGTACATTCGCTACACCATCAATTTTAAAATTCACATATGGGATCTCAACGAAGTCCAAGTTGAAGTACAAGGAAAAACACTTCTCCTCTCCAACGCTCGCATGTATATAGAAATGCTCGGCACGTTAGAATACGACTGGCAAGGAAAATTCAAAGGCAGCTCTTTTTTTGATAAACTAGGCAATCTCTACTTCAAAATCATGTTCAAAGATATATCCTTAAAATACGCTGACGATTTATACTATCGCATCTGGAATCTGCACGCTGTTCTCAAAAAATATTTTGACATGCAAACCAAGAAATATGTATATAAGAATTATTTAGGAGAGAGTTAAAAAGAAAGTTATACCAACTATGGACAATTCTGTTGCATGTACAATAACTATTCAGAATGGTCCTATTAGAAAATACAAAAGAAATTTTAAGGTTTTGTAGGAGGACAAGCACCACTGAGCTCAGGGATATATGCACAAGAACAAGCCCCATAGCTTTGCTGACAAAGAACATTGAGATCATCTTTATCATAACAACAAACTTGGCTTGGCGATATACCCTCAGGTTTACATTGACTCACACTTGTAAATCCCGTACATCCTTTTTTCTTCACAGAGCTTTGAGGAGGATTTGTACTTTTACTCTGATCACTTGAAACAACACCACTAGATCCCGAAGTAACCGATTTTGGACACTCACATATTCCATTAGAAATCCATCCCTGAGAAGTACACATCCATTGCCCATAATGTGTTAAATCAACTTTATTTGTTCCACATACCACTTGGCCTACTGAACCAGTAACAGGCGTTCCATCACACTTTGTTCCACCTAGACATGAAACTGGACCAGATTGTTCCTTCGCACAAGGTTTCCACTTTCCACTCCCTCCTACATACACTTGTTTCCCATTTTTATTCACAACACCTGTTGCGCACCAAGGAGCTTCTTTAGGATCTTTAGCTCCTTGTTGATTCATCGTTGTACATCCTGTGTCACTACCAACAATGTGGCCATTAACTTCATAATACCATTGTCCTGCCACACACCCTAGTTCAGAAAATCCTGCTACCGCATGACCCGCGCCAATTCCTTTACCACCACATCCTAAAATTAGAACAAAAAATGACAATAATCCTATCAAATATAATGATTTAATCTTTTTCATAGTAAAACGCCTCTCTCTTGGAATAAGAAATAAATCATCTTTAAATAACTTTATCACCCCCGCCTAATTAGTAAAAAACTGTAATCAACGAAAAATAAAACTCCTATTTTACAAATAATCCATCCACTCTCTTCGCCAAGCTAAAATCTTTTCGTGTCAACCCACCCGCATCATGGGTTGTCAGACGCAATTTCACAGAAGTATATCGTATATCAATATCAGGATGATGTTGTTCTTCCTCTGCAATCAAAGCAACATTCTGCACAAAATCTATTGCCTGCAAAAACATCTCAAACCTAAACACCCGCTCAAGTTCTTTATCTACAATCTGCCAATGTGGAACTTCTGTTAATAATTCATGTATTTCGTGTAATCCCATAACCATTTATCAACACCACATCTCCTTGTTTACAGACCCCTCTCAAAAACCATGGATTCCAGCAAAAAGAAACACCAGAAGAAAGATTAGGGAGAGTATGATATTAAAAAACAACAAAAAATAAGAGATTCTCTTACGAACAACGGTTTCACGATTTAAAGCTATGTAAATAGTAAGTAAGAAGAATAAGAAAAAAGGCAATGGATAAAGAACCAAATGCAAAAGACCAATATCCCCAAATCCATTATTAACAAAGCTAAGAAGAATACTATATTCAAAACCACAAACCACAAAAAAAAACGAATCAAAAGAGGGTAACAAAAAATGTCGTAAACGTCTATTCTTATCAAAGAATAACAACAGTAACATAAACGAAACCAAAGGGATTAAAATCAAAATCAAAAAGCCATGCCTCGATATAGCAAGAGTACTTTCAGATCCTAGAAAAGTTGAAAAAGTAGAATATTTCTGTACACCAGCCCATTGTGCCGAGTGTTTAAATATGTAATAAAGATAAATAAACTGAAATAGATAATTAAAAAGAGTTATACTCAAAAAATAAAAAAATATAACCCATCCTTTTGAAATTTTAAACGTAAGTGAATTATCATTCTCATTTAATGTATTATCCATTCATTCCACCTCAATAACTCTTCCCAAAATAACACCACGCTTTTGCCATTTCTGCACACGCAAAACACTTCTGCCCTTTATGCAGTCCAGGTTGCTCCAATGGCATATTTAACGACTTTGCCCCACTCTTTTCTTTAAAACTCTCTTCGCATTTCGTAAGCGTACACCACGGTGCCACAATCATTTTCTTCTGCTCAAATACGCTAACTGCCTCATCCGACTTCTCAACCGCAATCACACTCTCCTGCAACAATTTCCCAGCTTTCACAAATAACTCCTC
>JAHFQW010000006.1:0-29006 GCA_023259115.1 archaeon
AAATCTTGCGCGTCAACTCCGGCTCCTGCAACAGCGCTGAACACGCCATCTGCTCCGTAATATGCGGCGCCGGGCAACCCATATTATAATCAATAACATCAAAATAGGGCGACACAATCTTCACTGCTCTCTCAAGCACTGCCAGATCCGAACCAAACAACTGCACAGAGAGTGGCCTCTCACTTTCAGAAAACTCAATAAACTTCTTTATATCACTATGGATCTTCTCCTGCGCCACCACTGCATGAATGCTCGTAAACTCCGTTACCACAAGTCCCGCCCCCAGTTCTTTACAAATAAGACGAAGAGCCGGATCGCTTACACCAGCCATGGGAGCTAAGAACGCTTTACTAGAAAATGGAGGCAACGCAGTCATATACCGCCAATCGTGCAAAACTTTATAAATACTTCTTGTAGATAGTAACAATATGGACTCGCAGGTATTAGAATGGTACAAACTCTATGGCATAGAACCTCAAACCCTCAACGCCATGTACAAACAAGATACAGCGTTAGAAATTTGCTGCAATAATCCTGGCTTAACAGGTGCTATATTTCTTAAAAATTCTCAATTACTGCAGCAATTTCTTGCAGAACTTCCCCCTCCCTCAAAGCATACGAATCGCTGTGCTATTACTATAGACTTTATGTACCCCACACAAAAAACGTATCAAACTCTCTTTGAAGGAGTAGGTCATCCTAAATTTCATTTTGAAAAGATGGATGAAGAAATTGCGACGTTTTTCTACGATGACCAAGCCACAGAATTTTATAACGGTCCTTGGACTAAAACCAATCCTCCTACGATGAACTTACCTCTGTATCTGCAAACCATTGGCTTTGCACAACAGGGCTGGCATCATCTCATCAACAAAGTGGTTCCCCCATTCATCCTAAAGAAATTTTTCATCTACGAGATGTGTATAGGTGATCGATTTGATCATCGAAAAAATATCATCGTTCTCAACCATGACAATGTAGGGATAGGTGGATTAGCAGATGGCTATCCTCTATACTATATCTGTCACAGCCAATTAGACGGATTATATAACCCCACCAGTACTTGTGATCAGAGCGAAGAGTTAGATTTCTTTTGGAATTCTCAAGAAATAGGAAAAATTGAAACAAGTATAAAACAACTGCAAAGTCTCTTCTTTAAACGTGAAGAAAAACCAATCACCACAGAAGAAGAAGCGTTAGAGAAAGCTCAACTCATCGAAATGGATGCCGATTTCAATTCCGGATTCTGGAAAGAATAAAGATAATTATACAACCCATTATTCTTTCTGTATGTGTTGCAAATGCGCAATCACATCTTGCAATAATGCACAAATATATTTCCCTTTCGTTGCAAAATTAACTTCTTCTCCATCAATCTCTCCTGCCCCAAATAAATTTCCAACAAGTTCACCGCGTTGATTAAACAGCGGCGCTCCGCTAAACCCTCGTTGTGATTCACCATAAAACGCCAGCGAATCTATCCTCTCTTTGGTAGGAAAATACACATCATACGAAGCCCGACATACTTGCCCAAAATTTGCGCTCAACTCTCGCCCATTCGCAAATGAAAAATACTCCACTCCCTCTCTCTGAGGCAATTCCTGTGATGATAGAAAAATCGGTTCAACTTCCTCAGGGCTTCCCAACACTCGCAGTAGCGCCAAATCATGTTCTGAATCAGAGGCAAAAAACGTCGGATCAATTCTCGCCGCACGGCCATTGATATATACTCCTCTCAACGCTTCAACTCTCGTTTGATCTTTCATTAAATAATCAACCTGATGAAAACAACTAAGTAGAAATCCAAACTCATTCAATAACACCGCCGTCCCCCCTTCCAAACTAATCCTATCAACCAGTGACACAATATTACTCATCCCGCTATCTCTTCTTAACTTCCGCTCTCCCAATCCCTGTAGAGAAGTTTCCAATTGCGCTGCTGCCGCACTATAATACTTCTCTTTTCGTTTACATTCAATATGGCGCAGAGGTGTTTGATGATACTTTCTCATTTGGTTTTGTGTCATAGTCATACCCCTTATCTTTTCATAACCCATTTATAAATGTAATATGCAAAAGTATGCCTAAATCCAGAAAAGCACATTCAAACTAAATTTCTAAATATACTAAAAGCACGAAATATTCGTATACACAAAATGTGAAGAATATCACATTTGTGCACCAATAAAGTAGTTTCTTTATTGTGTGTTTATTCGTGCTTTTATATATACAAAGGCACTAACTATTTCGTATGATTAATTAGTGCCTTTGGTATACTTCGCCGGATCAATAACTGTAAGCGTTCCTTTTGTTTTGGAAGTAATCTCTCGCAACTGCTTTTCCACGAATTCATCTGCTCTATCACGTAAATACACAATAGACACTCTTACTTTATTTTGCGCCGCATGATTCACCATTGCACCAATACGTTCTTTCACTTTATCTTCCAATAAATTATTTCTATTAAAATAATCCGTATCCTCTCCATCGGTAAACACCACCAAATGTTCACTCTTCATCTTCTGCACAAACATTTATAAATAACTTCATTATAAAACTACTTATGAGTAACACTAAATTGGACATCGAAAAAATCCTCCTCCAAGATGAACACATCATCGCCGTAATTGATAATCCTCATGTTAACATTCCTCATATCCCTTACACTTCTTTTCCTCTTGATGTTCGTCTAAAAGCCATGGCTCGTATAGACTATTTAACCCAATACCTCAACGCTCCCCTGATTTTTGATAATTTTGGCAATGACCATACCCGTCGTCGTCAATGGCGTCAACAAATGAACGAAAAATACGGGGAAGAATTCCATCAATACTATCAACATAATAAATTACGCGCCAATGTTCTCTTCGCCTGCAGTTCATCATTTACTCTTCTGGGCATGTATCACCAAGGTCCTCTGCATTCCTCTATCCTCTTTTTAGACTATTTCTCTCAAGCAAGTCTGCCCTCCCCACAACAATATGCCACACTACCTCTCAAAGAAAAAATTGAAGTTTCTAATCATACTGATAAAATAGTATTAGGCGTGTTCAATCTATTAAGTAAAGAATCATCTCAAAAATAAACTTAACTCTCAACAACCAAATCATGGCTCAATCACTACTCGAACAACTCGCACAAGATCCCCATATATTAAAAATCATTCCCTCTACATATACTTCATTCCCTCAAATTGATTATACCCTCTTTAAACAAGGGGAAGAAGAGATAACCAATAATAGTATAGTTACTATTGAAACGTATTTAAAAAAAACAATTATTATCGATAATTTTGTAACCCATGAACAGCGCCGAGCATGGAGAGAAACTATTTCTCCCCAAATGCGTTTATTATATGAACAAAATAAATTACGCCATAACGTCATAAATAATGTGGGGTATATTACGATTTTAACGGATATTTGTATTCAACAGGTTACCGCAGAAATGAGGATATTGGCATTTGACATTAAAGAGAATGTTCAGAGAGCTGCGCAAGAATATCCTCTCTCTCAGATATTTGAGAAAGTCAATCAAATTAACCTACTGGATAAAAAGATATATCATTTTTTAGAATTACTCTCCACAAATCCCCTCTCAAACATAGTTGAGAATGACTCATGGCCAATCTAGAACTAATCTTACAACAGGACCCCCACATCATACAGATTCATCCTCCTCTCTATGCCCCCGTGCTTGAAATAGACTATAACTTATTCTCTGAAGAAAAGATTAACACAATTAAAAAAATGGGTGAAATTGTAACCAATTATCTCTCGTATCCCCTCATTGAAGATAACTTTCAAAATCATGAACAACGCCGCGCCTGGAGAAAAACCATGGAACAAACCTATGGTGATGAGTTCACCACGTATTACCAACGTAATAAAATTCGCGGAAATAGTTTTGGCTACACCATTAATGCACTGCGTTCCATGGAAAAAAATGCCAAAGAGCCGCACAAAGCGAATCTAACCCAAAAAATAATAGAAATTAATCTATTGTATCCCCATAATTATGATTCTCTCTCCTCCACTGAAAAAATAAAAACCATCAGAACCATTGAAACAAAAGTATACGCTCTCATAAATTCTCTACAAAAACCATCAATCACCCTCTCTCCATCTTCTCAAGCAACAGAATTAGATTCTCAAATCTAAACCTCTCCATCGGAATCACCCTAAAATACTCTTGATTATTCTTGCTAAACTTCCTCTGCGACCTCTCTAATTCCATCAATAAATCCTCTTTAGAAATTGCGCCAAAAAGTCTCGTCCAGCCATTTGTATGATTGCACACAATATGATGCTGTGCTATTTTATCTTGCTCATCTCGAAATCGATCATCAGGATACGCCACACTCCTCCATCTCTCCAGCGACTCCGGCGCCACACTGCGTAAACCAACACTCACCTCAACCCCATCAATTCTCACCGTAAAATCCGCTCCTGCTCCTTGCGCATCCCCAAAATATAAACCTCGATAGCGAAACCAAATCCCTCGTGAGATTAAAATTTGCTTGAACGCCTCCTCCGTCACCCAGCAATGCACAAAATTAGCCACTTTCACTTCCGTATTACGCCCATCTCTCCCCCACTTTTCCACCTCAATCTTCTGCCGTGCTTGCGCTGTAAATAATTCGATAAGCCCCGCAGGAACTGTGTATTCAAGATAATCTGTCATTTTTTTCTAACTCTATATAATCCTCTTCTTCAAATACTCACTCAACGCTTTAATTGTGAGCATAATTCTGAGTTCATTATTTATCCATAAATCAGAACTCACCATTGTTCCTCTGTAATCAATAGAATTTCGCATATCTTTCAATTCTAATAAATAATCAAAATCTATCTCCAACTCTTTTTTCTTATATTTCAGATACGAAAATAAACATTCATGGTTGAGCGCTTTCCATCCATCCAATGCGAGAATTGCCGTACATAATTCTTTAATAATCTCATAATATCCTTCTAAAAATAAAGAGGGGAACTGTTTAGATTTATTATTAACACTTTGCCAGAATACTTCTCTATGTTGTGCCATTTTTAGCAATTCTTGTGCCATACTCACATTCTCAACACCTGTCTCAAATAACTTATTCTGGCCTATACACTCATCAAATGCCACACGCTTCATGATCTAAGAACCTCCAATTTCCCTGCCAGAACCATTCCATTATAAATATTTTCTAAGAGACCGCTGCTTAGTTTGTGCAGATTCGTTTCAAAAATAATCTGGATATTGTGCCCGATTTTTTTTCTAAATATCCTCGTATCAACCAATCTATAATCTGCCTGGACAAACAGATCAACATCACTCTGCGCATGATACGTTCCTCTCTGTACGCTGCCAAATAGTACAATTGTTTTTGGCTTTAATTCTTGTTCAAGATACTCGATCAATCCACTTTCTACAATTTCTTTCACCACCGCCTCACTTTTCTCATGACGATAAACATAAGAACTCCGATTGGCCTCATAATACGCAAATTTCCCTTTTTCTTCTCTTTTGACTACTATCCTCCTCTGTGCAAACTCTTGTAAATATTTCATCACCGTTTTCGTATCGACATTCGTTATTCTTCCTAATTCTCGTACACCAAACTTTGTCATGGGTTGCAAGAAAAAGGGCTGTAATAATTTAATTTCATTCATATTGTAGGAATAATTTCCCACATTTATAAACCTTTCGTCCCTCTCCTCTTCCATTAAATACTCACTTAAAAGTAACGAAATATTTATAA
The DNA here is from genome assembly GCA_023259115.1 of archaeon. Classification (GTDB taxonomy): domain Archaea; phylum Nanobdellota; class Nanobdellia; order Woesearchaeales; family GW2011-AR9; genus JACPNA01. Next base: position 5,744 of record JAHFQW010000006.1, read on the forward strand.
ATAAGCCTTCATTTGAACCGTTCTATGCCCACATTAGTAACTATCTCTGGAAATTTACGCGACGCGTACAGACAGATTCAACCCGGCACCATGCTTCATGCTGATGAACTAATGAATGCACGTCGAACAAGTACAGACATACAACAGAGTGGCTTCTACACCGCTGATGGTATAATCTATTTCAGGGATGGCAACACCCCCAAAATAGCAATTACTAGAGAAGAAGATAATCTCGTTTTAAGACATATTGATGAAGCTTTTGCTCAATTAACTGCTACTAGAAAGTATCTTCCTGGTCCAAGAGAAGCACAAACTGCTATTCACGCTACCCGTACAGAAATATTTGATCTCACCAAACTTTCGCTCAAAGATTTTGATAAGCAAGATATTAAAAGAGAATATGGTTCCCTGGAAATTTCCACAACAGAATATGGATCATTAAATCCTGAACAGCGACGTCTCGCCGAACGTGTTTATGGCAGAGGTAATGATTTTATTGCAAATATGGCTATGCTCAAACAAGAATTTATTCACGGAATAATAGTTTATGTCCTCAATCCAAAATCTGTCTGGAAAGAAGCAAGGGAAAGTCCAATTGGGCAGGCATCTTGGCTATGTAATTACAGCATTAACTCTAATTTCGAGACCAGGGGTCGTTTTGTTAATCCTATTAATAGCATCCGTGGCGTACCTCGTGAAACACCCCCATCCCCACTATCACCTCCTACAAATTTTCGTGATACTCAAAAACTCACTTTCACCAGAGACCCTCAACCCTCTACTCCCCCACCCCCTCCTCCCCCCGGCTTAACTATCGAAGAGCGTATCGCTGCATTAAACGCTCCTCCATCTATCCAGCAGTATCTTCGAGATCATCCCCACGAGATAATAAGATATGAAAAAGGAAACGGTCTAGAACTCGATTAAACTCCCATGAATAAACTCATTCTCCCTCTGCTCGCGCTCGCACTCAACAGCGATCTCCCCCCTCAAACACCTCTGCAACAAATTCTCACCCAAGTCGAACAACAACGTTATGTCAACACTCATCCCTCTCCTGCCCTAATCCCCACAGGCGTCAACCTCTACATTCAACAACTTCCTTCTTCCATATCCGGTGCCCAACAAATTCAAACCTATGCTACGCCTGGTGCACAATATTGTCTCATCCATCTTCGTCAGCGACATTACAAAGAATCTCTCAAAGACAATCCCCAAGCCATGCACGACATCCTAACCATTCAACAGGAAATATATGATATTCTCACCTCTCTCCCCCCAGACCAAAAAAAAGTCTATGAAGAAGGCCTCACTCAAGAAGATTTCAACTATTTCATGAACTCACTTGAAGTCATACAACAAAAATATATCACCCTCAAAGCCATGCGTACACCACAAAATCAAAATTCTACTACAACAATTCAACAACAAATTAAACAACTTCAAACCATCGAAATGACCACGCTGGGTGCCGCTGCTGTTCTTGCTCGTGAAAAGAAAGTCATACTCTATCCCGCCGAAGCAGAACCCGCAGATCTAACTCCCCCCTCCTCAACCACACCAAAAATGGAACAACGTGAACACTTTGTTTTGGAACAAATCGTCAAAAATCAAACTCCTCTCGCTTTTGTTGTCTATGGCGCCAGCCATGACTTTGGCGATACCATAGAATTATGGAATCAATCTCACCCTAATGCCAAATTTTCATTCATTGAAATAACTCCTGCAAATTATAACTATCTCAAAACATATAATACATTCCATCAATAATCTACACTTTTTTTTAAAAACAAAAGTATTAATAGCTGCTCTTTTTCAAATCAAGATCTTTACGCACTTTATCATAATACTTATGGTCTCCTAAATGGAACTCAATGTATACCAAATTTTTCACTTTCACAAAAAGAATACGATATTCTGTGTTAGCAATACTGAACGGATAACGAAAAGTAAGCAGTTCACTTACAATCCATTCTTTATATGGCTTCTTTGAACCTATGGTGATGGGTTCAATTTTTCTCTCAACAACATCTTTGAGCCATTGGTAGATTTTTTCAGCTTTGCTCTCAGTAAGAATATTCACTATTTGGTCAAAATTCTTCCCTAAAAATTCCACTTTATACTCTTGCGAAATATAGATACGGCAGTAAATTATCGAATATATAAAAGCCGTATCTATATAGGGCGGCACTAACAAAATATTCGATTAATTAGTGCCGCACGTATATTTTCTTCTATCCTTCTTTTGAATACCTCAACATCAACCATGGACTACTCCCCTAGTTATCTCTTTGGTTAAATCATATAAAAAGTGTTGTGCCCCATATTCTTGTAATTCTTTGTAATAACCCGCCTGCGTATAAAAAAAGCGCTTGACATAAGAGGGTTTAGCATTTTTATTAATTATAGAAGGTAATTCTTGTGTAATGTAGGTCATTATCTCTTTATAATTTTTAAACGAACTGATTCTCTCATTAAGTTGGAATGTATCAAGTAGTTCACCTGTTTTAAAATATTGGGTATAAAGAACCAGAAAACGGACATTCTTATGAAATTTGTTTTTTTGGTTAAGTAAAGTAGGAATCACCTCATTAATCACTGACCAGTAATCTGAGAGCGTCACTTTGAGTGGTCTGCAGGGAAGAATATTCTTAGAAACAGAATGGTAAAAAAGAGAGTAAAGATCATTGAAATCGATAATAGTCACTTTAACCATTTTATTTTGGATATCAAACGTTTTCTTTGACCTGGTTAAAACGAAAACATCAATATCTTCATATTTTTCTTTGTAGAGGAAAGAACCAGTAATAAAGCAATATTTAGCTGGAATTTGCGCAAAGATTTTTTCTGCTTCTAGTATTCGTTCGCCCATGACGTGTTCATTATGAGGATTATAAATAATCATACAATTACTAAAAATATATCTATTTATAAATCTTACTTCAAACATATATATTTATATAAAAAAAGTAATAAAATACCTCTATCACAAAAACAGAGCTTTGGTATAGAACTTCTTTTTTAACATTCTCAAGAAAAATGCCACCTGCTTGCCATAAAGTATGATTGTCAGCTTGAGATAAATCAAGATTATCTCGCCTGCCTGCCAACCAACGGCCTACCTGCGCTTCAGTTACACTCATGAAACTAACTTGTTCCAGATCAGGATCAACCATGAGAATCCCCGATACTTCTTTCCTTCTGAAAGCTCTCTTCAATGAGATAGGAATAGATTTATTTTGTAATCAGATATTATTGTTAATCCTTCCTTTCTTCCACCAAGCTTTAAAGCCCTGTTCATATTTAGGATAATATTTATCGACTATCTTCCCAACATCATGATGAAAGTCATTCCAATCTTTACCATGAAGTAAATTATGTTGGATAAGCAATGTTGCCATCATTTCCTTAACATCTGGATTATTCATACGATATCCTGAACATTCTTCGCAGCCCTGGCATCCACCTTTCTTCACTGTACCCTTTTTGCATATTCCCTTTGTTGATAATTGTTTGTTCATTCTTTTACCTCACATTATCTCCCTTAATTTCTTCACTTCCATACATTTCAAATGTAGCCCTATCTTTTCATTTATAACCCTTCTATTCTTCTTGGTTAATATGAAACCCTCTCGTTCGCATCCTCCCTCAACGTGAAATAGTATCAAGATGAAATGTTGTTTCGAGGGGGAGGGCACGACTTGTCTCACGAACACTCTTTGTACCCACTTGCCCTGTGGCTAGGGTTTCATATTAGCCATTCTTCTTTTTTAATCTTCTTAAAAATCAAACAATAATGATGATGCACATTGGGCACAAAACTATACCTATACCCATATGGATAGAGCGTCTTATTATCTTGACACCAAATCCTCTCCCCACGCAGCTGTATTTGCTCATGTTTGGAAAACTCCCTCGCAAAATCCCACGCCAGCATTTTATACTCACCTTTATCCATATAATTCTGCAAAATCACCACAAAATATCCCTCTTCTTTTACTTGTGGCACAATGTGCGCAAATATCTCAACTAACTTCTGCAAAAATTCTTCATACCCCGCAGCATTTCCCAAGTCATGAGGATCATCACTATATTTCACATCCAATTCTTCCTCTTCTCTTTTCTTGGAAGCAAGTCCTTTCTTATTTAACATCGGCCCATAGGGCGGCGACGTAATCACAAAATCAATCTGCGGTAAACTATACTCTCCCCATAACCTCTCCATCTCACAAGAATTCCCCTGCAACACCAACTGTTTACATTTCTCCCCAGCACATTTCCCATCCAACTTCCACTGTCCTTCCAATCTCTTCAACCGCTCACGCGCAATCTGTGCATACTTCTCCTGCAGCTCAATACCAATCCCATTCCGATTCGAAGTATGACACGCAACTAATGTACTCCCTGTCCCCAGAAACGGATCAAACACCACTCCTCCCTGTTTAGTAAAGAACCTAATAAACTCCTCAATCATCTTCTCGGGATACTTCGCCGGGTGTAACATCTCCTCTTTCTTTCTAGGTGCAGGATTGTGAACAAACCACGTCTTGGTAAACTTCAGCCACTCCTGTGCCGAGAGCTCATTGAGTCTATTTTGTGGGCTCACTTCTTCTCGGATTGGTTTTTGTCCAATTGATTCTTTTTCCATTGACTTGGCATCCATTTTCTAATACAAAAAAAAAACATATATAAAATTATATATTCTTCACAATCATTTCAATTTCTAAACTAATTTTTCTATAATCATCAAGAATCATCCTCTTCACTTCTATTTCTAATAATTTCTCATCCAAACAACATTTCTCAATCCAATCCATTGCCTCTTTTTTTGTCATCTTTTTTCCTTTTGCTCTCAGGTAATCAATCAATCCATCTCGCAGTGCATTACCCAGTTTCTTCTCTCGTTGCAAATATATTTTTCGAATTACAAAAGTCTTATCCACCTCTTTTTTTTTAACTAATTTCATGATTGCCGATGCCCCTCTTGGTTTTGGCTCAAAAGCGTCACGCGGCACATCTTCAATAAGCTCCATGTCAAAGAATGCGGAAAAAATCTGATTTTGTTCTATTCGTACACTAAATGTTTTAGGTAAAATTAATACTGCATTGATTATATTTCTCGAAACACATAAAGCATGCATCAATGGTTCAGTAATTTGAAATGGAATATTGCCAATGACTTTGGTAATTTCACATCTTTTTTTGAGTACATTCAATGCATTCTCTTTAAGAAGTTCAATAGGCAATTTCTCCAACAACCCAAAAAATCTCTTATCCACCTCCGTTCCCATTATTCTTCCTCTCGTTTTAACTAACTCCTCCGTAATTGCTCCTCTGCCGCAGCCAATCTCTAACACCACATCATCTGTTGTAATTTCTGCCGTTTTCACAAGTATTTCTACCATTCTATTATCTATTAAGAAATGTTGATCTAAATCCGTTCGTACGGTAAACTCATCCATCCTTCCCTCAAAATCCACTCCATTATTAACCTATCTCCCAACTTAACACAAACTCCTAAAAACAATAACAAACATAACCGAAAACCCCAAAAAACAGAAATAAAAAAACAAAAAGAAAAAAAACAAATTAACTACTTACTTTTTCTTCGCTTTTCGTCCGCGCGCCATCTTAGCTCGACAGACATTTCCTTTACCATCAATGAAGTAAAGATAGCCTTTTTCCTTCTTAACACCTACTTTTGCAACTAATTCTTTCTTAGCTTTTCCTTTGGTTCGACCAGCTCTACTCATAGCAGCTCGGCATACATTACCGCTCTTGTCTAAGAAATAGAGAAACCCTGCTTGTTTCTTCACACCTGCTTTATTTACAACTTCTGCCATAATTCATCCCCTCTTTTGTTTTTTTCGTGTATAAACACGTGTTTTCTAGACGAAGGAAACTCTCCTAGTTTATAAATCTTTCTTTTTTTACCCGTCGGTGGCTCGACGTAAATATCTCTCTCATCACACATATCCTTCTCTAATCTTATCTATAGAGAACTTTGAATAACCCCTCTATACTCTGTTATCCGTTATTTCTCATCTGTTCTCTCTCATCTCTCTCTTTTTCTCAGAAAAGCATATAATCCTCTATCCCTCTACCTCTTCATGCCCACCCCCGAACACAAACAACTCATCTCCTCATTAAATAAGATGATTAAACAAGAACACTGGCAAAAGATGCCTAAGCGTTCTGGCACTCTTACTAATATAACTCTGACAAAAAATGGTAATCTGAAAGTTATGTTACAGACCCCGAGAGGAGATTTTATATTCTATATCTTGAAACGAAATAAGAATCTATTTGCGCAATTTCAATTGCATAAAACCACTGGCCACATCAGTATCGCCGCCCGTCGTTCATTAGGGAAATATTATTGCACAAAAATAACAACGAATCCTCAAACCACTCCTTCTTCTCTTCCAGAAAAATCACCGTCCGCCTCTCTCTAAACTCTAAAATCTAAACATTATTCAACGCATTCTCTTTGCCCAAAATCTCCCGAACCATAAACGCATCATTCAAATTAACCACTCCACGCACAAACTTCTCCTGATCATCAAACCCCACCCGTGGACACGTCGTATTAATCCACACCTCAATAAATGGAAAATTCTCCAATTGGCTAAACGACACCACATCATCCACAAAAAAATAAAATTTCGTATCGGGAAACTTCTTCTCTAACCTAAAACTCGCCTTCAAATGCTCTTGTCCTGGTTTCACCGTCACAATCACTCCTACTTTCTTCGCCACTAAAAACTTCATAAGCGACGCCCGATACTTCCTCAAAATAACTCTAATCGCCGAAAAATCCATCATGCTCATCTTTCGCGCCATCGGATCATTACAAATAATCTCTTTCACTTGATCTTTCAACACATCTTTCTGCGCATACACCAGCGCCAACGGATGAAACTTTCCATCCCCTATATATAGATACGCATCTATCTCTTCCAACTCTTTTGCATTCAAATGCAGCGAATCATGATAATTATCACATCCCAGCAACTGACCCCTCACATGCGTTCGATCTGCTCTCGACGTGATATGTTTTATATTGAGTCTATCTAATTGTTCTTGTATCTTCTCTAAATTATTACAAAATTGAACAGAAGCATATAATGCCACACACCGTATATTTTTCTTCTTCAAAAACGTAATAGTTTCAGGGCACAACTCCACTTTTCCCGTATAGGGCGCATCTAAGAATAATACGTTCATCTCTACCACCCATCCATCTTCTTATGAAACGGGTTATGCCCCCAACTAATCAATAAATCAACACCCATCTTAGGTAAGCCCAGCGGCACATCACACGCCCCAAAATTGCTCCCCAGCCAAATAAGCACCCTCGCCCCCGTTGCCACAACAATCTCCTCTTCAATCTCTTCTGCATATGGTTTCATCCCATCTGGGAGCTGAATGCACACCGTTTTTGCACTCTCCTCTCTAATTCGTGCAATGGCTCTCTCTATTTCTACTGCGTATAATCTCATACAAATGTTTTTATAGAGGTTTGTTTATATATTTTATGAGATAATTAACAAAAATTTAAAAACTATCAAAAAATAGCTCTAAATATGCAATATAACTTTATATCCATTAAGAAAAAGATTATTCCCCTCCTTAAAAAAAATAAGATAAGAAAAGCCGGTATTTTTGGCTCCTATGCGCGTGGAGATACTAAAAAAAGTAGTGATCTCGACCTTCTCGTCCAAATAAAAGGTAAGAAAAGTCTCTTGGACATAGTGCGTCTTCAACAAATGTTAGAACATCATTTGAACATGCACGTTGATCTTCTAGAATATACTGAAATTCATCCGTATCTCAAAAAGAAAGTGTTATCAGAAGAGGTTCGCATTCTATGAAAAAAGACTTACCTCTACTTAAGAAACAAGCAAAGAATATTCTTGAGCAAAAAAAATAGGAATCCTCCATGCCTAAATTCGAGAACAAAACCATCCTGCGATTCCAAGAATACCGCAGTAAAAAACTACTCCCCATTGCTCAATTCTTCCACCCTCTTGGCATCACTGCTAACCTCATGACCTCGTTCTCTCTTCTCTTCGGCTTTCTGAGCGTATATTATCTCTTCAACTCCTACTCCCTCTTCATTTTCTTTGCCCTCCTCCATCTCTTTGCCGATGCTCTTGACGGAGTTATTGCCCGTTCATTAAAACCCACTCATTTTGGAGAAATTTTTGATTTCGCAACCGACCAACTCCTCGTCATTCTCCTCATGCTCAAAATCGGTTGGAATTTCCACGATTATTACGCCTATATTGTCGCGGCACTCTATTTTCTCGCTCAACTAATCTATTACCTCTCTAAATTTGAAACACCTATTCTATTCACAAGAACCCTCACGCTAATTCTTCTCTCTCTCACATTCATCCCTCTCAAAATCCTCATCTTCACCATCCCCGAAATAACCTATATTTGTAGCGGAGTCGCCTCAGTTTATTCATTAGCAGCACAATTACCATATCTCCTCAAAAAAAACACTCCCTAAATTTCTAAAACTTCTTCTCCTGTATCTTAAGTATATACCCTAGATAATTCACCAATACATGCAGCCCCGAGCTCAACACCAATAACACCACCACCACTAACACATCTGGTACATACACAAACATCACTCCTATCAATCCGCCAATCACAAAATCCAACTGATCCCATCCTAACCACGGCTTCCCTGGCGCAATATCTACTTTTCTCTTGTAATAACTCTTCACCAAATCCCCTAGAATCGCTCCCGCACTCATACATACACCAAACCATAACGAAAACCCCGAATAATCCACTAACGCCCATGAAACAAACCCCTGTGTATACAACCGCCGCTGAATCCAAAATACCGCCGTTCCAAACAACACCGCAACAACTAACCCTCGCCACGTCTTATGGCTGCCAAAATATTTCTCACTCACCGGAAACCCTAACCATGGAAATCGACGAAAAATAACTGGCGCCATATTAGCGCAATACGCTGGCAAAAAAAAGTACAACGCCTGTAAAATAAAAAACCAACTCATACTCACATAATTCTTCTTTTCTTTTTAAAATTAATCATTCCACCTCCATTTTTCCCCCATATCTGAAACTATTCTTCAAAAGTAAATCCCTCATCTTATCATTTCTGCTTACAAATTTCAATCAACACTCACACCCAAAAAACACCTACTCCAATATACACAAACCAAAACTAAAAACTATTTAAACCCCTTCAATCTTCCTATCCTACTTAAACACTATATCTAGATTTATTCAATAACTCGCACACTACCTATAGCGTTTACAGTCTAAAAAGAGGTTCCACGATGTATTGTCCATTTTGCGCAAACGAAGACACAAAAGTTCTTGAAAGCAGAATGCTCGATGATTCTATGCGCCGCAGACGCGAATGCCTCAAATGCGAAAATCGCTTCACCACCTACGAAAAAGCCCTCTTCAATCTCACGGTTATCAAAAAAGATGGTCGTTCCCAAGAATTTGATTTAAACAAAATCACCAAAAGCATAGAAAAAGCCTGCAGTAAAGTTGACGAAACATTTCTTCAAGACCTCTCCAAAAAAATCGAACAAAAAATTCTCAGTAAAAAAATAAATCCCCTCAAAACAACCGAAATAGGAAAAATCGTCTTGCAAGAATTAAAAAAAGTAGATAAAATTGCTTGTCTTCGTTACACTTCCGTCTATAAACATATCGAAGACCCTAAAATCCTAGAAAAAGAATTAGGTCTAATTATTCAATAATCAGTATACCCTAAGAATGATTCAACAATAGTAATCGCCATAAACAAACTACAACCAAAATAAAAAAATAACATTCAAAAGAGGTGCCGTATGGAAAAAGAAACAAAATCAGTTACAATTGAACGAAAATGTCTAAGTATCCCTCGTTATTACACTAATTCTACAACATCTCCTAGCGACATGTACATCTATGATAGACGTACCTCCCAAATAAAAAATCCTGATGGTTCATCTGTCTTTCGCATGGAAGACGTCGAAGTCCCCATCTTCTGGTCGCAAGTCGCAACCGACATTTTAGCCCAAAAATATTTTCGTAAAGCCGGTGTTCCATTACGCAACGAACGCGGCGAACTCTTATTAGATGAAAATGGCAAAGTCATTACTGGTTCTGAAACCAGCATCAAACAAGTAGCTCATCGTATTGCTGGCTGTTGGCGTCATTGGGGCGAAACCTATGGCTACTTTCAAAGTTCACAAGACGCGCAAATATTTTACGATGAAATGGTATATATGATCATCGGCCAATACGCTGCACCAAATAGCCCGCAGTGGTTTACCACCGGATTAAATTGGGCCTATGGCTTAACCGGTCCAGCACAAGGTCATAGCTATGTTGACTCCATAACCAAAAAATTAGAACATTCCAAAGATGCGTATACCCGCAGCGCACCGCATGCGTGTTTTATTCAAGAACTCAACGATGACTTAGTCCGTGATGGCGGCATTTTCTCCCTTCTCACAAGAGAAGCCCGAATTTTTAAATATGGTTCCGGTACTGGTAGCAACTTCAGTAAACTTCGAGGAAAAGGCGAACGCTTAACCGGTGGTGGCAGCAGTTCTGGCCTCATGAGCTTCCTTAAAATCTTTGACACCGCCGCCGGAAGCATTAAATCAGGTGGCACAACCAGAAGAGCCGCCAAAATGGTCTGTCTAGATTTAGACCATCCCGAAATCGAAGAATTCATTTGGTGGAAAACCCGTGAAGAAGAAAAAGTTGCCGACCTCGTTACGGGAAGTAAAATTCTCTCAAAACGTCTCGCCAAATTAATTAGCTTGGCTAAAAACAAAGAGCATCCTCTAGAAGACAAAGAAGTGCGAAAAGCATTACAACAATCCGCCAAAGATCACATCCCAATCAATTACCTTGTGCGTGCTCTCGACTTAGCCAAGCAAGGCTATGATTTACCCTTGCATGAATTTGACACCCATTACGAATCAGAAGCATATCTTACCGTTTCTGGCCAAAATAGCAACAATTCCGTGCGTATTCCTAACAGTTTTTTTGATGCATTAAAACAGGGACAAGCATGGTCACTCACCGCTCGCTCCAATGGAGAAGTCCTCAAAACGATTCCTGCCGCCAAACTCTGGGATGACATTGGCTATTGTGCTTGGGCATCAGCTGACCCAGGAGTACAATACGACACAACTTTAAATGAATGGCATACTTGTCCTGAATCAGGCAGAATTAATAGCAGCAATCCCTGTGGTGAATACAACTTTCTCGATGACACTGCCTGTAATTTAGCATCTATCAATCTGCGAAAATTTTACGATGAGAATACTGGTAAATTTGATATTGCCGGCTATCGCTATACCATCCGCCTTTGGACTATCGCTTTAGAAATTTCCGTCTTAATGGCCCATTTCCCCTCTGAACCCATTGCCCAGAAAAGTTTTGAATTTCGCACATTGGGATTAGGCTATGCCAATCTTGGCACACTCTTAATGTTACAGGGTATTCCCTATGATAGCGATGAAGCTCGCGCCATTGCTGGTGCGTTAGCCGCAATTATGACTGGCGATGGCTATGCCACTTCCGCCGAACTAGCCAAAGTACTTGGCGCATTTGAAAAATACAAACTCAATAAAGAACATATGTTACGTGTAATTCGAAATCATCGCCGTGCAGCCTACGATGAGAAAGACTATGAACAGATAACCATTAAACCTCTGGCCATTAATCAAAAATTATGTCCTCCCGATTTATTACATGCCGCGCAGGATGCTTGGGACAACGCCGTAGATCAAGGGAAAAAATACGGCTACAGAAATGCCCAAGTAACCGTTATCGCTCCAACAGGCACCATCGGCTTGGTCATGGACTGCGACACAACTGGAGTAGAACCAGATTATGCCTTAGTCAAATTCAAAAAACTTGCTGGTGGCGGTTATTTTAAAATTGTCAACAATTCTGTGACTATGGGTTTAAAGAAATTAGGCTATAACACAGAGCAAATCCACGACATTTTAAAATACTGTCTTGGCCATGGCACATTGCACGGTAGTCCTCACATCAACCAAGAAACTCTGGTAGAAAGAGGTTTTTCCGAAGAACAACTCGCCGCAGTAGAAAGTGAACTCAGAAATACCATGGACATTCGTTTTGCGTTCAACGCCTGGACACTAGGCAAAGACTTCTATAATACCCACTTTGCCCATAACTCATTGAAAAAAAACGAGAAGCATATTCTCAATGCTCTCGGCTTCAGCGAAATTGAAATTAATGCCGCCAATGAATACATCTGTGGCACCATGACTTTAGAGAATGCTCCTCATTTAAAACAAGAACAGTACCCTGTGTTTGATTGCGCCAACAAATGCGGTAAAAAAGGCCAGCGCTACATTCATCCCTATGGTCATCTCAATATGCTCGCTGCCGTACAACCTTTCATCTCTGGTGCTATTTCCAAAACCATTAATATGCCTCGAGAATGGACTGTCGCCCAAATCAAACAAGCATACTATGATGCCTGGACCATGATGATTAAAGCCGTGGCATTATATCGGGATGGCTGCAAACTCAGTCAGCCATTAAACACCACGCTCGACGAAAGTCCCGAGTTAAAACAACTCCTTGAAAATGAAGTTGAAGAAGAGATGGCTAGTCACGAAATTCGTAAAAAAGTCATTGTCGGCAAAAAAGAGTTGCAGCTCTCTGCCAAATTCTATGACGGCACATTAAAAGAAATTCGTGCCAAAATGGAGGGCTCAACTCCGGCGCAAGAAGTTATGTCCATGGCTTTAACCAACGTGATTAACACCAGTTTGCAAAATGGCATAACTCCTGCAACCATTGCCACCCAAAGCCTCAACATTGAAGGCCATCCTTTGGTACAAGAACTCAGCACATTCTTGCTGGAATTCGACCAACCTTTCCTAGGCGCAAACCCAATTAGCCCAAACTTAAAGAGGAACAATCCTGCCTTGGCATTAAGCACTAATTCAACATCAACCACTAATACCGCATTTACCATACTCGATAGCAAAACAAGCAAGCAGAAATGTCGCAGTTGTGGAGCAGCGCAGTTAAGACAGAACGGCACATGTATGTTATGCGAAGTCTGCGGAGAGACGAGTGGATGTAGTTAAAAATTGCTCATGAGTTTCATTTAATATTTTTTTTGTTCTCTTTATTTTTTTTACCAAAAATTCTAAAAACCTAAGAATAAAAATCATCTAAAAAAATCCTAAAAATGTCTTTTTCCCAACCATAATCCATATAAACAAGCCTCACATCTAATTCCTATGCCCTCCGCGCAAGAATCCTTCCACACCATCATCAAACGTGATGGCCGAACTGTCACATTCAACCTCGAAAAAATCACTGACGCCATCTTCAAAGCCGCCTCCTCCGTTGGCGGAAAAGATCGTCAATTAGCCCAGTCTCTAGCTCAACAAGTGCAACAACTTGTACTCAAAGAATTCAAACATAAAACTCCCACGGTTGAAAATGTGCAAGACATTGTAGAAAAAATTCTCATTGAAAACGGTCATGCCAAAACCGCCAAAGCATTCATTCTCTATCGCTACAAAAAAAACGAAGAACGACAGCAACGCGCATTAATTCTGGGTCAAAAAAACCTATCTGAGAACCTCAACTTCTCCAATGAAGCTCTCAAAATCTTAGAACGCCGCTATCTTCTCAAAGATAACCTGGGCAATTTGGCAGAAACCCCTCATCAATTAATTCAACGTGTCGCCCAAAACATTGCCCAAGCCGATAAACTCTATGGCGCATCCGAACAACAAATCACCCAAACTCAAAATATGTTTTATGACCTCATGGCTGATCTGCGCTTTCTTCCTAATTCCCCCACCCTCATGAACGCCGCAACCTCCACCCAGCAGCTCAGTTCCTGTTTCGTTCTTCCCATTGATGACACCATGGAAGGCATCTTTGGCACATTAAAAAATGCCGCAATTATTCATCAACGCGGCTCAGGCACCGGCTTCTCATTCTCACGACTACGGCCAAGAAACGATCCCGTCAAACAAAATATTTCCGTTGCCGCAGGACCCCTCTCATTTCTTCACATCTACGACACTGCACTTGATGCCATTAAACAAGGCGGCGTACGTCCTGGCGCCAATATGGCCGTTCTCCGAGTAGATCATCCCGACATCATTCGCTTCATCGAATCCAAACGCGACAAACGTTCATTAAAAAATTTCAACATCTCCGTTGCCGTCACCGATCGTTTCATGAAAGCCGTAGAAGAAGACCGAGATTATTACCTCACAAACCCTCGTACCGATAAATACGTCGGTAAACTACGTGCCAAAGACGTCTTTGCCATGATCACGCAAAACGCCTGGAAAACCGGCGATCCCGGGCTCATTTTCATCGACGAAATTAATCGCAAACATCCCGCAAAACATTTAGGAGAAATTGAAACAACTAACCAATGTGGCGAAGCCCCTCTGCTGCCCTATGAAGGCTGTGTTCTGGGTTCTTTAAACCTAAACAAATTCATCAATAAAGACAGCAGCGACATAGATTGGCTTTTCCTTCGTCAAACCATTCAAACTGCCGTCCATTTTCTCGATAACGTCATTGATATGAACTCCTATCCTCAGCCTGAGATCCAAGAGCAAACTCACAAAACACGTAAATTTGGTTTAGGCATCATGGGTCTCGCCGATATATTAATCTCCCTCAAAATCAAATACGACTCTGACGCCGGTTTAGCCTTCGCCGAAAAACTCATCTCCTTTATCAAACAAACTGCCTACGACACATCCTCCGAACTCGCTCAAAACCGCGGCGTCTTTCCCGCCTACACTGGTTCTGAGCATGAAAAAGCTCAACGAAAAATGCGCAACACCACCTGTCTTTCCATAGCTCCTACCGGCACAATTAGTATTCTTGCCGACGCCTCAAGCGGCTGCGAACCTCTCTTTGCCATATCTTTTATTAAAACCGTTCTGGGCACCAATGAAATCATCCATTTAAATAAAGCATTTGAATCTATCGCCAAAGAACGCGGCTTTTACAACCCCGAATTAATTCACAAAATAGCTCGAATCGGCAGTATTCAAGATTTCAAAGAAATACCTAAAGACGTACGTGACATATTTGTAACCTCCCAAGACATTTCACCACAATGGCACATCAAAATGCAAGCCACCTTACAAAAATATGTTGATAACTCCATCTCCAAAACCATCAACTTCCCTAATACTGCTGCCATCAAAGACGTTGAAGAATCATACCTCCTTGCCTGGAAATCAAAATGTAAAGGCATCACCATCTACCGTGATGGCAGTTACGAAGATCAAGTCATCAATATTGGAGACGGCATGTAAAAATAATTCCCATGACTAAAATCTACACCAAAAAAGGAGATGCCGGCACAACGAGCTTTTACACTGGCGAAATCATCAAAAAAAATGATCCCAGAATAGAAGCCGTTGGCCATGTAGATGAACTTAATTCTCTTCTGGGTCTCGTCATGGCCCATGCTTCCCCTCAAACTCTAACAGATCCCATTCAAAAAGAAATTCATCACATCATCGAACGCATTCAGCATGACCTCTTCACCGTTGGCGCTGAACTCACCATGCTCAGTTCCCGTGAAATGCCTCTTACATTCAAAGTCCCAACCATCACCGCTCAACATATCATTGATTTGGAAAAAAACATTGATGAAATCTCTTCTTGCTTAATGGAACAAAAAAGTTTTCTGCTCCCCGGCGGAAGCGCTCTGAGTTCCTGGCTGCATTTCTCTCGCACCGTTGCCCGAAGAGCCGAACGAGAGATAGTTTCATTAACCCAAGCCATCAGCATCAATCCCGAATTATTAAAATATCTCAATCGTCTCTCTGACTTACTCTACGTACTCGCAAGATACGCCAACAAAGAAGTCATATCTGAACAACAGCCCATCTACAAATATTTCAAAGAAAATTAACAATAAGATTATTATTATTAAATATTTACCTCTCTAGTGACTAACAATATTTATATAGTAAAACAAATGCTAACGTTTCATAGGGGTGAATAAATGGTAAAAAAACTTGACCAATTAAAAAAAGATGTAGAACAAGCCATAGGCCAAGTCGCAGCAGAATATGCCTACGCCAAAGATTTACAACAACAACTTCTCAAAATTGATAATGAATCAACCGATAAAGCGATAGCTGATGCGCGAAAAGGCTTTCGTATTTTACGCTGGGTAGAAAGAGCCGAACGCAAGGCAGATCATTCTGAAAAAATTATCATTAATGAACTACAAGAATTAGGTCCAATTCTTCCTCAAACATTACAAGATGAAGAGAAAAGATTACTCACTCAATTAAAAGTAGCTCAAAGTAAATTAATTCGAGCCGCTTCTATCTTCGACGGAGAACTTAAAAAACAACTAACAACCATTCAAACCGATCAAGAATTATTGTTAAAAATTAAAGGACAACATACAGAAAACATTCGAAGCCATCTTGGTGCTATTGCCACGCAGGCTAAAGCAGGGGTAGATGATCTTCTCAAGTGGATTGCCGCAACTGAGATCATTTTACAGCAGATTGAAGGGTTTGAAAAAAGGTTAGAACAACTAGCGGCATAATTTTATCAGCAGCAGTAAAGAGAGGTTCTTTAACATGCCCTATAAAATCCATTTACATCCCCTACAAAATACGCACTTCTTACCTATACTTTTAAAATAAGTACTCTTTTTTCAGGAGTATGTTCAAAAATCAGCAGATCATCGTTTTTTCACCATTCTACATCTCTCCTCATTTCTCCGCAGAGCAAACTCAACAGCTACTCTTAGATTTAAAACAATTTCTCAAAAATATCCATCAACAAAAACACCATTTTTCCCAATTCTTTCTCATCGATGATGGTAATTCTCCCAACATTAAAGAGATACTCCTCCAACTACAACAAACCTATCCCTGGCTTAATATCCACTCCCATACAAAAAATATCGGCTTAGATCAATCCCTTTTTCAAACCTATAACTTCCTCCTGGAAAAAAATCATCTCAACGAATCAGACATCATCATCCGTCTTGATGCCGATGGTGAACATGATCCTTCTTTTATTCCTACTCTCATTGAAAAAATCAACGCCGGCAATGATGTGGCATTATGTCAAATTCAGTATCATTCGCTGCATCAACAAGAATTCGATCTCGAATTTAACACGTTTCAGGGTGCACTCCAAGGAGAGATTATTTTGGGTAAAGGAAAAAAATTACTTCACAACTCACCCGGATTTAGTGCGTATACCCTTAAAGTTCTCCACACCATTCTTCCAGAAGTTCCTAATTATCTTCAACGCTATGAACTAAAATATCATGAACCCTGTAAATGGGGAGCTGATTTAGTTCTTCTCTTTCACGCCTCTCTCAATCACTTTCACATCGACACAACCAGTACACAACCCTCTCTGCTCAAACCCGCCAATCGCTCAATTGCCAAAATGCTTGATCAACTTCGCACCAATACACAGCATTTACAGCTCATGCTCGAATTAAACTCCAAACCCAAAGAAGATCCAAACAGAAAGAAGAATTAGAAAAGATATAACTTCTCACAACCACACACTTCTTCTTTTCTCTCTCTTCCCCTAATTTCTACTCATTTTTCTTTTCGTAACACATCCTCAATCAACGGCGTCACATCAATCTTACTCGTCTCTTTTTCAATCGTATTTGTACTAATGACAGTTGTCACTCCTGCTTTTTTCATCTTCTCCATCGCATCATCCACAAAAATACCATGCACCCCAATCGTGATAATACTTCTCGCACCCATCTTTTTTGCATGTCTTGCCGCTTCCTCAATTGTTCTTCCAGTTGAAATAATATCATCAATAATAATCACATTCTTTCCTTTAATTGGCACAGGATGAAGCATTCTGGAATGTACTTCCCAAGAAGATACACGTTGCTTTTCTAATACCGTCACCGGTAAACCTGCTTTCTTGGCAATCTCCTCCGCCCATTGGTACGACTCCCCATCTGGTCCCATAATCACATAATTCTCAGCATGACTACCTGCAAATTTCTTGCGAATAAAATCCACCAACACTTCATTTGCGGTTAATGTAACCGCATTAATCGTAAAAATATCTTTCAATGATTTGTACCGATGCAAATGCGGATCAATTGTTATAATTTTATCAATAGAATTATTCAACAACTTCGCCATAATACGTGACGAAATCGCTTCACCTGGATGAAATCGTGTATCTTGGCGCATATAAGCCAGATACGGCGCAACCAGAATCACTTTTCTCGCGCCTAAATCCCTCGCCGTCTCCGCCGCAAACACCACATCAAATAATGACATATCTGGATGCGGATAGAACGATTGCACAATCACTACCTTCTGTCCCCTCAAACTGGCATTAAACTTCAAATAAGCATCCCCATCTGGAAACGCTCCAATCGTGAGGGGAGAATATGTTGCCTGAAGCTGCTTCGCTAACTTTTTCGCCATCCTCTCAGAATTCCCACAGCTTGTAATAATCATATCATTCCTCTTAGATTCATAAGAAATATTTTAGACTATTTAAATATATTTTTTTAAAGGAGAGTTTGAATAATTCATTTATTCTCTTGAAACTCTTTTACACATCAGAAATAAATAAAACAGAGATGAAATCGGTTGTAAAGCCGCCTGCTCAACTGGGACCATGTTTCTGTCACGGTGAATATCTGGCAAACAATGTTTCTTGTTTACCTAACCCTGATTTTTTTATCATCGCTCTTCATCTCTCTATTTCTTTTTACCTTTTCCCTTTATTAAAATATAGATACGGCAGTAAATTATCGAACAGATAAAAGCCGTATTTATATAGGGCGGCACTAACAAAATATACCAAAGGCACTAATTAATCAACCACTAATTCCATTCAGAAAGCCCCGGGGTATTCTCGCCGTAAGCGTTCATGGAGGGATTTATTGATTTTTCCACCCAACTCTAATGCGTCCTTTTCTGTTAGTTTTGACTTAGAAACGATGGCTTTAAACAGTTTTAGTTGGATCACTCTTTTTCGTATTGCCTCACGAGCAACTTCTGACCAGTTAATATCTGGTGATTCATCCATATCTTTTTTTAATTCTTCTGGTATAGATAATGTTATTGTGGGCATTGGCACTCCTCCTTTATTTAATTTATGTAATACACAGTATACACAGAATCTATTTAAATCTTTCTCGAAAAAAGGTGACTATTATGCCTATTGATCCCTGGAAACATGTACAAAGTGATGCGAATCCACTGACCAATCCCTATTTAAAATCATTTGATGATTGTTTTTTACTTAAAGACATCTCCTGCGTTGATGCAAGTGGTAATGTATTTGAACGCTACGATACACTTGCCATACAGAAAGATATTTTTCGCAATGCCCAATGTCAGATTGATCTCACTTCCTACAATGGAGCCGTCCATTGTGAACAGCAGGGTTTATTTCTTCCAAGCTTTGCCTTAACATGTAATATTGTAGCAGCTCTATGTCAGAACAGAAATAACGTTAAAGCAAAAAAAATATTAGATATGTATAAAGACAAAGGAACTGGAGAGGGCATTTATTTCCAGAATACTCTCATCAATTATGCTACAGAAGATGTAATTCATTGTCCCTTGGCAGCAGATTTTGATCAGACAACTGCCGTTAATACTGCTCGACAAAGAAAACAAGCGCATTTCAAAAAAGCAGCTCTGCAAAGCAGTCTTCTGGAGCATGCACTTACAGATACTGCTCACACCCGCTATGTGAAACAATTAACCGGTCTTGCCGATCCTGCTCTTCTCGTGGAGATAGGAAAATACTTTGGCAGCCCAGCAAGATTATGGTTCCCGTGGAACGAGCAGGAGAGCGCTACATGTACTCATAGCTATGCGGCGTGGTTTAGCTGTGGTAGTGATGGCTTAAACATTTATGGCAGCGGCAATCTTAGTGACAGCGACGCCGCTCGTGGGGTACGAAAAATAGTATAACTCACCAACTAATCTCTTTTTTCCCCTCGAAATCTTTATATAACTCCCTCATTCTCAAATGCCTATGCCTAGATTCCTCATCAACCAAGCCCTATTTGAAAAATTCCCCTCTCTTCAAGTAGGAACCATCTTCTTCAAAAAAATAGATAACCAACACCAAAATCCCCACATTCAAGCACTTTTAACCAATATTCAAATCGAACTCAAACAAAAATATTCTCCTAAAGACATCGACACTCTCGAACACATCAACGTCTGGCGTGAAGCCTACTCCTCTTTTGGCGCCAAACCCAAAAAATATAAATCATCTGTAGAAGCCCTGCTCACAAGAGTCCTTGAAAATAATACCATTCCTTCCATCAACAACCTCGTCAACGCGTATAATTATATTTCATTAAAATACCTCCTTCCTCTTGGTGCTGATGATCTCTCCACAATCAAAGAGGATATTAAACTTACATTCGCACATGGCACAGAACAATTCCAAGCTCTGGGCACCGATGAAATCAGATCACCCGAAGTAGGAGAAATTGTCTACACAAATAATAACAACATCCTCTGCCGCCGCTGGAATTGGCGAGAATCAGATTTAACAAAAATAACCCCCGACACCACCACCTGCTTGCTCTACTGCGAAACACTTCTCCCCTCCGCTCTTCTGCAAAACGCTCTGCAAGAATTACAATCAGTACTCGGAGGAGGAGAGATCCGTATCTTAGATTCAACCTATAACTGCTTTGATCTCTCAACGCTTAAACTCACTTTGGAACCATTTCATGAACTTCCTCAAAAGAGTTCACCACAATCTACTTTGGAAAAATCATCAAGTATACTCAACAAAGAAAAAAATAAATATGTTGATTCTTCTTCTCATCTTAAACAAAAAGAGAATAATACAGAAGAACTCTATCATTGGACAGATGTCGCAGCGCAGCGTATCATAAAAGAAAAAGGTGACAAACCAACTTATACTTTAGCCGCAGGTATTACTCCAAGTGGTACAGTTCATATAGGTAACTTTCGCGAAATCATCACCGTTGATCTCGTCAAACGTGCATTAGAAAAGAGAAACAAGAAAGTTCGCTTCATCTATTCATGGGATGAGTACGATGTGTTTCGTAAAGTGCCCAAAAATATGCCCAAACAAGACATCCTTCAATCCTACCTTCGTTATCCTATCGTTGACACCCCAGATACATTTGGCTGCCACGAGAGCTATGCTCGTCATCATGAAGCTGAAGTTGAAGAATCTATTCACCAAGTCGGCATCGCTCCCGAATTCCTCTATCAGGCCAAAAAATATCGTTCTGGTCTCTACAACGACCAAATCAAAATCGCTCTCGAACATAACGATCAAATCAAAGCCTGCTTAAACCAATACCGTGAAGAAGAAGTTGACCAAAATTGGTTGCCTATCTCGCTCTTCTGTGAATCCTGCCACAAAGACACCATTAAAGATCTCAAATGGCTCGGCGGCTACATCATTGACTACGCCTGTGAATGTGGTCATCATGATCAATTTGACTTTCGGAAAAAATCACTCATCAAATTAAAATGGCGCGTGGACTGGCCCATGCGCTGGAACTTTGAATCCGTTGATTTTGAACCCGGCGGGAAAGATCACTCCACCGTTGGCGGCAGTTATGATACTGGAAAAAAGATATCCCACGCCGTCTGGAATTTTGACGCTCCCACCTACGTCATGTACGACTTCATCAGTGTCAAAGGCGGTGCAGGAAAAATGTCCAGTTCTAGTGGCGACGTCATCACATTAAAAGATGTATTAGAAATCTATGAACCCGAAATTGCCAGATACCTCTTCGCCGGCACTCGGCCAAACAAAGAATTCTCCATTAGTTTTGATGCCGACGTCATCAAAGTCTATGAAGACTTCGACAAATGCGAACGCATCTACTTCAATCTTGAAACCGTAAATGAAAAAGAAACCAGTAAACAAAAGACCGCCTACGAATTAAGCTACATCGGCATAATCCCTCAGACCATTCCCTATCAACCCGGTTTTCGCCATCTCACAACTCTACTACAAATTCACAATCTAGACATCGAAAAAACCATTCACTATTTCCAATCCGAACTAAAGAACGAACACGATAAAAAGAGGCTGCACACCCGCGCCCTCTGCGCCAAAAACTGGCTGCAAAAATATGCACCAGACGAATTCCGCTTCACCGTGCAAGAAACTTGCCAAATAACTCTTGCCCAACCCGAAAAAGTCATCCTCCACACCCTCGCCCAAAAACTCTTAGAGCGAGAGTGGACAGATATTGAATTACATGAAGAGATATATATCCTCTGTAAAAACCTCAATTACCAAATCAAAGACTTCTTCACTCTTAGCTACCGCGTTCTCATCAACAAAGAAAAAGGCCCAAGATTAGCCTCATTTATCCTCTCCATTGGCAAAGAGAAAGTAGCAAAATTATGTAAGAGCGTGTAGTTTCAGAGTGTGTAAGAATATAGAGGACTTTGAATAACCCATATATTCATCAACATTCAAAGTCCTTCTTAGAGGGGTTTGACAAGTGTTATAGGGTTAATCAAAACCCTCTATAAAATAACTATCAATAAAAATATGGATAAAACCATCTACCACGGCACAATTCTCACAAATGTCATCTCTTGTTTAGAAAAAAGAGATAACTATTTCTATTACAATCGCGCAAAATCCTCTATTCTAAAAAATAAAGAATTTTATTGTACACCCAGTTTTGACGCAAGTATCCTCCTGGGCTTACGCACTTCTTTCTATTTCAATTCTCCCCTCATTGTCCTCTACGGTGAAAAAATAAATTATTCTGAGCTGTGCATCAAAAAGATATGGCATGACCAAACGCCCAATCTTTTTGCAAGTTTCTCTCAAGAAAAAAGAATAATGCTTGATTTTGTAAAAAGTAGGTTAATTGAACGAGATCCCGCCTCATTCTACACTTTTGATTTAGCCATAACCCAAGAAGAATACCAAAGACTTCTTCATACCTTCGGTAATTTTTTACCAGAGAACATGAATCCTTACAAATATAGCAAAGAACACAAATAATTGAGCAATTATCTATAGATCTGTTCTTTGCTTATTACGAACGAGCAAGTATAGCTCAATTATTTATGCGAGTGAGTATAGTTTAATACCTCTTTCATACGAAATATTAATAAATAAACCTCACAAAAACAGAATCATGCTCAACAAAGAAAATCTTTATCTCAGTATAATGTGTCTAATCTTTCTTCTCATCTCTTCTGTTCTCACTCTG
>JAHFQW010000006.1:29106-30466 GCA_023259115.1 archaeon
TCTTTCATACGAAATATTAATAAATAAACCTCACAAAAACAGAATCATGCTCAACAAAGAAAATCTTTATCTCAGTATAATGTGTCTAATCTTTCTTCTCATCTCTTCTGTTCTCACTCTGGCCCAAACCGAATCGCCTCAGCAAGTAAATGTCGGCTTATACCTCTTAAACATGGGGAAATTTGATGTTGCCACAGGTTCTTTCACCGCCGACTTCTACCTCTCTTTAAAATGCCCAAACAACTGCTCCGAACCAAAATTTGAATTCATGAATGGCCGCGCCGCAACCATAGACAAAGAAATAGACCTCCCCCGCGAAAAATTCTATCGTATCCAAGCCAATTTAAACAGCCCCGTTGATCTCAAAAAATTCCCCTTCGACTCTCAAGAAGTCCAAATCACCCTTGAAGACAAAGAAAAAACCTCCCGTGAATTACAATATGTTCCTCTGCAAAAAGAAAGCGGCATAGACAAAAGTATCGTCTTCACCGGCTGGAATATTGATGGCTGGCGCGCCGAAGTCAAAGATCATTATTATCCCGTCTATGATGAAACGTACTCCCAGTATGTCTTCACTATTGATCTCTCTCGTATTGTGCTCAATTCATTTCTCAAAACTTTTCTCCCCGTCATCTTCATCATGCTCATAGTCTTAGGCAGCTTTATTATCGATCCAGATAAAGTCGCAACACGCCTCACCATGACCGGTTCAAGTTTAGTTGCCGCCGTCATGTTTCACGTCTCCATTAGCAATCAAATACCTCCTGTCGGCTATCTCACCTTTGCTGACCAATTCATGGTCCTAACCTATTTTGTCCTCCTGCTCAGCTTCATCATCAACATCACCCTATTAGAATTACAAGAACGTAAACATCATGAATTAATTGAAAAAATCCATCGCAAAACAGAATTCAGCATGTTGATTATCGTGCCTCTCCTATATCTGGTATTATTTTTATTTTTCTTGTAATACCTAATTAAAAAATGATGCGGACGGCAGGACTTTCGTTCCAAACATCTCTGTTTGTCTTTCGAACCTGCGAAGGGACTGACCCAATAGGTGTCTTTTAATCATCGTATGAATCTCTTAACATCACACGGTTAACGTAACCTAAGCCTATCCCATTTGGCCACTCTGGCACGTCCGCAACCACAGTGAGGACTTGACAGTTCCGGAAAACGCATTTTCCGATACTGGCACGTCCGCAACGTACTTTTGTCTTTTAAAACCCTCTTTTATATATCTTTCCCTACAGAAGCTCAAATCTCCCAACCTATCTAATCCAACTCCATAAAACTTAAAAACCCCTCCCTCTGAATAAAAATCATGAAATTATACCTCATTTTAGCATTATTCATG
>JAHFQW010000006.1:30476-64483 GCA_023259115.1 archaeon
TTATTCATGATGCTCTTTATCAGCGCCTGTACTCTAAACAGCTCAAATACATTCACCGGGCCAGACATCTGTACACAAAACAGTAGTATCGCCAAAGACAATTGTTATTATGATAACTTGGTATGCAGTAAAATAAATAACACGCAAATCCGTGACAGCTGTGTTGTAGAACTCGCAAAACAAAAGCAAGACATTAAAGTATGCAACTTAGTTACCACAGATCAAGCCAAAGGCAGTTGTCAAGAAAGTATGGCTGAATCAAAAAATGATCACGCTCTGTGTAAAGATATTAGCAACACCTATTGGCAAGATAATTGTCACTTTAACTTAGCTTTAAATAACCATCGCGATGTCTATTGTGCTCTCATAACCAACTCTGAACAAAAAACTCAATGTTATAACAAAATCGCAACGGCCACCGGCAACGAATTGATTTGTAAATTTATCAGCGGTGTAGAGCGTGAAGGCTGTATATACAAAGTATCAACCACCACCTCCAATCTTAATGGCTGTAAAGACCTTCAAGACACACTCAACCAAGACGCCTGCATCCTCAAAGTAGCTCAAGCAACCAATAGTAGCGAAACTTGCAATCAGGTCAAATATCACGACTTAAAACGTCGTTGCAACGAACTGGTGGCTGAAAATCTGCAGAAGAAAAAAGCATAATCAATTTCTTCCCAGTTTATTCTGTAACATTCATGAAAATAGCTCTGTATAACCAGATGTTTGGGTTAAATGGAAAAAGTATTTGGGCAACTCTCACCGGACATTGGGCAATTCATTACCAAGCTAATCCGCAGCAAATCTGGCGTAGAACCAATTTTTCCAACACAATCGATACCGTTCTTAAATCAAAAGCAGATATTATAGGGCTTGTTGAAGTATTAGAAGGACAAGAAAATATAATGCAAGAGAAACTCAAGAACATCGGATATAATTTTTATTACCTGGGCCAGGGCCATAAAACAAAGTATGGACACCTCTTTGTACAAGTAATGCTTGCATCAAAAATTCCTGGTAAACAACAAACCACCTCTTGGCCTGTAGAAAATACTCTAGGAGGTGGTGGCGGTTTTGTTCATGTATCCTATCCTAGTTACCACGTGCTTCTTGCCCATTTTGGTTTACCCTCCAAAGACTGCTACTCAAAACAGATGAGCTTCTTAGAGCAATACGTGAAAAAATTAGAAGGTAAAGTACTTCTGCTTGGCGATTTCAATAAAACCTATTCTGATATACACTATCACTTTCCTCAATTTGATCTTGCCACAAAAGAAATTCCTAGTTGTAGCACAACCCCCATCCTCAAATGGTTTTATAACAAAGATGTCGATCACATTCTCCTGCGTGGTCTCACCCCTCTTGCTTGTGGCGCTATAGAAGGAAATTCTGATCACCGATTAATCTATGCTCAGTTATAGTAAACTGCATCAATTATAGAGAACTTTGAATAATCCGTCATTTTATCAAATTCAGAGTTCTTCTTAGATGAGTTTGAATAAATTTCTTTAATAAAAATGTGATAAAAAAAATAAAATATATCAACCAAACAGAAAAACTACTGTTTACTTACCTTCTTGTTCCAATTATACTTGCGCATCGTCGCACTTGCACCAAATCCACACGATGAACAGCGTTTCTTATGAATATGATATGTATGCAACCCGCACCGTCTACACATAATGTGCGTCTTCTTTCCTGTTCGTCGTCCTTGGCTGTATGTTCCTTTTGTCATAGTATCTCACTCTTATGCTGGTGTAATAATCGTAATCGTATCTCCTCGAACAAAGACCGTGCCTAACTTACGTTTAACTTCGCCATTGTAATGTTCTTCCGCCTCGTGCAGAACAATATTAATATGGATATCAAATGCTTTTAATTTGCCTACGTAGCGATAGCCGTTTTTTAAGTCGAGCATAACGGTTTTATTTCGTGCTGCGTTTAATGTATCAAGCGGTCGTGCGCCAGTTCCGGTATCTTCCATAGTAATATCCCCCTAATCAAATAAGTTATTCAAACTTTTCAATAAAGGACTTTGAATAACTCGTCTATTCCTCAATATTCAAATCCTTCTATAGACGATAGGAATTCCGTGGTTATATAAATGTTTTGTTTGTAGAATTGACTTTTTATAGTATGGGTCATTCTATTGTTTATAGAGAACTATTCTGAGTGATCTATAAATTGCTTATTTAGACCAGCCTGGGTTGTTTTCCCACACCATACCTAAACTCTTGCATCACAAGTCCCCAAATTTCTTCTCCGGGTTTTTGTATTTGATATGCCCTAGGTAACAAATCCTGCGCATTACTCATCGCAAAATACGTAACTTCTCTGCCTTGAAATATTTTTTCCACCGTTCTGCCATCTTCAAACACTTCATTGCGATTTGTAAGCCCAATTGCGCATAAAACTGATTTATTCATCACATCCAGTTGATCAATCGTTTTTAATAGTGAATCCCCTGTTGTTGTCACATCTTCAAGCACAATAATTTTTCCTTGCGGCTCTCCTAAGAAATAACGATCTTTTGCCTCACCATGCTCTTTTGGCTTGCCTCGTCCCATAGGCAAACAATGTGTTCCTACACCATAAACATTAGAATAATCCTTTGCCCATAAATATTGTGTCAACAACGCAACTTTTGTTGCTCCTTCAGGCACACCATAAAAACAATCAGGCATCAATCCAATCTCTGACACAAACTCTAAAATATAATGTGCTAATATTTCCGTTGCTCGCACATCTTCTGTAACGCTGCGCCAATTCACATACCAATGAGATTGTTTGCCCGACTTCAACGTAATTGGTTCTTTGAAAAATCCTATTACTTTCTGCTCTAGAATAAAATCATTAAATCGTTCTTGATCATAAACCATATCTCTATCCTAACTGCTCTTATTAATAAATTAATCTCTCATCCAAAAACACAACAGAAACCATTATAAATCAACGTCTATATTCTAATAATATGATCAACTTCCAAAAATTACAAAAAGAATTACACGACTACGACTCCGAACGTGAACGCTTAATCAAAAAAAGTCGTGACGTACTCAAACTTAGTAAACTCATCATCTATGCCGTTCATCGTGATGAATTAGATAACGCCTCAAAATTAATCAAAGAAATCGAACAAGAACGTAAAGAATTAGAAAAAATTGCAACGCATGATGCCAAGATGGCCTATGAAGGCAGCTACAAAATTGCCATCCAAGAATACGTCGAAGCCATTCTCTATTACGAATTTGTCAAAACCGGCAAAATTCCCGAACTCAAAGTCATTGCGGAACATTTCTTGCTCGGTTTATGTGATCTTCCAGGTGAATTAAATCGTCGTGCCGTCTTTCTTGCCGGTAAAGGCGAAGTCGAAAAAGTCATTAAAATAAAAGACCAAGTGGATTATTTGTATGGTGAATTGCTCAAATTCGACTTTCGTGACAACGAAATCCGCCGAAAAGTTGACGCCGTCAAATATGAACTGCGCAAATTAGAAGATTTAGTGTTGGATTTAAAATTGAAAGGACGATAATTCTAATTCATTTCCTTTCTTAATTCTCCACCACAACAATTCTTTTAAAGCTTATTCTTTAACGTCCCTTATGTTCATCGACACCCACGTCCATTTGCGTGATTTTAATCAAGCTCATAAAGAAACAATTCGACATGGACTAGAAGTTGCTCGTGATTCTGGCGTAGATGCAGTATTTGACATGCCTAATACTGATCCACCAATTATGGCACGTGAGATGGTTGAAGTTCGTTTGCACAAAGCGAAAGAAGCGAATGTGCCAGAAGTATTTTATGGATTATATCTTGGTGCAACTAAAAATCCAGAGCAGCTTAAACAGGCAGTTAAAACCTATCGAGATTTTTTCCCACACGTGATTGGGATTAAATTGTATGCCGGTCATTCTGTAGGTAATTTAGGCGTTATTTCTGAACATGATCAGAAGATTGTTTATACTACACTTGCTCAAGAAGGATATGAGGGTATTCTTGCAGTTCATTGTGAAAAAGAGTCTGAAATGAATCATTCACCATTCGACCCTCTGCAAGCGATAACCCATTGCTATGCACGTCCAGAAGCGGCAGAAGTGGCATCATTAGAAGATCAACTTCATCTGGTGAAAGAAACAGGATTTAGAGGGAAATTACATATAGCGCATATTTCTTCTCCAAAGGCAGTTAAACTTGTTTATCAGGCAAAACAAGAAGGAATAAATATTTCTTCCGCCATTTGTCCGCATCATTTTATCTATGATTGGCAGCAGATGAACAATGAGCAAGGGCTACTCTGGAAAATGAACCCTCCATTAAGATCACCAGAATCTCGTTCACAAATTCTCAATGATCTTCGTGATGGAAAAATAGATTGGATAGAAACAGATCATGCACCTCATAATCTGAAAGAGAAAGCGGATAATCCGTATATGTCCGGCATTCCAGGTTTGGCATGGTGGCCATTGTTTGAAGAATTTTTACGACAACACAATTTTACGGATAATCAAATAGAGCAATTAACTTTTACTAATATTCAATCCCGTTATGGCATTGATATAAGCAGAAAAAATCGTCCTCTCAAAGATCATCGGCAAGATTATCCGTTTGATCCGTATCATAAAATTGCAGAAGAATTAAAGTGGTAACGTATGAATATTAAAACTCTTGCTCAATGGGAACACGTTCTAGCTCCATTCATTGCCCATTTACCAGCAAAAATGGTCATTTCAAACTATTCTCAAAGTCGTCTTGATTTTCTCAAAAAACTCACAGAAGAAATTCCAACTAAAGCATATCAACCACCCGAACATCTCGCCAGAACCCTTTGGGGTATTCGCTTTCGTTCGTCAATTATGAATGCCGCAGGCATGTTCAAAAATGGAGAATGTTATGATATGATTGCCATGCAAGGTGCAGGAGCGTATCTTGGTGGTACAGGAACGTGGAACGCCAGAAAAGGCAACGAGAAAGAAAACATTTCGCTTCCATTTGTTGCCTACAGAAAATCTCATGCGGCATCCAATTGGCTAGGCTTGCCCAACAACGGAGATACCAAAAACTTTCTTCATGCTCAAACTCTGGGGAAAATGCTTGATTGCCCTATTGGCTGGAGCGTGATGGGGTCCCCTGATTATGAAAGCCAAGAGAAAATGAACTATC
The DNA here is from genome assembly GCA_023259115.1 of archaeon. GTDB lineage: Archaea > Nanobdellota > Nanobdellia > Woesearchaeales > GW2011-AR9 > JACPNA01. Next base: position 35,643 of record JAHFQW010000006.1, read on the forward strand.
TGGTGAGCAGTATGTGCTTATACCAAAATGCCGGCGTTGACTTCTTAGAAATAAATGAAAGCTGTCCGAATACAGAACAGGGAAAGCCGCAAGATTCTAATTTGGCGCAACGCTTGCAGTATATTAAAGAACATTTTTTAGAGCAGCGTTCTCGAAGATTGCCCGTAATTGTGAAATTTTCCAATGATACACAAAAAGAGCAATTGCCTTTTTTATTAGATCTCTTATTTTCGTTAGGCTATGATGGTGTTAATTTTGGCAACACATCTACTCAGTATGCTCTTCATCGAGAAAAAATCGTGCCACCGGAACAGAAAATCTATGATTATTTCACCTCAACATTTGGGGGAGGTGTCAGTGGCAGACCACTCAACGAATCCTCTTTGGAATTAGCATCTCGCGCAGTAGAATACCGTAACGCGGGATATCCCCCTCAAGAATTTCATGTCATACGTACGGGAGGTATTGAAACGCTCGCTGATCTCCAAGCATCAGCGCAAGCAGGCATCTCTTTAAATCAATGGTTTACAGGATATTTTGAGAACTTTGCGTACTATGGACATGATGTGTATAAGAAATTGCTTAGTCTATTATAAAAGACTTTGAATAACCCCTATACTCATCGATATTCAAAGTCTACCAAAAGACCTAATTTCTTATAATAATAGTTAGGTCTTTTGTAGATACAACGGACAGAACTATTGATATTATTATTTCTGTCCGTTGGTATCCTTCTTAGAGGGTTCTGACAAGTATTATAGGGTTAATCAAAACCCTCTATAGTACATAAAAAAAATATTTGACAGGAAAATTTAAGAACAAGAGCACATTTCTAATGTAAAAAGAGGTATTATGACAACGAGCGAATTTTGGCAAGACCTGCGATGGGGTGAACAGCATCATAGCAAGTTCTTAACACAGTACAAAGATCAGTGGGTTGCCATAATGGATAAAAAGATTATTGCTTCAGGTATAAATCTCGCAAAAGTAAAATCTGACGCTCAACGTAAAACTGGAAAAGATCAAATTCCTGTGCTGTTTATTGATTGTGGAGAGCACATTTATGGCCAGCGTTAAACTATTTTTTGAGACATTTACCGATTCAGACATTTCTGAGCATAAAATTATCCGTTTAAAGAGTGGTATTCAATTCAAAATGAAAGATGGTTGGACGCAACCGTTCTCTGCGATTATTGACACTGGAGCTCATACTTCTGTTATTCCCCTTTCTATTTGGAAAGAGATTGCTTACACAAAACAAGGAAAACACAAGATATTTGGACTTTCAAAAAAAGAAGAATGTTCTTTGATAGGTGAACTTGCCCAAGTTTCTTTAATACTCATCGATGATGAAGCATCCCAAACAAAAGAGTTGAACGCCATAGCTTTTCTCGCAGAAACAGATCAAATTCCTGTGATTCTTGGTTTTAAAGGGTTGCTTGAACATCTGCGCGTGGCTTTCGATTATCAAAATGAACTAGCGTATGCGGATGATAAGCACTCTCAATCCGGAATATAATTCAATAGATGGAATGTAGAAAAGCCAAAGTATTCCGTATCTACAATCATCTCACAAAATTTCTGTTTCAGTTCATCCAGAATCATCATCAAGTGTGCTTTATCTCGTACTACTGCTTCAAACTCAAAATCCGCCCCGCCAATTGTCTTATTTATCTGATAAATATTCTTATGATTCTTACAATAGGTAAACAACTCTCTATATCGCTCCATCGATTTTAGTGCCACATCCACTCGATACGATTCATACCCCAACAGTTCAACATTTAAACCCAACTTATATCCTACAATTATGTTCTGTTCCTCTAATTTTTTAATATGACTTCTAACCGTATCCGCACTCACTCCTAATATTCGACTTATCTCCAATGACGACGCACGCACATTTGATGCATACACGTGCAGCAATTTCACATCAAATTCCGAAATCGCCTCACCTAGCCCTTCCCCATACACTCTCACCTCCGTAATCTCTGGTGCATTCAATAAGAATTGCCGATTAAAATTATAAATCGGCGCATACACCGATATATTATATTGTTTTATCTTCTCTTTATATCTCAGAAATATCGCCTCGCGTATAGTGTGAAATTCTTGCACCGATTTCACTCCTAAAAATACTGCCAAATCCCACTTCTCATGCATTGTCGTAATCGTCCACACACTCTGCAGTGTTTTCAAAAACCCAATCATCTCTTTTTTCTGTGCTTCCGTAATATTTTGTAAATCAAAATACACCCGAAATGTAAAATAGCCTAAGCGCGACATATCCACAATTGCCGTGTAGCCTGTAATCACACCAGCTTCTTCTAGCTTCTTCATGCGATAGAGCACAAATTGTTTGGAGCGTTTAATCCTCTTTGCCAATTTGCCTAAATCTGCTGCCGAACTCTTATCTAATTCTGTGAGCAGTATTTTATCAAATAAATCTAACTTAAGCATAAATTAGTATAATACCTAACTATTTATAAATATTTTTGCTATCTTATGAATAATTATAACAAAAGTTTAATAATAGATGATAACCCTCCGACTGATTACTATGAAATATCGCGTTGAATTATATGAAATGAATCTGCTCTCTGAAAAAGATCGTTATGATAGTGATGAATTTTATGTCTTAATAGGTCTAGATTACTCTGGACAATATTTTAATTTCTATAAAACACAGTCTCGTTTTACAGAACCCTATCCTCGAACAAGACGAATTGCCCAAATTTGCTTTGGAGATACGAATATTTGTCCGGAAAATCCTTTTGACCCTCTTGATAAAATGGTTGATTCCTATGTTCAACGTTACAACGGATCTATTCAATCTCAACAGGGCACAACAAAAACAGCAAAAATGTGGGCGGAAATTTTGATAAATGGTTGCCGTGAATTTGCCATTGCCTCAATATTTAATGAATTTGGAATGATTCGATAATGGTGATTTAATTTGTAGTAAGTTACGTTAATGATCAAAATGTTCAATTTAAAATAATATTTCATGACACAAAAACCAAAAACCATCGATCTGCACATCCTTCTCGAAGCAGAACTAGAAGGAACAACGATTAAATCTATTCAGACAGAGAGAGTTATTCCTTTTCCGTTGCCTGGTTTTGAAGATGCGATGCTATTTTACCTGAATACGAATTATATTGGTTCTCTCATGGAACTATTACAACATCCCACAGATAATCAGAATATCTATTACCATCAGATATCACTCCATGACGCACTGAAAAGAGGCTACTCCATCCCTATATTTGGAAAAAGTCCATTTAGGATGGGATGAATAATTACTTTTCAATATATCGAATTGACTTTGTTTTGCTTGGGTATATGTTCCTTGGTTGAAAGCATTCTCTTGGGATTGCTGCCTTTGCTGTAATTCATTGACATCTTTTCCCGTGGTCGATTTAAAAGCGCTCAAGAACAAAGTGAGTATCAAAGAAACATTGAAACGGGTGCTAATCCTCTTTTAAAGATAGATTTTGTGAATAAGAAGCTGCAAGAGAGTAAAGACTTTCTCCAAGAAAATGAAAAGTCAATCCTTTTTCTTCAAAGTTCGGTAAATGCTATACCAAAAAATAATCTGAATAATCAACCCAACACTAAAGCCAAACCAGGGGAACATTTCTTAAATGAACTTTCCAATCTTTATAAATCTTCTTCAAAAACTGCTCAAATCGCTTTTAAAGAAGCAGAAAGTGCCACTTTATCTTTTGGCATTCAATCCTCGAACAACCCCTGGATATGCTGGATGGCGCAGTGTCAACTGGAGTTCAAGCAATTGTGTCAGCTCCAATTTATAATCGTGATTCAATTTGTGGTTCAATTTTTGCTGCAAATAACAGCCAAAGCCAAGCATCATATTAATTCATTCTCCGAAATCTTAACCTCTTTTTTTGTTCCAAAGGCGGCATAGCCATTTCTCTTGCACTGCGCACCACATATTCCATGTTTTTCTCATGTGTCGTCCATTTAGAATAATCAAACATTCCTCTAAGAGTTTTATTTTGATAAACCAAAAATATTGGAAACGACGGTTCAATATTTTTCGGCAAATTATGAATCACATATCGTTCATACGCTGGAGAATATATACATTCTCGCTGCCCTGCTTCTTGCACCGGATACGATACATCCATCAGGATAAAATCAAGATCTGTGAATTTTGCCCCTTCTTGTTTTATACTCCACTGGATAACTCGGCAGGGCGAACACCAATACGCACCCACTTCTACCACGCTTATTTTATTTGGCTTCAAATAAGGTTCTAATGCCACATCATAGCCATACGTCTCAATATCCAGAACATTTGTGCTTAATCGCTCAATTTTTGGTTGTAATGGCCGCTCTTCGCGTACCTGTAAACCACTGCAATTTGTCAATAGTACACCTAATCCTGTTAATCCTTTAGTCAACAAATCTCGTCTTGTTAATACCATTGTAGTTGAAAAGCTCCTGCTCAGTTTTAAACTTTTCTATAATTTAACCACTTAAGAATAATAAAAACGAAAGATTTATAAATAGCAAATACTCTAAAACCCCTATGAAAATCCTTGCCCTCTCTGACATCCATGGCGACCGCTCTCTCATCAAACGTATGGCCGAAAAAGCAGACAAAGAAAAAGTTGACTTAGTCATCTTAGCCGGTGATTTAGGAGATCATGACGGCTCATTAGACGGTCTCGTCGGTCCATTTAAAGAAAAAGGTTTAGACGTAGCTCTTCTGCCCGGCAATCACGAAGGTCTCGCTGAAATAAACTTTCTCGTTGATCGCTATGGCGCAAAAAATTTGCATGGCTACATCATAAAGAAAGGTGATGTAGGCATCTTTGGCTGCGGCTACGCTGATGTAGGCTTGCATCAAATCTCTGACGAAGACCTCTTCAACACCCTAAAACAAGCTCATACTTCTTTGGGTGATGTCAAAAAGAAAATCATGGTCACCCACGTACAGCCCAATAACAGCATTCTCGGCTTAGGCTTATTTCCTGGCAACAAAGGTGTGAGAAAAGCCATCGAACAATTCAAGCCAGACATTCACATCTGCGGTCACATCCACGAAACCCATGGCATCGAAGAAACCATTGGCACAACCCGAGTCATGAACGTTGGTAAGAGTGGCAAAATTATTGAATTGTAAATTATTTCTTAACTGGGTCTAATACCCCGTAGCTCTGCTACGATATCTAATTACCCAGTTAAGATTAAAAAATCCCAACTATAGTAAATTGCCACAAAAATCGAACATTCTAGGCAATTTCTATATCTGAAATTCGCAACATTTTATTCGATTTCTTGCGAATTTCACTATAATTGAATACCCCGCAGCTCTGCTGCGATTGGGATTTTTTATTTTAGAAGAGTTATGATTTTGATTTCTTAATAGTTTTAGTCAAACTGATCTATGCAAAAATTATAAATTATCCTTTACATCAACGGTCACATCTATTTTATACTTTTTCTTTAATCCGTTGTGGATGAGATTTAATAAATTTTCTTGACTAATATCTCCCATAACATCTAAAATACCTTCTTTTTCTTGGTTTTTCTTTATTCTTACTTCGAAATGTTCACAGGGTGTGCTTTTACCAAATCCTTTTAATTGTTTGGCAATCTGAATAATTAATCCTTGCTCTAACTTTGTGCCCTCTAAAGTCACCTGATACATTCTTCTTTTGAGGAGCTCTTGTTCCAGATGTTTGGTTGATTCAAGTACTTTTGTTACAATATATTGTTGAAATGCTTGTTCATGCGTACTTGGCTTCTCTAATGAACTACTTGACTCCATACGATCTCTTAATGTGTTTCTTAATAGAGTAAAATATAATTCTTTTTCCGTGGGGGTGATGATTGTTGCAGGATAATTTTTTTCTTGCAAACAGAAGTTTTGCACTAAACGAGAGACACGGCCGTTTCCATCTTCATAGGGATGAATTCGAGTGATTTCTATATGTGTTTGAATGGCGCGTAAAATGGGATGAAAAGTTGTATTCTCGAGAAAATTAGCCAGATTTTTCATGAGATAGGGTACTTTTTCGGTGGCAGGGGGTTGTACTGTCCCAATTACTACTTCTACTCTACGAAAATCGCGATAGGTATGGCCTTCTGGTTCGACCAGATTTCCTAGTGCGGCTAATGTGCTAAAATTGAGACCATATCGTCCAATATAATCACTGGCATTGTTAAGCTGAGCGACTACTTGACGTGTGCGTTCTTGATATGCTTTTGGAGAAATATGATCGCTGTTATATTCTTTTCCATTCTCTTTTTCTATGGCATAAGAATGGCGAGTGGCTTCATCACGAATACTGCGTACTATTTCGATACGGACACGAGAGGAATATTCCGGATGTGTATTTATGCGAGAGAGGATATCGTCAATATTATGAATAGTGCGGTCTACCATAATTTCACAAAAAGCGAGGGTACTTTTTAAACCTTTTGTCACTTTGTTACTAAAAAGTAATTACATATGGAAAAGTTTATAAATAGCCTAAGAAATGAAGTGTATATGGTCAGTATTCAATTTCTTCCTAGGGTGGAAGGCGAAAGATTAGCAAAGAGAAACAATCCTCAAAAACTTGCCTTTGACGTATCCTCCTATGCCCCTGCACCCTATAACTCTTTCAGTCCATTCTCCTATTCACCACAATTTCAAATTCCTGTTCCAGGCATACCTGGTAGAATAGCACATTCTGTTGAGAGTATCTGGCAGGGACTTAAAGTGATTGATGGAGTAATTGATGATACCTTATTTACTACTCATCCTCATAAACGCCGAGGCGTTGTAGATGGCCATTTGTATAACGGTCGGCTATTAGAAGTTGAAGAAGCACGGTGGAAAATTTATTTGCCTGCCTATCACTATTTTGTCGATAAATATGTTCCAACAGAAACAGTTAACTCCCTCCTCTCCCTCCCACATCAAGGCAAAGAAATATCGCTCTATGATGTGCAAGAAAACGGAAATATTAGTAATCCCGAGCCTCTCGCCCATGCCTCTGTCCTCGCGTTATATCTCAATCTTAAAATTGCCCAAACCCCTTGGAAACCATCCACCAAACAAGAACATCTGCTCTCAGACATTCTCAATGATGATAACAAGAGTATTGAAGATAAAGCCAGTGATCTTCTCGCTTCGTTCTCAGATGACAAATTTAGGAAAGTTTTCATCTACACCTGTATCGAGCATCCCCAGAATATTGATCAATATCATCTTGGTCAAGTGCTTAGCAATCTTGCACTTAAATAATTAAAATTAAATACTTAAATAAGATGCGCCAACGTAATAACCCGTCGAACTTGTTCTCTTTTCAACTCCGCAATCGCAAAATGTGTCGGTATTTTCTCCCCCACTTTTAGATACACTTGTTCAGGAAAAATCTCAATCTCTAATCCCACCACCGCTTGCGCATTTTTGATACCAAGCATTTTTTGAATTTCAACAGAGGTTAAACCCTGCAACCTTCCTCGTTCCACAAAATAACTAAACGGATCACTCATTGACGCGTACAACAATTTATCTCCTTGTATCCATCGTGCCTGTTGTATAGAAGAATAATGATCTCCTTTGAGAATTATTTTATTTCCCACTATCCTCACTCCTTGAATTTGCTTCGGTCCACGCCATAACACTCCCTGTTCACAACGTACAATCCCTCTTGAAATAGCCTCCAAAAGACGTACATACCCAACCGCCCCCGCCCCTGGATTTTTTTTAATAAGAAAAGATTCAATCAGCTTGTTTAACGCTTCATCATCCACAAGCAAAAACTGTTCTTCCACTTTCAACAGATCTTGAATCTCATAAAATCTACTTTTATCGGAAAATTTCCCTGCCAACAATTCTTCTAACAGTATTATAGATGATCTTTTCTCATGTTCCATTTTTTCTGATAAAATATGAATTAATTCATAGAACTGATTTATCTCTGTTTGAGTTATATCTGACGTCTTAACTTTTTGTATTTTTTGAAGCAAAAGCTGATATCCTGCCGTATACCGTGCATCTTTATAAAAAAGTAACAATTCTCTTGCCGTATCATATAATTTTGCAAAATCAATACTTTTTTTCTGTATCTCCTGCCAGATCAACGCATGCATCTCTACCCTAATCTTAAAAAATTCCTCCATCTCAATCAATTCTTGACGTAGGGAAGACAATTCTGTTTCCACATTCTTCCACTGCGAAAAAAAATGATACACCATTTATCTACTTGAAAAGAATTTCTATTTATAATCTTTTTCTCACATTTATGATATTCTTTCATTCGATCTCCTCAATCCGACAATGCTCTGTAGAAAAAGTCGCCGCCTAGGCCAAAATGTAGGCTGAGAACCACCAGTCGTATGAGAATTGGTAGGTGCTGCATCCCGATGTTACAATCAGTTGCAGCACGAAGCCTACGGCCAAGGCGACTCACGGGAAGGCAAAGCCTTCTGTGCGCCAGAAACTTTGTTTCTGTGTGTTTTCGATATTTTCTACAGAGCCACCCAAAAAGAAACCCTTTTATACCTCATCCTCTTCTTAGCTTCCATGCTCCAAACCTGCCCCGAATGCCAAAAACCTCTCCACATTGGCCAGCACAAATTCGCCGATGGCTTATTTGAAGTATGGAGTTGCAAAACCTGCGGCTTTAAGAAAGAAATGCCCATTAAAGAAAAAATATAACTCATTCATTTCTTCTCAACTTCTAACGCCAACCTATTTCGATTCAACGCTGGCCTTGACAACTCCGCTCTCTGCGGCAAGGGCGGCGGCATTTCTGGATTCAACCCCGAGGGATAAAAACGTTGCACTTCTTGTAAAAATTGTCCTTGCGCCACTTTTGGTACATAATGTTGTACTAACACCAGTAATTCCTGCAACGGTAGTCCTCCTCTTGTTTCCTCTATCCCTAAACAATTATTTTCGCTCTCTAAACTCGCAAGACTATCTAATGCCCCTTTATTACCTAAATACAATAATCTCGCTAATGGTCTCTCCATCACATCATCATCATGTAGTATCTTAACATAATTTCCATACATCTCACGACATTTCTGCAGATACCGTCTCGCTCTCGCCTCTCCCCCGCAAAACGGCACTAATAACGGATGCTCTACCGCTTTTTCTATCGTTAACTCCCCTGTAAACGTTTCATGCACCCGCGCATAATCCACCACAAAAACACTCTTCCCATCTTCTCGTTCAAGCATGGCATAAAACTCATTAAGAGGTATAACTCCTGCCCCATTTTCCAATCCTGCTCCAATTGCTGCACGGATGACTGCCCCCCTCTTGAAATAAATATCTCCATGTGCATACACAATTACTGCTCTTCCTTGTTTGCTATATCCCACTGCCCGCATACTTGCTGTCGTATACCACTGCGTCCACAAATGAGAATCAGCCGATGCATTAATGCGTAAATCAATAATCTCCGGCACAGATAACGCGCGAAACCCTGCCTGCACACAATCATCTAATGCTTTTCCCGGCGTATCACTCACAAAATCTCTGCCTTCCACATGCTTTTTAATACGATACTTCATCAGGATGATTTTTTTCCGCTATCTCTTTTTAAGAATTTCTATTTAAAATAAGTAATGTCTGACGCAAAGAAAAGTTTATATTTAATCACATCATCCCCTTCGGCAGCTTCCCCCCCATCTTCTTCATCATCCCCTGCACATCTTTCTCACTCTTAAACATTTTCATCATTTTCTTCGACTGTCGATACTGCTTTAACAATTCTCGCACCTCACTCACACTCAACCCCGCACCTCTCGCAATCCTCTCAACTCTCTCCGCTGAAATAATCTCCGGATCTTCCAATTCCCCTCTAGTCATCGAATCCATCGCATACTTCCACTTCTCCAATTTGCCTTCCTGCACTTCCAGCGCATCTTTAGGCAACTTTAACTGCCCCATACCCGGAATCATCTCCATCAATTTGCCAAACGAACCCATTTTCTTCATGGTCTTCATTTGCTCATATAAATCAATCAAATTAAAATCACCTTTCAAAAACTTCTCACTCATCTCTTTGGCATCCTCTTCTGTGACAACCTCGCGCGCTTTCTCAAGTAACGACTCCAAATCGCCCATACCCAGCAACCGGCCAACAAAACGTTGCGGGTTAAACGACTCTAAATCATCAATTTTCTCTCCCACTCCAATAAAAATAATGGGCGCATTTGTCACAGAACACGCAGACAACGCTCCTCCTCCTTTCGCCGTTCCTTCTAACTTTGTCACAATCACCCCTGTAACTGAACACGTATCATGAAACGCCTGCGCCTGTATCTGTGCTGCTTGCCCAATATCTCCTGAAATAACCAATAAACGCTCATTCGCTTTCACATACACATTCAATTCATTGAGTTCCGCAATCAAGTCCTCAGAGAGCGCATCTCTTCCTGCCGTATCCACAATCACAACCTCATATTCTCCTAACTTTGATTCAAACTTTTTATAAATACTCAATGGCTTCTTCTCCTCACGTATACCAAAAAAATCCACTCCTACTTGTTTTGCCAATTGCTCCAATTGATCATACGCCGCCGGTCGCCACGTATCCGTTTGTATCACCGCAACTCTCAATCCTCGTTTGCGATAGTACTTCGCCAACTTTCCCGCTGTTGTCGTCTTACCTGAACCAAACAACCCAACCAGCATAATCTTTGTTGGTTTCGTCTCAATTTTGATTTCATGTGCTTCTTTACCTAAGAAATTCGTCAGCTCCTCGTATAAAATCTTCACAATCTGCTCTCGCTTCGTCACCCCTGCCGGCGGATTCTCCTTCGCTCGTTCTTTAATCTTATTGCTCAACGAAAACACTAACTGTACATTCGTATCTGATTGCAGCAACGCCCGTTGAATCTCTTTCACCAGTTCATTTATGAGCTTTTCATCTACAAACATCGCGTTCGTAATCTTGCTCAATGTATTCTTCAACGAATCGCCTAACTTTTCTAAGACCATGGGGACTATAAAAAGAAGATTTTATTATAAATGTTTTGAGTTATTTCCACTCTTAGGTCTCTGTCTTTTGCCATTCGCTTTATTCTCAAAATACATGGCACCAGCGCCAAGCAGATACGTCACAAAACTACTGGGAATTCCCAATACCTCTCGTTTATCATTTTTTGTATCTATATGTCCGCTAATCAACCCATGCAACGAACCCGCTTGATCAACAATCGGTCCGCCGCTAAACCCCTCTTCTACATATCCTTGCGCTCTAAACGCATCTTCAATAAATAACGCACCACATCTCGCCAGTGCCTGTGGTTTTTGCGTTTTTACAATCGCCTCATTTTTATATAACCCCTGTTTCATTCCTAAAAGCGTAAGTACTTCTTCTCTCTCCACTCCCCTATTTGATAAATTATACGATAACGCTTCACAGCATCGGGGTATAATTGCTTTAAACAGTGCTACATCATGTTTTCTATCCGCCAGTAAAAAACTCGTATCAATGCTATAATATTTCCCTGTTTGATCAATAATAAAATAACCCACTCCCCCCTCTAAAAAATCTTGTACATTCTTTCGAGTTATTTTTCTCACACTATCTTCTGCAAATTTATTCTCCAGCCCCTCAATTGCATGATACGCCGAAACAAAAAAACCATTAGTTGTTGCTAACAATCCCGTTGCCGTTCCTCGTGGCGTAACCATCATAACCGTATTCTGCTCAATTGTTCTTGCCGATAATTCCTGCGCCACTTCTTGCGTAGATAACCTATCCAATGAACTCGCAAACTGCTGCGCATTTTCTCGTTTTTGTACACGAGGGATATCAGATCGCCCAATAATAGAATCTAAATAAGCCCAATTTATCGTATAGCCCGGTTGGTAAGTCATAATTGCGCAAAAACCACTTTTCTTTATAAATTTATCCCTAAAAAGTAATAACTCATATTATTAACATAATCTTATTCTCATCTCTCAATTGCCTCACCTCTACTTCTCCTTGACCACCAGATGACCCCCAGAAAAGTCACAACCCTTAAGAACCTCTAAAATATCTTCCACCCATGATAGAAACGTTATCCATTGAAGATATCATCTATTGCTATGAAGAAGGCGTGCATGTTAAATTATATTCCCATCTTCCCCGAAGTCTTGATATCGAGCAACTCAAAGCATACCATCAGCGAGGCTCATATGACCCCGGCGAGAAGAAAGTTGCAATTTATCTTTCCCATATCACCGATCTCGCAGATTATAAAACCACATTGTTTCACGAATTAGCCCACGCCATAGACGATTTATTATTCGATGAAGCCTCCTCCGAAGAACAAATCGAACAAATCGGCCTGCAAACCTATCAGCAAAATCCTCAATTATACGATTTCATCAAAGGCATATTTAAATTACCAAACACCCGTTTTGAAAGAATAGAGTGATATATATCGCAAATCAGGTATCAATCAAATAAAGAACTAAAATTCCCCATGTACTCTTCTCAAAATCAATTCTGCTGCTCTAGATTGATAGAGCGCATCTTCCAACGCATTATGAGCTGGATTTCGTGTATCTTTCACTTCTAAAGCCGAGAGATCAACTTTTAAATCCCCCTGCAATCCTTTGTAGAGCATATCTAAATTAATTCCTTTGTACCCAAAAATATTCTCATGGTCACAAAACGTTCCAAAATACCACGCAACAAACATCCCATCAAATGGTTGAATATCTGTTACCATCCAAGGATCTCGATTCACACTTACACTTTCAATCCATCTATAAAACTGCTCCATTGTGCGTCTTGGTTCTACTCCCTCTTTCTCCAAAATCTGCAAAACCAGTGCCGGTTCAAAACAATCATCATAGGGATCATATTCCATCCGCCCCGCATAGGGTTTAAGACAGTTAAGACCCAAACTACCCACTTTCATAGAAATAACCTCATAATCATGAGAAATCGGTTTAATCTCCTCATAAAATCTCTTCTCAGAATCACCCACCACACACGCCCCAATCGAGAGCATACTATATCTTCCCGGAACAGGTCCAGCCGCTTCCACATCAACTGAGATGTATATTGGTTTTCTGCCCGTTTTCATAAACTCAATCTCACTTTCTTCTTTCTCTCTCAAAACCTCATAAAAATAAAGCGAGCCTGTCCGGACATTCCCACTAGCGTTCAAAGCATTATGCCCCAGGCGCTAACATTCGAACCGGAGTTTGCGGGTGACTTCTGAACTTATTCAGCCGAAGCCCACCGTCCTATCCAGGCTAGACTACAGGCCCACTAATAACAGAAATAATCCCTCTCCTTTTAAAAGATTATGGTATAAAAGGCTAATATGAAACCCTCGCCAAAGGGCCAGCGAACTAGTCTGGTGTCTCGTCAGACAACACCCGGTGCTCCATTCAAATTTATAGTAAATGTGTGAAATAATCAAATATTAATCTACACATTTACTTACAAGAAATGTGAAAGCTATCACATTTCTGTACAGAAAATGAGTCATTACTCATTTTCTTGTATTAGTAATGGTGAACTCCCATTCGAAAATTATTCACCATTACTATACCTTGATTGGAGCAAGTGAGCGGGAGGGTTTCATATTAGCCGGTATAAAGTACGTATTAAGTTCACATTAAAAGTGCTGTATAAACTACGCAATAAACAATGTCAATAAAAAAATCAACACAATTCCCATAAACATCGATAACAATATCTTCCCCATGGGATGATGCCTTGTTTCTGGCAGCAAATTCGCCGCACCAATATAAATAAATTCTCCCACAAAAAAAGCCAAAATCAAACTCAACACAACTGAACTAATATGTACCGTAAACGTCACCAATATCCCAACCACCGGAGCAATCGCATCCATCACTAAAAAACCAATCGTCTTGCCCACTTTCTGTTTGTTCTTCAACATCAACGTCACCGTATTAATTCCATCCGTAAAATCATGAAATATCACCGCTAATGCCACAATTAATCCCATCGACGAACTCAAATGAAATGCCGCGCCAATCGCAATTCCATCTAAAAAACTATGGACAACTAAACTCCCCGCACCAATTGGTCCTAAAATATGCCCATGCTCTTCACTTCCATGCTCATCATCATGATGATGCGTTAAAAAGAATCGCTCAAGTATAATATACAAAAAAAATGCCGCAACAATTACCAGCATAAGCATCCGTATGGGCAACTGCACCGAATTTGCTAATTCCAAACTCTCTGGCAATATATCAAAAAACGCCACCCCCATCAAACTTCCCGCGGAAAACGCAAAAAAGTAGGGCAAACTATGCCTAAACTTCAACAACACAAATCCCCCTAATAACGTAGAGAGAAATGTAACAACTCCAATAAGCAACAATGACCAATTCATAACCAGAATAATTACCCAAAGCATTTATATATCTTACTGATACTCATTATCAATAAGAAATCCCCCTATGAAACCCCAAACCCCTCAAACACGGCTCACCACCCAAAAAGCCATTCTCGAAACAGAAATAGCTCAATTTTCCTCATTTTTCACCGCAGAAGAATTGCATCATAAGATCAAAAAAGAATTTCCCCATTTAGGAATTGCCACCATCTATCGCTATCTCAAAACACTTGTCCATCAAAATCAAATCCACTCCTATCAATGCGAGCGTAGAACCATTTATTCCACCAACACCAAAAACCACTCTCACTTCCTCTGCGAAAAATGCAACACCAAATCCCATCTCCATCTCAAAAACATCGACTCCCTCAAGCAGAATCTCAGAGGAAAAATGTGCCACTTCCAAATTGATATCACTGGAATTTGTGAAGACTGTTTAGGGAAGTGAAGAAATTAAAAAGAAACCAGGCCCACTGTCCGAAGAACTCAATGAGTTCCTATTTTATTTTTTTCAGTCGAGGCGGGTTCCCCCATAAATACTATTTCAAAGTAATAAAAAGTTTTATAAGTAACCACTTGTTTTAACTCTTCCAATGACATTAGAAACAATAACCGGAAACTTATTGATGTACAAACAATTAGCGCCAGGCACATTTCAGCATGTTGACCAGCTTACAACTAAGCGAAGAGAAAATCATGCATTGGGAAATGAAGATTTTTATACTGCTGATGGGGCATTAACTGCTGATGGCGCATTATACACTGTTCAAAAAGAAAACGTTGTGTGGGCAATTACACGAGAACCACAAAATTTGGTTTTACAGAACATTGAAGAAGCATATAGACAATTAGTAGGTCAAAGAAACTATTTTCCTGATACTGAGTCAGCTCGGAATTCTGTAGCCCATCCAGACAGTGTTGTAGTTAATTTGAACGGATTGAAACTGGTGAAAGACAGTGATCAATATAGTTACTTCGTAATTGATCCTAGAAATGTTAAAAAATTGAATTCTGAGCAGAGAAAAGCCGCTCAACGAATTTATGGTCCTGATGAAGAAAACTTTGGCTTAAATATGGAACTGTTTGCAGAAGCTAGAAAAAAAACCTATGTTTTCGTGTTAACACCTGATTATGTGGAAGGCACGTTACGAAGTAATGATAAGACATTTCTTGGGCGGGCTTCGGAGCTGGAGCTGGCTTCGCAGCCGGATTATTTCGACGGCAATTTCAACTTCTTTGCCTGTAATCGTAGCGTGGACGGTCATTACGCCCTGCGTGGTGTACGTATAGGAGCGCCGTAAGGTGCCGACGCCCTCAAAAGTAAAGTTCCACAGAAGTGTACAGAATGTAGGTGGCTTTGGCGTTTAGAAATAAAATTTGTAACTTTATAGGAGTTATAAAATAGAAAGATTTAAAAACGACCTATAACTATCACCGGGTATGCAACGTAATCAAATAAAATTAGGAAATAGGTCTGTTGAGAAAAATCGAGATTTTCTCAGAGCATTGTATGGAACTAACGATTTGGAAAGAGCTAGAAAATGGTTTGATATATTAGATTCTTCAGTTTCAGTTGCAAGACAAGATGATCCTAATATGACTTTAGAAGCATTTTTGGATTTGATGACCGATTCATTCCATATTGTACTGCAAACAGGTTCTCCATTTCAAGATCAAATTAGATATTGTGCAAGTAATATTCGAGAAGAACCTAACAGATTTGCTTGGGTTCAATGTCCATATAATGAACATAATTATGGCGTTGTATCTAGTTTGTTTGAACAAGTTTATGGTCAAAATATTGATTTGATTCCAGTACCTGAATCCTTAAGACAATATCATAAACAATTTGAATAACATTTTATTTCATCGATTTCAAACTCCCCTATAACTGAATTACTATGGTAGAAAAAAATTTAGATCATACGGTTATGTATCATTTTACTAATAGGGCTGGATGGAGAGGTGTAAATGAAGGAAATCCTGATTTCATCTATCCAGATCCTAGAACTGGAAAGTATGTTGAAGGAGAAGATATTAGAGGATTGTGGCCAAGTAGACGTTTAGTTATTCAAGGAGCTGGTTCTGAGTTAGTTCCTAATGAAGCAACACAACCAGCCGTATTTGGTTTACCTCAAGAAAGTCCAGAATCGTGGATTAAATATAAAGATTGTATAACTGTTTTTGATTATCTTATGAGTTGTTGTGCTGGCAAATCAGATGATGAAGGTAAGAGAGATCTGGTTCTATTGAAAATTGATTTAAAGCCCAAAGATAACCCCATTGTTGTTGATTATATACACATTAGACATCTTGCGAGAGATTTTAGTACTGAATCAGATCCAGTTAGAAAACAAAAAATAGTGTCAGAAGGTAATCAGAGATATTGGGAAACTAGAATTCCATTAGCTGATTACAAAAGTGGTTTTACTCTACCTGAAATTGTAGTTTGGACACCAATACCTCAAGAAAGAGTGCATTTTGTTTGGGAAAAGGATTTGTATGCATTCTTAGATGAAGTGCATCAACGTTGTTAAAGTCCCTTACGTATTAGGTAAAGAGGAGTTTGAATAACATTTTACATTTTTTATTGACAAATTTTAGAATTCACTCTTTAATCTGTGCATAACATCCTGGCATGAATGATTGTTTTGGTTCTTCTCTGAATACGACAGATTCATAGTTTTTTATTATGTCTGAAAACTTTTCTTTAATTTCATTCATTAGATTATAGAAGTCATCAAATTTTTTCACCTCAAATTCTATCTCCATATCCCATGGGCCAACACAAAGAACAATATTTATAACATTCTGGTGTAACTTGCAAAAATCGATAAGTTGTTTTCTTCTTTTTTCGGTTATGTTTTTGAAATAAATAAATGATTTACAGATTTCATAGCCTAATTGGTTTGTATCTAAAGCGAACTTATACCCATAAATTATCTTTTTCTTCTCCAATTGTTTTATTCTATAATGCACAACATTAGTTGTTGTTTTAAGTAGTTTGGCTAATTTCGTAACTGGAAGCCGAGCATTATTTGCAAGATATTTTAAGATTTCAGTATCCATTTTATCTAATTTTATGTCGCCTAATTCTGAGCCAAATTCAGTTTCAATAGGTTCTAATTCATCATAATAAAACCAACGACGATTATATTGGATAGTATTTTTACCAATTGTCACTTCCCTCTCTAAAATGTAAGGACTAAATTTATGGAGAAGATCATCAACAAGTTTACCAAATTCAAAAGTGTCTTTACTCCAATAAGCTATCATTAAATCCCATCTCCCCTGCGAAATCCCAAACCAAAAAACACTTTTGTGTTCAATGAGATAATCATAAAGTTCCTGATATTTTTTTTTTGTTATGTCTTGTAACTGCAAATATACTTTTGGAGCAATGTAACCCAATTTTGAAATTGCAACAACTGTCTGAAATCTTTTGATTATTCCTCTTTCTTGCAGTTTATTGACCCGATGAAAGACAACCTCCTGGCTAAGGCGGACTTTACGCCCAATCTTAGATAAAGAAGTCCTTGCATTTTGATCTAGATAGAAGAGGATTTTCTTATCTTTCAGATCCAATACTTCATCTTTAGTCATTATTTTATTATTATTTGATTATATTTATAAATTTTACTATTAAATTAAAAATTATCAAAGAAAAATTTATAATAAAATGAATTATGGTCAATTATTAGAACATGAAGATAGATAATCTTGATAGGATTGCAAGAGAAAGTTTAACAAGCGCAGATAAATCTATGCGAACTCTTGATTTAGATAATAGTATGAAGTTTTTGAAAACTGCCTACTGTGCAACGTACATCATGGGGTTTGTTGGAGGAATAAGAGATCAAAATGATGAGTTAAGATCATATTCCTCATACCATTCACTCTTACAAAGAATTGTGCCGGGATATGTTGAACAATATTTAGAACATTTTCAAATGAATAAATGGGATATTCCTCATCTCCATGAACAGATAGGGCAGTTTTATACAAAAATGGGATACACCACAGATGCCCTAAATAGTGATAGAGTGCTTATTGATTGGTATGGTGGTCTAATAAGACATTCACAACGAGGTTGCTTTCTTGACGCTCAACAACTTAAAAGTTCAATAGAATCTCATCCTCAAGGGATTCCTTGGTTTCTAGGGCAAGAAGACTTGGGAAAAGGTTTACCAAAACCATTGATATCAAATGAAGCTACAAAAGCAATTGTAGATTATGCTTATGAGCATAAAGAAGAAGGATTAGAATTTTGGTTAGGGAAAGCTTGGGATCATGTAAATAATGGGTATATGGCCTATCGAACAGAAATACCACATAGCGCTAGAGAGAAAATTAGTTCATATACTAATGCGTTAGGAGTTTCATTTCCTGAAGAAATATTTCAGCAGATTATAAAAATTAATGCTAGAAATGTTGCATTAGATAGTATTCGAGTTTTGCAAAGAGTTAAACCGGAAATGATAAGTAATGATATAAATTATAGAAGAGAGTGGCTAGAAAGAGAAGTTTATGAGGCTAAAGAGTATGCACAGCAAGCAGGTTTAGGATTGCTTTATATATTTAAATTATCAAGAGCAAGAAAAGAAGCAGAGAAAAAATTGCTGACTGCGTAAAAGAAATTCTCCTCTTCATTTATAAGTTCTATTTCTAATTAGTTTCTACCAACTATACCCCAAAGAGCCACTCCCATATCCATTTTTATCAAGAATACCATACTCTTTTTTGTGCAAACCCCGTCCTACATAATCTTTCCCTGAAGTAAACATCCCTCTAGTATATACATGATCATTTCTCCCCAAAATATCACCTAGCTCCTGATCTCTTAAGCTATATGAACGCACCGTTGGCATAATCAACCCCGGCGTTGGTCGTAATCTATCAAGATACAACGACTCCATTTTCGGCGGCTGTTTTTGATATTCTGTCTGGACTAAAAAATACATTTGTGTTAAAAAGCTTCGTTCCGGGCATATATCCAATTGAATTTCCATAATTCTCTATCTGTGACATTTATATCTCTATCACCATGTAAAGACAACCAAAGATATATACTTTTCCTAAAGAAGCGAGACAAAAAAGTCAGACAAAATTAAGACAACACTATCGCCCGGGGCAATCCCCGAAAATCATTATCTCTTGTTACTAATTCTGTTCCAATTTGTTGCGATGTAGCATAAATCAAAGCATCTGCTGCTGCTAAATTATGTTGCACTGATAATTCAGATGCAGACACAGAAATATCTTTTGTAATGAGATAAATTAAACTTTTTTTTTCTAAAAAAGCCATGAGATTCCCAATTTTAACCGGATCAATTTTATCTTTTAGCATTTTTTACGTAATTCAAATAAAGATATCACCCTTATCGCAAGCAATTGATTTGAATCAATTATCTCCTGATACTTTTGACTATAAAAATAATCAATCCAAATAGAAGTATAGTAAACTGCGTTACTTGTAGCACATCCCTATTTACAGCAAAACCCCATTATGCACGCAGTTTACTTATTAGATAACTGCGCCAAATGTGATATAACTTGCGCAGTTATCTATATCAATAAATTTAGAAGCGGTCACGTTTATCCCTAACCCCTTTGTAATTATCTTTCCTTGAATATGCTGATAAATAGCCAGCCTTGGAAGGCTCTTTGACACGCAAAAGCACAATTTTTCGAATCGCCTCATCATAAGAATGAGAGTTGGTTTCTTCCTTCACTTTTTTTAATAACTCCAATGTTTCATCCTGTATCTGTACGGTCGTTGTCATATAATTATATAACTATAGCTTATATATAACCATTTCTCAACCAAGTACGTATTAAGTATACCTGAAAAAGTGCTGGCTTGGCCAAGATGTCTGCCGCACTACGCTATTCGTCAGACAAGATTAAAACGCAAAAATAATCGAGAGACACTACAAGGAACAGCGGATTTGATGGCTAATTTTTGCTGCGGCAGACGGCCTGCCAGCACTTTCTGTAACCAGACTTAATACGTACTCAACCAATCATCCCTCGTATCACCATCGTCGCATAACTTCCTTTTCCCAACGAAAAACAAATCCTCACTTTCTTCTTCCCAGAATTCAACTCATCATCCTCAAATGAACCAATCACTACATCTTGCACCGCAGCCATTATCTTTCGCATCTCTCCTTCTAACGTCAATTCCGGTATTTGCTTTATAATAAAATCTGTAAATGTCACCTGCTCTCTCTTCATGATTTTATTAATAATCTCTCTAATCTCCTCATCATCAACACCATCTATCCCTGCAAATCCCACAATTGGCATCTCAACCTCCCAAAAATCCTCCACATTCTCCACAAACACTAATTTTCCTTGTGAATAGTCCATCTCCCAAATTTCTCTTCCTCTCAATCGTAGATACTCCGAAACAGTTTCATTCCACATCTTACTCTGATAGGCATTCACATACAATCGCAGCAATCGTATTGGTATTTTCTTCAACGCCCCCACATAATCAGCAGGTCGCTCCTCCAAATGCGCATGACAATTCACATCATCAATCAACTCCACTGCCTCTTTGAATTTTTTCAACACAATACATTTCCCAATCTCCACATTTTTCGTACTAAAACGCTGCTCATCAAAATAATTAGCTATCCCGCTCACTCTTCTCATGTTCTCTGTATCCAAATTACGCACCACAATCTCAAAAGAATTCCCCTTCAAATCCCCCAATGTTACCGGCGCATCCCCATAACCCAAAAATTCCAACACAACACCCTTGCACGTCACACCTAATACTCTCTCTCTCGAAACACCTAAAATAGAGCAAATTTGCTGCGTCAGCGCATTTTTATCCTTTGTCCCCGCAAATCCAATGTGTTTCTCTGGCACATGAAATATTCTGCTCAATTCCAGAATAACATCCAACGTATTTCTATTCTTCTTTGTCAGTTTGAAATACACATATTTTCCCCTCTCTTGAGACCGAATCGTACTGCGTTCACATACCCTAAAATCTTCCGGGAGTTGTTTGAGGATGTACATACGTTATCTACAATCTCTGTTATATAAAAAACAACCTCATTTTCAACAAAACATTTAAAAAGTAGTTATGTTTAACATAACTATTATGAAAAGTAAAGAAAACAACTTACTAGAACTCTTCTTTAATAGTTCCAAGCACTGGCATTTTGAAGAATTACGCACAAAAGTCCATATAGGCAAACCCCAACTTGCCCGCTGG
The DNA here is from genome assembly GCA_023259115.1 of archaeon. Taxonomy (GTDB): domain Archaea; phylum Nanobdellota; class Nanobdellia; order Woesearchaeales; family GW2011-AR9; genus JACPNA01. The sequence goes on from JAHFQW010000006.1 coordinate 57,235, forward strand.
TTGCATTTATTTCAAAAACAAAGTTTAATTAAGCGTGTTAAAAACGCTGGGAAGATGCCCTATTATATTCAAGATTCTGGCAACCCTCATTATCAACATAAAAAGAAACTCTACACATTAGAAAAAATGACCAATAGTGGTTTATTTTTTCATCTCTCTACTCTCGCTGATGTAAAAGTCGCTATCCTCTTTGGTAGTTTTGCCCGTGCCGATTGGTATTCTGAGAGTGACATTGACCTCTTTATCTATGGCAATGCCGATAAATTAGAACAAGGCAAATTTGAACTCAAATTAAAACGAACTATTCAAATTCATGAAGCACACAACACTCAAGACTTGCAAAAAATTGATAAACTCCTACCTTATATCCTCTCCGGAATGTTCATTAAAGGTTCCATTCAAGATTTAGGAGTTCAGATTCATGCCTAAAATTAAAACAGTAATAGAAACATACGATAGTTGTGTCGCCGAAGGGTATTATAAAATAACCGAAGAAGTAAATATTGAATTAATTAAATCTCTTCTGGATGATGGAAAAACCAATATTGAATGCGCACAAATAATTATTAAATCTATCTCTAAAAATGCTAAACAATGGAAAAATGTTTTCAAAAATTATTATGATGCACTGCATTCGTATGCCGAAGGGTTGCTTTATTTTCATAGCATAAAATCTGCAAACCATCAATGTCTTTTTGCCAGTCTTTGTATCAAATACCCTAGCTTAGAATTAGATTGGGAATTTCTAGAGCAAATCAGAGTAAAAAGAAATAGTATCAGTTATTATGGTGAAAGCATTACCTATGGCGATTGGAAAAAAATTGAATTCCAACTCACCCTCTATTGTTCTAGCTTGAACAAAGAAATAGAAAAGAGATTAATTTAAGCTTCAGTCAACTGAGTATCACTAAATAATAACAAACAGATTTATAAATCATCACCCCTTTCTTCCATCTAAATCCTAATTAAAGAGGAATATACTATGCCCTTAGAAAACATCATTGGAAATTTTAAAAGTGCGTACCAACAAACAGAAATAGGCACCATGCTTCATGTAGATGAATTAATGAAGGCACGTCAAAAAAATCCCGCTTTACAAGACATTGGCTTCTACACTGCTGATGGTATGATCTATTTCATGGATGGTGACACACCTAAGTTAGCAATAACTAGGGAAGCAGACAATCTCGTTTTAAGACATATTGATGATGCATTTACTCAACTAGTATATAATCAAAATTATTATCCTCTTTTAGATGAAGCTCAACAATCCATTCATGCCAAGAACACAGTGATTATTGATTTAACTCAACTGTTCTTATCGAAACATGATGATGAGTATAGTTATTTGGAAATATTTCCTAATCATCTTGTTTGTATATCTCCCTTAAAAAATGAACAGAGAACATTTTTCGAGCGAATGTACGGTTCAGGTCAAGAGTTTATTGCTACTATGAATATGCTTGCCGAAACTAATATCTTAAAATCAAGAATTTACTTTTTGAATCCTGATTATATTAAAAAAAAAGCAGTTGATAGTCCTATTGGGCGGGCTTCTTGCTTGTACAATTTCGGCGGGAACTCTCGTTTCGATGCTGATGTCCGTGAGGTCAGTAATAAACGCCATCTGCGCGCAGTACATCGTGAAAGCGTCAGCAATCCTGTGCACTCCTCTGGATCTAAAGAAGAAAGCAAAGTTCCATCAGACTCATTGGGAACAATTTTGCCAAGTGTAGATGATGTTCTTGGATTTTCCAAATCATTTATTCCAGACAGAATCTTTCCTGACTATGAAGCAGGTCTGCGAACATTATACAAATAATAACTTATCATGATCCTCAACCTATCGAAAGCCCGTGAACACTACTTCCAAGATTCCACTATCACAGATATTCTTCGTCAATTCATCCACAAAGACGGCGATATCAGAATAAAAGATATTCAGCAATTATCTGAGGCAAAACGTATCATCGGCACCAAAGATGGCTCATTAGACCAACTCTTAGAAAAACAACACACCGCTGATTCTTCAACTGTAGTTGAAAAAATAAAACAACTTCACCCCTCTCAACTTCTGATTCTTCCGCCCGAATATCGCATTGATGCCAATGAAGTCAGAACCCGTATTGCCTATTCATTAGACACCCTGGTTAAACTCGATGCCAATCACGTCAAACGTGCATTAATAGGAAATACCTTCCCCAGAGGAAAACTCTCTCTCAAATGGAAACAACAACATCAATGGCAGCCTGAAAGAGTCCTCTCCACTGCTCTCAATTATCTCCATGAACATAAAGATGAATTCATCAACCAACCTCTCTTGTGCTATTCTTGGTGGGGCAAAGACAACCACCGCCATATCGTCTCGCTCTACCGCTCCATCCAAGGCGCCGAACTGCGCGCATTTCAAGACTACGCCGCATTTCGTTTATTGATTCCCACCTACAAAAAAGAACTTCGCACCAGCATAAATCTAAAAACAAAAAACCCGCTCACTCCTGAAGAAATCGCATATAAAACCCAAAAAGTCCAGCGCTATGAACGTTATCTCGAAGTTCGCAACATAAAATCTTCGATTAATAAAATGGACGTCTTTTTCACCGACTTGATTGAACCACTAGGGGGATTCTCCTACCAAACGGGTCAAATGATGCGTGTCCCCTCAAGATCAAAAATCCAGCGTGATCCCAAAGATTCCAAAAATCCCCAAAAAGTAAACCATCAAGTCTACAAAATAAAATTAACTGACCTACCCAATCTAAAACCTACTGAACTCTCTCACAATTCCTTACCTTGGGAGCTTGCCGGCAACTGCAATTGCGAAGACAAAGTCTATCGTTCAGATCGGCGAAAACCACAACCCGATAAAGGCAATCGCGAAGACTTCTACTGCCCCCATGAAATCGCCGCCTCATTAACCTTGAGAAAAAAATACGAAACAGGCGACGAACGTACCATCAAATATCTTCCATTCGTTCTTCCCACCAAAGACATGATGGACTACGTTGACAAACTTCGCCATCAGGCCATCATGCTCTACTTCAAAGAAGACACCCAAAGATGGAGCAAACGCGCCTTAAACCACACCGAAATCGAAAACCTCCTCTGGAAAAAAGTAATAATGGACGGCTACGAAGCCTGCTTTACCACCGACATCAACAAATTCAAAGAACAACGATATGACCCACATCTGGATTTGATAAAGTTTCGAAATTAATAATCAGCACTTCTTTTTCCTCTTCACAAAATGATTATTATCATATTAGCCAATACATTTACCTTTAATGGTACTTTTCTACCAACATATTTATAAATAATAGGTACTTTTCTACCAGCATGACCGCGCAAACAATCCATAAAGCGAGAATTAAAGAGCATCTACAGGAATTGCAAGATGCCATAGCTATTGGTATAGAATCCCGTCCTGCAACGATAGGCTTTCACACTTCTGCCTGCGCCATTGATCTATTAGAATTGTATCTTCATAAAACCGGTAAAATTCCTATTGGCACACAAGTGAAGCATGACTGGTTCAAACGTCCCAAACCAGAACAAAAAATAATCCCTCTTGCCCAGCGCAATCTCAAAAGTACTTTTCAGAACAAAGAAGAAATATTTGAATTATTGTACACGTTAGAAGAAAAACGCAACAAATTAATCTATGGCCACTCTACCCCCGCTGAAATTAAACAGGCTCTTTCCTCGTTTGAGAAACTACGAGATATACTCACTAAAATGTTGGTAGAAGTAGGTGAAACTCTTGAAGACGCAAACAACTAAATCTCTTTCGTACTGTTTTGATATGCTCAGTTTCATCTTTCAAATCCCTGAAGCAAGCCAAAAAATTAATGCCATTTACCTCTTTGGTTCAGCAGTGCGCGGCGAACTCCAGGATCACAGTGATATTGATTTATTTATAGAATGTACACTCCAACATGAAAAAAGAGTTGAACAACTCGTTAACTCTGGCATTGCTAAATTCATCGTTTCCCAAGATTTCCAGAAATGGAAACTTCTGCGATACACGTATCCATTTTCAATCCAAGTTGGAAGATTGCAAGAATGGGAATTAAAGTTAAGTATCGCCAGCGAAGGGATCCTTCTGTATAGCAACAAAAGTATTCTCACACTAGGGAAGCGTCATGTTCTCTTTACTATCTCCTTACCTAAATCAAAGAAAGCATATATTAAACTCAGAAGAACCCTCTTTGGCCGTGATGAAGAATTCTACCAAGACACCGGAATAATCCACGCTTTGCAAGGGAAAAAAATCAGCTCCACCGTATTCATACTCCCGCAAGACCAGCAAACCAAAATGCGTGAAATTCTCGATACATCTCATGTAGAATTCTCCATGACCCAAATTATTCTCCAGGAGAGTTAAATGTTAAAATGAGTGCAAAAAAATCTACACCTCTTATAATTCACCACGATTGCACTTTCACATACTTCTTCTTTTTTAAGAGATCGTAGTCGGAGTCTTTTGTAAGAAGTATCTCACAATTATTCATTATTGCAGTTGTAGCAACGAAGGCATCCATAATAGAAAGAGAAAATGTCAAAGAGATATGCGCGGTTCTTGTTGCCAAATCTTTGTTAGGAAAGACCAATATAATATGTGGCGATGCTTCTATATAATCAAAAAAAGTGTTAATTCTTTCTTGAGAAATGCCCCATTGGAGTAATTTCTTCGTTCCTTCTGTGAATACTACAAGAGGAATTATAATCCTATCTTTGCCATATTTTGTATTCTGAAGCAGTTCCAATGCTTTGGCATCCTGTTCAAATAATTTCAAAATAAACCAAGTATCAGCGCAATATAACATATTATCTATGCTCCTTTCTTCTTTCTTTTAAGATTTCTTGCCAAGCTTTATCTGCATCTATGGGGGGCATACTTTTAAGAAATTTAATTAAATGATCTACAGGGTCCTGTTGCTTTTTCACTTTGAACACAATATCTCCTGTAGGGGTATGCGTCACCGTAAACAGATCTCCCTCTTGCATGCCATCCTCATCCCGAATAGCTTTCGGAATCGTAATCTGACCTTTCTTAGCCATACAAACCTCTTTGACCATGAATGTATGCACTTTTGGGAAGGGATACTCTTTCTTTTCTTTATTCATAGGGGTTCGACATATTTCCGAATTTATAAATATTTCGGAAAAACAGGAAAATTCAGAAATAGGAGCAATTATCTCTTTTCTTAAAATTTGACTTCAAAATACACTGTTTTCGCACACCTCGCATCATCAAAAAAAATCAAACTGCTGCATCTGCGGTAAAACTCAAACGCCGCCCCCTCATTCTCTTTCATCCCTTTTTGATCAATCTCAATCGCACAAAATCCTCTCCCTCTCTGTTCAATCCCCATAATAAACCCTTTCTCGCCTAGCCACAACCAAAATTGATAGGGCGCTTTAAACTCTGAATAATTCATACAATTCGATCCCGCCTCAGATAAAAAATACGCCACTTCATCCTCTTCAATATGATAAAACCAATTATACAGATCCGCTTTACGCAGCAGCACATCCCCATACTTCGCATTTAACTTCTCAATAATCCCCCACTTCGCCGCACCATACCTCTCAATAAACCCCTCTTCATCTGATTTATCCCACTCTTTCTCATGCTCATGCACCACAAACGTATGGCACTCTGTTGTATAGGCAATATCTTTCAACGCCTCTGCCAGCTTCTTATTAAAATCTAAGACCATACAGAATGAAATCCCCCAGAGGTTTATAATAATTATGAAGACGTCGAATGTATATATTAAATTGCGTGTAACGTATGTATGCTGTTAGGTGAGATAACGACCGAAGAGAGAAGAGCAGCGTCTCCGAACAACCAAAATGAGCACAGAGTTTCGTAGGGGGCAAAGTCTAGTAATTAGGGGCGAATTCTTAAAGTACTTATTTATTTCCTGAACTATTCCCGCAATCATTTCACCAGATGAATATGCAGATAAATTCAATCATTTAAGTTTATCCCATTTTTCAGAACATATTGGTGAGTGATCCGGTTTATCTTCTGGAGAAACATTAATCTTAAATCTGGAGTCCGCCAATTAAAAGAGCGTAGCGATACCTCAAGACATAGAATTAAATGGCGTTGGCGGTTATAAATATGTTATTAGTGACTTTATTGTAGTTACAAAAGAAAGATTTATAAATCACTCGCTATTATTAAACATAATATGTCAGAACAAACTGAGTTAACAAAATTAGGTAAGAGAATTATTCCTATTGAATTAGTTGGACAAAACGTAGATTATAGAGTTTTGAAAGAACTAGCTATCCCCGCATATCCGAGAGGAGATGAAATAAGATATTCTGACGATTATGTTTCCAAGTTAAATGATACTTATTCTCTAAGTGAAGTACTTGGAGATCATACTAAAGAAATTGCTCAAAGAAGAGTACTCAGCAGATTTGTAATGAGTTCCCCATTAAACAACAGTGAAGGCGAGGATATTCTATCATATATATTAATAAATAGTGCTCAGGCAGGATTATGGCAACCATTTATTGTTGATGTTCCTCATTTAACAGACACGTCAATACAAACTGCAACAAAATATATTGAAAGTATCAATTGTGCAAATAATATTGGCAAAGTTGATGCAGGAATATTATTTGGTCTTAAAGTTGCAAGAAATGGTGGATTTGCATTGCCTACTGAATATGAGAATAAAGTAATTGTTGTGCCATCTCAAGCACTTCTTGAATACGCTGCACAACGGAAATAATCTTTTAGCCAAAGCACCATTTTTTTTTAGAATTCATTCTTGATCTAACTTACACAGTTATCTATACGTTCTAAAATAGTGGTATTCTGGCAATTCCCCTTTTATTTTTTGAACATGCGCATCACCAAGTATCACCATATCCATATTTTAATTTTTAATTTTATTCAGGGCATATTGTTCTCGTGCATGATTTGATTCTCTCCATAAAATAATTATCTCTTCTAATGTGGGTGCTTTCTTTAATATTTCCAAAGCACGTGTATACCTTCTTGCAAAAAACATTTGACCGTATACTAAACTTGGTGGGCGATAACGATAATTTTTTGTTGGATAATATAATCTTCCGAAAGCTCAATTCCCACCGTTTTTGGGCTGTATTGATTAATTATTTCCCATATCCTTTGTAGTTCTTTTTTTTCTGCATGTGCCACGCCAAGTATCACTTTTTGCATAAATCTCTTCAGAACACCTCTCAACAAAAAAAATATGGGCCC
>JAHFQW010000027.1 GCA_023259115.1 archaeon
CGAGCTTGAGTGAAAGAATCAGCAGTGATTTGAGCACGACGCAGGCCTTGAGGAATGACGAGAACTGTACGTTCTAAACCGTCGATTACTTGGTTTCGAATTTCACCTATGTCACCAGTAATGAAACGTAAGCTGTAATCACGTCCGCCAGAGAAGAGTTCGCCATCTATCATATGGCGAAGGTACTCAGCGACAATTGGTTTTTCCAAATCGTTGTAGGGTTGTTGATGGATATCTTTTAGAGGTGTGCCCGATGAGATGAGCTCTCGGAGTTGCTCGCCACTATTACTGGGAAGATACATGCCAGATGAGAAGCGTTGGGGATGGACATAGGCAACTTTACCAAAGTTGTGCGCGCGTGTGTGTCCGGCAGTTGCGGCAAGTAATTCTGGGGATGTTGGATTAAGAGATGATTGAGACATTGGCGCTAATAGTAGAAGAGCTAATTTAAAAATGTTTCTATTGTTAAGTGATGGTCTAGTGAAGAGAGGGACGAAACTCTTATAAAGAATTAGAGAGAAATAGACAGGATGGATACACGTCCGATTTTAGGGCTTACAGAACCTATTATAATTTATGGTAATAATGGCGTAACAGCTAGAGTGGTAGGACGTATTGATACGGGAGCGACATCTTCTTCTATTGATATGAAATTGGTAGAGAAGTTGGATTTAGGACCAATGGAGCGCTTGAAGTTGGTGAAATCAGCTGCAGGAATTAAACGCCGGCCGTTGATTACAGTGAAGATTAAAATTGATGGAGAGGTTATGCAAGAGCATTTTACGGTGGCAGATAGAGAACATATGACGTATCAATTATTAATTGGCCAGAATATTTTGAAAAAGAGAAGATTTTTAATCGATCCACATAAAGAGGTATAATATGAAAGTTGCATTGATATCTCAGGGGAGTAAGAGTTCGCAGATGGTGGGTGATGCGCTCAAGAAGTATTTTGATGAAGTGGATATGATTGATTTGATGGAGATTGATGTGCGTTTAGGTAAAGAGAGCGGAATTTTTTATAAAAATAAAGAGTTTGGCGAGTATGATTGCGTGTATGTGAAAGGGTCATTTCGTTATGCGCATTTATTGCGCTCGATTGCAACGATGCTGGAAGGAAAAGTGCCTTATATGCCACTGCCTGCGGCGGCATTTACAACGGTGCATAATAAGTTATTAACGCATTTGGCGCTGCAGCAACAGAATGTTCCTATGCCAAAGACGTGGGTATTTCCCAGTGTGGAGTTGGCGAAACAGTCATTGCGAAAAGCGCGTTTCCCTATTGTGATGAAATTACCAGAAGGAACGCAAGGCAGAGGAGTTATGTTTGCGGATTCGTATAGTTCGGCGTCATCATTACTTGATGCGTTGGGTGCGTTGAATCAACCTTTTATTGTGCAGGAGTATGTGGAAACCGAAGGGACGGATATTAGAGTATTAGTTGTGGGAGAGGAGATTATTGGGGCGATGCGACGACGGGCGCAACGTGAGGAGAAACGATCAAATATTCATGCGGGCGGCGTGGGTGAGGGAGTGGAGTTGACGCGGGAGATTATCAATTTGGCATTAGATACAGCAAAAGCGTTGAATGTAGATATTTGCGGGGTGGATATTTTAGAACATCCTCTTGGTTCCAAAGTGATTGAGGCAAATATTTCACCTGGTTTGCAGGGGTTGAGTAAAGTTGTTCCTGTTGATTTGGGTGAGCAAATTGCACGATTTTTGTATGAGAAAACAGTTGCGGCATTAGCGGCGCGCAAAGAAGAGAGAGCGATGAAATTGTTGCAAGAGATTGAGGCGAAGAAAAATGAGATGCCCGAAGAAGGAAAACCGGTTTTGGGTAAATTGAGTTTACGCGGCGAGCGATTATTATTGCCGGAGTTTGTAACCAAGACGAGCGGGTTTAATGATAGACGAGAATATGTGATTACGTCACGTAGAGGAAAAGTGGAGATTGAGGAAGGGAAGTGAGGGGATTTTCGTCCTACTTCTAAGTAATAACTATAGAAAAGTTTAAATAGCGCTTTCTTTTTGAGTATATATGAAAAAAGTTCTCCTTCCCCTCATTGCAAGTCTCTCTTTTGGATGTAGCTCTTCAGATGCTCCATTGCTAGGTAAAGTCATGGCGGCAGATAGTACACAAAGTTCTGATGTTTCTGTGAGTAGAGGTATAGATGCTCTTGATACTTCTTTTACGGATATTATGTATGATGTAATAACTCCAGAAATTGTTCAAACATTTGATATTTATGCTCCGTCAGACATTCAACTAGAAGTGAGTATGACAACTTCGGAAATTCAAGAATGTGTAAAAGTGCTCTATTATGAAGATTTAGATAAAGATTCATTTGGTAATCTTGCTAAATCAATTCTTTCGTGTACTCCGAAGGAGGGTTACGTGCCAAATAATCTTGATTGCGACGATAATGATCCACTAACATATTCAGGTGCACCAGAATTATGCGATGGATTAGATAATGATTGTAATGCTATAACGGATGAAAATTTGACTTTGGATCAAATATGTGGTACAGCCATAGGAGAATGTACTGTAGGAAAAGAGTATAAATACTGCACGAATGGAAAATATACTAATTGGCAAGGATGTACAGCTGTCTTGTTCCCTACGGAACTATGTGATAGTCTAGATAATGATTGCAATGGACAAACAGATGAAAACTTGTATCAAGAATGTGCTACAGCTTGCGGGAAAGGTTTGGAATCTTGTGTGCAAGGGGCTTGGAAGAATTGTACTGCTCCAACATCACAAATAGAAATTTGCGATGGGAAAGATAATGATTGTAATGGGAAAACAGATGAAAAATGGATACAGGAGTGTAAAACCATTTGTGGAAAAGGATTGGAATATTGTGTTCAAGGTAGTTGGAATAATTGCACTGCACCGTTACCTCAATCTGAAGTCTGTGATGGTTTAGATAATGATTGTAACGGACAAACTGATGAGGGTTTAACACTTGAACAGGTATGTGGTGTGAATGAAGTGGGTATATGTACACTGAGCAAGGAATACCAATATTGTATGAATGGAAAATATACTGATTGGCAAGGATGTGTTGCTCTTTTACCCTCCATTGAGAATTGTGATTCTAAAGATAATAATTGTAATGGTCAAACGGATGAAAATCTGAAACAAACAGTGCCATGCGGATACAATAACAACGGATTCCAAATACAAGTTTGTCAGAAAGGAACATATGTTAATACGACTCTGTGTGAAGATCCAGATAGTTGTAAAGAGGGAACGACATTGGAACAAATCTGTGGTATAGATGTAGGAGAATGTAAAAAAGGGATAGAATATGCTGTTTGCAAAAGTGGGAAATATCTTATTACGCAAAAATGTACTGCAACTCCGTCTGTAATTGAGATGTGTGATTCTAAAGATAATGATTGCAACGGTCAAACGGACGAGAACTTGTCTCAAGAATGTGCTACTGTTTGTGGGAAAGGTTTGGAATCTTGTGTGCAGGGGGCTTGGAAGAATTGTACTGCTCCTCTACCTAGTTCGGAAATCTGCGATGGCAAAGATAATGATTGTAATGGGAAAACAGATGAGAATTTAACCATATATCAAACCTGTGGTACTACTGAAACAGGGGAATGTATGATGGGAAAAGAAGCACAATACTGTATTAATGGAAAATTTACAAATTGGAAAGATTGTACCGCAATCCAGCCTCAAAAAGAGATATGCGATGGATTAGATAATGATTGTAACGGTCAGACTGATGAGGGCTTAACACTTGAACAAGTATGTGGGATCTCTTCTGTGGGGGTTTGTGCAGGAATTCAGAAAAAATACTGCACAGATGGGACATACAGTGGATGGAAAGATTGCACCGCCCAAGGACCTACTTCAGAAGTGTGTGATGGTTTGGATAATGATTGCAATGGAAAAACGGATGATTTTTCTAACAGTTATTTTATTATTGATGATTTTAATAAACCAGATCAAAAAGGGCTAGGAAATAATGCTCTAGGTAAACTTTGGACAAATTATGGTACGGCGGATAATTGGCACATTGAAAGTGGTCAGGCAACAACATCTTGGAGCGGGGGTGGTACTACAAATCCTTATGTTTCAAGTGAAATTGGTTATCAGACTTCTTTTGATATTGTGACAAAAGTTAAGTTTACGAATGTTCAAGGATATGGGGGAGGGGGTATGTTTAGTTTTGGTGTTAATTGTTCTGGACAAGGTCTAGATGGAATTGTTCTCTCTTTAGCGAGAAATGATGATTCTTCTCATATGCTCTTGGTTCAAGGCAAAACGGTGGCATCTGGTTCGCAAAAAATTAAGACAGATGTTGATTATCTTATTGAATTTTCGTATAATAATGGTGATTTAGGGTTTAGGATGTGGCCTGTGGGAACGATAAAACCAGATCAATATTTGATGGGTGTATCTACTATAAATGTTCCAGAAACACAGAAAGGTATAGCTTTTACTGGAGATTTGGATACTGGTGAGACTCTGAAGATTTTAGTAGATTATATTATTAACGAAGGAATTAAATGTAAGTGAAAAGTATATTTCCTATTTGTTGATTCTTTGTTTAAGTTTACTTTTCTGCTCACTGGAGGTCAAAGCAAATCCGTTGATATTTCCAGATACCATCGATGTTGCCATAACTAATCTCTCTTGGGAAGAAAAGCCCAGACGATGCTTAGTATAGAAATGGAGATAAATATCGAACGTGTAAAGACTGTTGGTATAAAGAATTTGCTAAAATACGCCATCGTTTTTAATCTGTACTAATCAGAGAGCAATCTTTTTAATGTTTCAGGCAATTGTAAGCCTAAAATGATGATTACGCTAGATATGGTTAATGTAGGAAATATCGAGAGGTTGTAAAATGACAGATAACTTAGCCCTATTTGAAAATTACAAGATTCGAAGACACTACGATGAGAAATCCGAAACATGGTATTTCTCCGTAATTGATATTGTGGCAGTTTTAACACAACAAACGGATTTTCAAACAGCAAGAAAGTACTGGAATAAATTAAAAGAGCGACTCAAAGCAGAAGGAAGTGAAGTGGTGACAAATTGTCACCAGTTGAAATTACCTGCCCAAGATGATAAAATGACTACTTCTTTTTTCCCTACCGTTTTCTCTTCCCATTCTTGACGGATTTGGTCATAACGACACTCTGGGTGATGCGTTTGGGTTTGAAGCCGATGAGGTATATAATGGGTAAAATGCCTATGGAGTTTATGAGGAGGATGGCGATGAACCAGCCTTTCTGACGGTTGAGGGCGGCGTACCACAGAGCAATGCCACGCCAGATGAGATCCCAGAGGATAATTCCCAAGAGAATGAGGAGCAACCACATTGGCTGCTGATAGAGTTGATACATATCCATGAGATTAGCTGGAGAATAGGGGTTTTTATAGTTTATGGTGGTCTAGTTATGCGGATGATCTTGTCCCATTTTACGGCGTTCATGCAAATGTTCGATGTGGCGCTGGCGTTCTTGATCTAGGTTGACTTTCTTTTGACGGATGTCAGAGATGAGTTTTGAGACGTGTTCGCCACCTAAGAAGTGAGGTAAGATGACGTAATTGGCACCGTGGCTGTAGAGCTTTAATGAGTCTTCGATGTCAGAGGCAGTTACTAATATTTTGGCTTTGCGGTTGTGAGCGCGTACTTTACGTATGAGATAAATATTGGCGTTGAGATCGGGGACGGTTGAGATGAGCAATTCAATTTGATGGAGCTGCATACGATTGATTATTTCTTCGTCAATGACTTCGCCATAAATGCAGTGGTAGCCTTGCTTGAGCATACTTGTGATGATTTCGGGATTGTAGTCGATGACGAGGACTTTCTTTTTGACGTCTTTTAAGTCACGTAAGATGCTGTAGCCGATGCGATTATGACCGCAGAGAATGATTTTGGGTTTGAGTTCTGGAGGTAGTGATTCTAAATAGTTGGTGTTAAACTTATCAAATATTTTGAGTGGTTTTTGCAGGAAGAGGTAAATTGATTTGTCGTATTTGATTAAATAGGAACTCAGGGTGATGGAGAAAACTAAAGTTATAACGACAAGAGAGAAGAGATCTTGCGAGATGTGGTGAAGCTGAAGGCCTTGGGCGGCGATGATTAATGAGAATTCACCTACTTGGGTGAGAGAGATAGCGGTGAAAAATGAAGGGTTTTTGGTGTATTTGAAGAGAGAACAGATAAGCATGATGAGCAGAGGTTTGAGAATTATGACTAGTAGGAGGAATATGAGAAGGGGAAACCAGAGTTTTTGTAATACGACTAGAGAGAGACCCATACCAAGCGAGACGAAAAAAAGCATGGCAAAAAAATCTTTGAGGCTTTTGATTTTTCCCATGATTTCGACGTTGTATTGTAAGTTTCCCAGAGTAATTCCCGCAATAAATGCACCAATGGCAATGGAGAAACCTAATGCGGCAAAAGCAAGCGAGAAGATGAAACAGACAGCTAAGGAGCAGATGAGGAGGAGTTCTTGGTTTTTGGCAGCGAAGTGGAAAATTTCGGGGAAGATGTAGCGACTGGCGAGAAATGCGATGAGGAAGAGAGAGATAAATTTGAGCAGAGCGAGGAAAAGTAAGATGGCACTAAAACCGTTGATAGATGTGAGAAGGGAGAGGGCAAAAATAGCAATGATGTCTTCCAGGAGAAGAATGCCCACAATCATGCGGCCATGCAAGGTGTTGAGTTCACGTTTGTCGGAGAGCATTTTCATAACAATCATGGTAGATGAGAAGGTAATCATTAATCCGATATAGGCAGCTTCCATACTCAGAAATCCTAAGGCAAGAGCGGTGAGGTAGCCAAGAATGAAGAGAATGATGATTTGGATAGTGCCACCAAGAGTGGTTATGAGCGCGACTTGCTTTAATGATTTTAAGTCCATTTCTAGGCCGACGATGAATAAGAGAAATGCGACACCGATGGCGGACATGGTGTCAATGATTGCGGTGTTGGTGACAAGTTTGAGAATAGGGGTTATGAGTACGCCAACAATAAGATAGGATAAGAGTTGTGGTTGTTTTAAGAGTTGCAGAATATAGGCAAAAATAGCAACGATGATAATGATGATACCCACTTGGGTAAAAAACGTGCCACTCACCTCTACAACCATAGGAGGAAGGAGGGGGGAGAGGTTTATAAACGTTTGGGAGGGAGAAGTTATTAATTTGGTGAGCGGTAAAAGTATTTGATCTACTCGAGGTATATTCTAGATTCGAGTTGTGTACTATATATTTTATCCAATACGCGTTCTACGAGGGGTTTAATGGAGTCCTCTGGGCAATAAAGATCAAGAAAGAATTCATCTCCAGCACTGCCATGCATACGGCTTACAAGTATGGGACGAAATATTAAATCACCGACACGTTCAGGGGTTGTTTTGCGAGTTGATTGAACGAGAGTTTTGCCAATGATATTTAATTGGGCACTTACTTTATCATACCCGAGTTTATCGTTCCAGAAGTGCATATCATTCGCGTCAACAATGACACGATAGCGATAGATGTTATCCACATTAGAATGTAAATTTCTATGAGGGTTAATCTCATGAGCAATTTTAAAATGATAGCCAAAAGGAGTGAGGGCTGTGGTAGAATCGTCAATACAGCGTTTTTCGATTTGGTGGGATACGGCGCGATACGCAAGAGAATTTTCACCATATTGTTGAAGAACTTTATTGAGATTAGTTATTGTTTGAAAGACATCAAAATCAACCGTTTGTCGAAGTGTATAGAGGCTGTCATTTTTAGTGGCAAGAGAGGGGCCTTCATACCGGATGAAAGCATATTGTTTTGAGAGGAGGGTGTGATGAATCTTTTGCAGGGCGTTGGGAATGCTGTCCTGAGAGCTTATTTTTTCTTTGAGATTTTTTGTTTGTTTGAGTGCTTCTTCAGCTTCTTCAAAAGTGCGGCCAATACCCGCTTTGACACCAATAATGAATTCGAGAGACATGATAATTTGTTGAATGAGTTATTTATAAAAGTTGTGAAGAGTTTGAATAATTATATCTATTTTGTCAAACTCCTCTATTCAGAATTATCTATAAAATTATAAATTAAGCAGTTCTTAGAACAAAAATGGTATTTGTAGAAGTGTTGATTTCTATTGTATTGGGGATGTTGTGCGGGATTGTGACAGGCATTACACCGGGGATTCATGTGAATTTGGTGTCGGTGATTGTGGTATCGCTTTCGCCGTGGTTGTTGAGGTATACAACGGCAACGGTACTTGCGGTGTTTATTATTTCACTGGCAATAATCCATACGTTTCTGGATGCGATTCCGAGTATTTATTTAGGGGCACCGGATGAGGGGTCGGTGCTTAATGTATTACCAGGACATCGATTGCTGCAGAGAGGGGAGGGCCATAATGCTATATTATATACGATTGCGGGGTCCCTTGGGAGTTTAGTTTTGGGTCTAGTGTTATTTCCACTTTTTTTATTTGGCATGAAATGGCTTGATCCTTTTGTGGGAGGAATTATTGGTTATGTGTTGATTATGCTTATGGGGTATATGATTTTTCGGGAGAAGAAGAAGTGGGTGTATTGTTTGGCAGCGTTTTTTTTGTCAGGGGTTTTAGGGATGCTGGTGTTTACTATTTCGGGATTGCATGAGCCGTTATTTCCGTTATTGTCAGGGTTGTTTGGATTTTCACTTTTAATTATGAGTTTATCAGAGAATTCAAAGATTCCCACACAGGATTTGAGTAAACCTATGACGATGACGCATACTTCTTTTTTTAAGTCGGTGAGCGCGGGAACGGGAATTGGGTTTGTTGCAGCATTTTTGCCAGGGTTTGGTTCGTCACAGGCGGCAATTATTGCGACAAATATTGTGGGAGATATTGGCGATGAAGGGTTTTTGAGTTTAGTGAGCGGGTTGAATACGGCGAATATGCTCTTGAGTATTGCGGCGGTGTATGCAATTGAGAAAGCAAGAAATGGCGCGATTGTCTCGATTCAGCAGTTGCTTGGGAGTGTGGGATTTGATGAGATGTTGTTATTTTTAGCGGTGTCAATGGTGGTGGGAGGAATTGGAGCGATACTCACCATTTATTTTTCAAAAGTGTTTTGTAAATTTATTGTGAAGGTAAATTATACTTATCTGATTTGGGGAATACTTGTATTTATTACGATATTGACATTTTATTTTGATGGATTTTTAGGGTTGGTAATTCTTGCGACGTCGACTTCAATTGGATTATTGGCAGCACAATGGGGAATTGGGAAGAATCATTTAATGGGGTGTTTGTTGATTCCGGTGATTTTGTATTTTGTGCTGTAGAAACGAAATGTTATAGTAAGGGTGAATAATTTTCAAATGGGAGTTCACCATTACTAATACAAGAAAATGAGTAATGACTCATTTTCCACAAGACAAAACAGCGATTTTGTCTGTGCACAAATAGGATAGTTTTCCTATTTTGTGTGTACAGAAATGTGATAGCTTTCACATTTCTTGTAAGCAAATGTGTGGATAAATATTCGATTATTTCACACATTTACTATATGATTTTGCGGGTTTGCCGGAAATAGAATTGATTGGACTGTGTAGAGATTATTTAGAAAATTCTTTCTGGTAGTAATATGTCCAGAGACAGAAGAAGAAGAGGAAGAGTGCGGTGAAGAGGAGTAAAATGGGGTTTCTATTTTCAATATAGGACCAGAAGAGAGCAATGGTTGCGGTGATGCTCCATATTATTTTGACGAGGAGCAGAGGCCGGTAGAAGACTTTCTCATGGGTGTAGAGAATTAATGAGGTTCCTCCGATAGCGAATAGAGCACAGGCAACCAGGCGGGCGGTTAGGGGATCAATAATTGTGAAATTGAATACGGTTAATGTTTGAATGGGGAAGAAGAAGAGAGGAAGGGCGATGAAATAATCGAGGAAGAAATGAAGCAAGAACCAGCGTTTGAGAGCGTAAGGGATTTTTTCCATAGTTGAGGGAAATAAAAAAGGTATTTAAATGTTTCTTATAGAGGGGTTTGATTAACCATCTAAAATTCTTCAAACCCCTCTAAGAAGTATACCAACGAACCTAATTTTAAATTAAAATAGTTATGTTCGTTGTACAAGAAAACAAACAACGATTTGTTTTCTGTACAGAAAATAAGTTGTTTCTTATTTTCTTGTATATACAAAGGCACTAGCTATTTTTGGAATTAATTAGTGCCTTTGGTATACTTTGAATAATTGATGAAAATAGGGTTATTCAAAGTCCTCTATAGATAACTGCGCGGTTTATAACCATTTGGCGCAGTGATCTAATAAGTAAACTGCGTAGGATGTCGGACATGAATCATCTCAGTTTACTCTAATTTTGCTTTTTGGTATGATTTGGTGAAGTTTAAAATTTTCGGGGATCGTTGCAGAAAACGCCATCGGCGCCAGTGGCTTTGACTTGCTGGATTTCTTTTTGGGTGTTGGTTGTCCAAACGTAGACTTTGAGATGGTTTTGGTGGAGAAATTGGATTGTTGATTTGGTGGCTAAAGGCTTACCTAAACTGATGGCGTGAACTTGAGCGGCTTTGGCACGCTGGAGAATGATTTTTTTTGTTATGGGGAGAAATAGTTTTGCGGTGTAGTCGAAGAGGTATTGGCCTACATCTGTTTTTGTGGCCCAGAAGACTAGGGCGGTTTTGATTTTGGGGTTGATTCGTTTGACTTCTTGGAGTGCTTGAATGGAATTACCAGATATGAGTGTGTAGGATTCGGCTTTGTGCTTTGTTATGAGTTGTGCGACGATTTGGGCGGGTTGGATGCCTTTGATTTCAATGTTGGCTTGGCATTTGTTTTTGCTAAGAGTGATTACTTGTTCAACGGTTGGGATTTTTTGATTTTTTTTTGTGCGGAATTGTTGGAGTTGTTTGAGTGTGTACTGGGATACAAGACCATGACCGCTGGTTGTTCTATCAAGTGTGTCGTCATGCATGATGATAGCATGATGATCTTTGGTGAGATGAACGTCGCATTCGATCATGTCAACGTGATAGGATATGGCTCTACGGAAGGAGAGGAGAGTGTTTTCTGGTTCGAGGGCGGGAGCACCGCGATGGCCGATGTGGAGGAATGTAGGGGTCATGGGAAGAACTTACGAAATTTTTCTTGAAGAAGAGGTACTATTTCTTTTATGGATTTTTCCTTCAGCGATATATTCATTAAATGATTTCATAGAGGAGGCTCCAAATACCCAGATAATACTATGCCATTTATAAGTGTAAACCAAAATTCTTTTTCAATTTTCTCTTTAGAGAGTTCAGTTAGTTTAATTTTACGAGATAGTTTTTTTTCAAAGAGATTAAGATTTAGAGGGATGTGCTTTTTTGTAAGAATAGCAATATCAATGTCACTTTGCTCTGTGTCTTCACCTCTGGTGTACGAGCCAAAAAGAACCACCGCTTCTGGATGGCCATATTGTTCTATTAGGTTATGTAAAAGACCGCTAGAGTAGATAGAATAGATGTTTCTTGTTTTTTTTAGAAAGAAAAAAGAGGGTGAATCTCTATTTGCATGGAGGAGAGTGAGGTTTTTTTCTTTATCTTTTGTTAAGATAATAATCTTTTCGGTGATGAGTTCTCTACTGGCTTTGAGAATACCAGCTGGTGAAAGACCTAGTTCACGTGAAAGAGCACGAAGATGGATACTCCTAGTGGGATTTAGGAGGAAGAATTGTAAGATATGTTCTTTACTGTTTTTTTTAGTTTTCATTTGTTTTTTTTAGTTTACAAGTGTTAACTAAAATGAACGCAATATATAAATGTTTTGGCTTTTAATCGGTAAAATATTACTTTTTTGCCGATTTTGAATAGGTACTAGTTGGTGAGATATTAAAGTTCTTCTTTTACTTTCTTTCCCTTCTTTGTGAGTTCGTAGAGTCTGCCCACTTTTTCTTGGGGGTTGAGGAGTTTGGCGTAGCTGTGCTCTTTGAGGTCACGCAGAACGTCGCTGGTGTTGTTGAGAGTGATTTTGGGATTGATTTTCTTGGCTTGCTGATAAATCTCGGTGGGGGTCATGATACGTTCCATGACTTTGAGCACGGCTTTGCGCTGTGAACCGCGGATGATGTAGGAGTAATCTTTGAGATCTTGTTTCTTCATTTATTTTAGGGTAGAATTAGTATTAAAACAGTTTACACTAAATCTACACTGAAAGTTTTATAAATGAGTACACTTTTTTGGTAGTGATTTAGTTGTTATGAGGGCTTTTGATAGGGGTTGGAGATTATTATGTTGGAAGGAATTGTGAGAAGGACATTTGTTGTGGGGTCATTGTTATTAGGAGTTGGATGTGGAAATTATTCATTGGATACTTATACCAAATATCCCGATACAAAGTCAGATTATAGTACGGGAAACAAATTAAATGAGAAAGATCCGAAAGATAATTGCGAAGATGCAGATAAAAAAAGATATTGTTATGATGCAGATAAAGATGAATTTGGAAATCCCAATAATTGTGATAATTTTTGCTTTAAACCGTTAGGCTATGTTGATAATGATGGGGATTGTGATGATGATATCCTTAAAGATATTATTGAATGTAAAAATGTTAAGTTAAGTGATTGCCCAAATATTAACTATTCTACCTGTGCGGTTTGTGTAAATCCTTTTGGGACTGAAGTGTGTGATAACGTAGATAATAATTGTAATGGTCAAACAGATGAAAATCTGGATAAAGAGTGTAATTCTATTTGCGGCAAAGGAAAAGAGCTTTGTGTAGAAGGGAAATATCAGCCCTGCAGTGCCGGAATGCCGGGAGCTGAGATATGTAATGGTTTGGATGATAATTGTAATGGGGTTACGGATGAAGGGATAGAGTTTAGTATATATTGCCAAGATAAAGATGGTGATGGATATGGTAATAAGAACAAGAAACTAAAAGATTGTAAACAACCAGTGGGATATGTGCTTGATTGTAGTGATTGTGATGATAATGATTCAAGTGTTTATCCGGGTCCAGGTATTCAAGAAATTTGTGATGGAAAAGATAATAATTGTGATGGTTTAACTGATAAAATTGTTAATTCGGAAAAGTGTAATTCTTATGATTTTATATTTGTTATTGATAATTCGGGAAGTATGGCTATAAATGATCCAAAGGGTTATCGATATATTGGTCTTAAAGATTTAGTAACCAATCTCTGGCAAAATGATGATAGAGGATTAATGGTGCCTTTT
>JAHFQW010000028.1 GCA_023259115.1 archaeon
CTGCATTTCTTTAGTTGCCATCACATCTAACGCAACAGAATCAGTAATCTCTTGTTCTCCATAGACGGGATCAAATAGGCGCATAGACCTAAAAAAAGCTGATACTTTAAATGTTTAACTAATGTATAATAAATGTGCGAAATAATCGAATGTTAACCTACACATTTACTTATTAGTAATGGTGAACAAAGCTTTGCTTCAGCAAAGTCACGAACGGAGTGACTCGAATTCGAAAATTATTCACCATTACTATAGAATACAAATACCAATTATTCAACTTGTTCTATCAAATATCAAATGAAAGCGTTATTTCATACATTCTATTAAGTAGCTTGAGCAAGTAAAAGATAACCAATTTATTCTTACTCGTATCCAATAATCCCGCACCAATCGGGCGAAGAGCATAGAGTTTCTTTTTAATAAACAACAATGTACTACTTTCTCGCTTATAATACAGTTGATAAAATACCCTCGCATAATCTGCCACCTCTATCGTAAAATTCACATCTTCTTTGGATAATTTTACTCTCTCAGACAGCGGTTTCTTCGCCAAAGAAGACCATGATTTACCCAACGTCGCAATATTCCACACATAAAAAAATTCCAGAGATTTCTGTTGCAGAGAAAAATTATTCTGTTTGTTAATCAATCTCAAATTAAATTGTTCCAGTTTTACCATCGTTTCTCGAAGATCAACTGCCGTCTTGAGATGTTTCGTATCACTTGTTTTGGCGTATGCCACACAAGCCTCGCTCATTGTCAGCATAATTTGAAACATTCGCCGAAACATTGTCGCATAATCTTCCTCCGAGCCCTCTGATATATTTTTGATGGTGCAAGAATTTGCGCTTTGATCCACAATTTCAAACCCCAGCAAAAAACGTAACGTCTCACGAATATTATTGATAGTCTCACCCTCTTCATATTTGATATAGATCTCATTATAGCCTTCCCTATATCTGCTCATAAGCATGCGATCAAGATATTCTTCTTTACTCTTAAGATAAATCGTTGCTTTTTTGTCTTGCGAACTCTTGCTCGTATCAACAACCAACTGATTATTCACAATCTCCAGATTAATCTCCTCTCCTCTCTTAATGCCATTCTCTTTCACCCATTTACTCGGAAGAGAAATCATCAGAGTACTTGGGCCTTGTTGAATCACTTTTCGCTGCATAAACCCTCAATTAAATTGCTTTTATTTAAATATTTCGGAAATAATAATAATATTAGGTAATTATTATAATATTATGTAAAAATATATATTTAATCGCCCCCTCCCCGAATGTATGACCCATATAATTACCCGCACATCTAAAGAAATGAGCCAAGCCCATGGCCAAGTCTACCTCTGTCGCCATACCCCTCAATCTCTTAATACCATGGTGAGAAGCATAATCGAAGAGAAACGCGAAAGAGAACTATCTAATTACGGGTACAATTACTCTCGTTTAAGCGATTCTTATAACCGTGAATATCTACAAAAAACCAATCACGAAGTCATTGAGAGTGCAACCTCCGTGCTCCAAAAATTACTCCCAGATTATTCTCTCTCTGAGCGATATACCCTTCTAGGCAGAAGCCACACCAACGTATTTCCATCCATTAAACATAAATTATCCCGAATTGATTTAGGATTACCCGATGCCGCTCAATTAGATCATCTTATTAAACAAAAACAAGATACTCGAGTGGACTATTATAAATATAGGAATATTCTTCAGAGTTATGTCTTGGATCTCCATTACGAGGAATATGCCGGATTCATTAACAGTAAATATTATAATTCTCAACATGTTCCCCAAAAACATCCTAACCCCGGAGTTATAGGCCCTGGTCGCGGTTCTTGTCATGGAAGAGAGGCCACTTCTACATACACTGGATATTTTATTGGCAACATCACTCACTTATACGGGCCAGATTTAATCAAAACACACAACTCACTTCCCAACCTCATTGCAGATATCATACCTCATAACTTTGAAGAATCTACTCCTCAACTAGAAATAATCATGCAGACCTCAAAAACAGGATCATTCAGACTTACAATTTCAAGGTGTGAACATCGTTCTCCTATTACCCTCTACCAATGTCCCATTCTCATACATGGTTCTGCAAATCCCGCTGCTCAATCCACACTTGAAATATCCCCTGAATCATCTTCTTCAGAATCATCCTCTCCCAAATCCCCATTAAAAGACAGCCCTTCCTCCGCTCAGGATAAAGAAAAATATTTTCTTATAACCGGCCCTCTTGTTAGCCCAGCCCAACTACTGCGTAAATACTGCCTGATATCTTCAGAAGAAAATATCTCCCGTAGGGAGCAGAACGAAGAGATGGACATAAGAACATACATCACACAAAAAGAGGGAAAATTTAAAATCGATTATAATACTTTCTACCAAAAAAGCCAATCGTACTTCAGCAACACACAATCTATAAACGAATATAATTCATTTGCCGAATTAGAAACTGCTGCAAAAGATAAATTTGCCAAAGCCCTCTCCTCTTCTGATCCACAATATATCATTGGTGGCAAGGGTTATGAGATAAAAAAACCATATATCAACGATAGAGAATATAATGTAGGTGTTGAGTTTAATCCTTTTCAGATTTATTTCAAAGAAGTTCCTTCAGAGAGAAAAGAATTCGAAATGCGAATAAATGAACTGAGAGCTGATCCATATTACATAACCAGAAAAAAGAGACAAAAAGAAATAATATAACCCAAATTATCTATCAAGGACATTAAAATATCAACTCATTTTACATGAAATACTGCCCCCAATGCGCCAATCTATTAGTGTACGATTCAAAAATTGCCCGCAACAGTTGCCCCTGCGGCTATGTTCATTGGAATAGTCCAACTCCTGTTGTTGCCACTTTGGTACTCTATACCAAAGACAACCTACTTCCCTATAACCTCCCCGATCAGCCCGACTATGGCCTCCTTCTCGTACAGCGAGGAATTGAACCACAAAAAAGTGGCTGGTGTTTTCCCGCCGGCTATATCAATCAATATGAAGAACCCACCGATGCCGCAAAACGTGAAGTGCGTGAAGAAACTGGAATAGAAATAGAAATCCAACAGATTCTCAGTTCACGTCGTGTTCCTAATCCCCACGTAAACCAAACGGTCACATTCTATCTGGCAAACCCCATTGGTGGTCTTTTACAACATGGCGATGACGCTCAGAACGCCAAGATATTCTCACTCCATAATCATCCATCTCTCTGTTTTAGTACACATCAAGAAACACTGGATGCATGGAAAAGAAGTTATTTTGCATCTCGTTAATCATTTAACTTATCTCATTGCATACAACTGATCTAATTTCTTCTCTTCTTGGCCAAACACATTAATCATAAAATCTATAGGAAAAGAAGTTCTATTCCACCCTTTAATATTCTCCCGTTTAAACACCGGAGTTCCTAGAAGTGGTAATTTTTCTGCATCATACGTTGCTCGATTCTTAGAAACTTCTCTGAGCAAATCTAACAACTCTTTAAAGTATGATCTTAAATGTGGTTGTTCATTAAAGAAACCATGCATTCTCTCCTCTAGTTGTTCTATCATCAGAACATCCGTACTCTCTGTTATATACAACCAAGCCCCAATATCAAAATCCCCAGAATAGTTCCCTTCTGGTCCATTCAACTCCTCTAAGCGTATTCTTTTTCCGTTCTTTGCCTTTTCTATATTCATATAAATTGATGATGCAAATTTTGGTTCATCATCCCAAACAAATCCTACCGGTTCAACAACCAGAATTAAATTTTTGGGCATTTGTTGATTAATTTGTTTCACTTTCACTTGCAGTATTCTCCAAAGAGCAGTGTTTAGATTTATCCCCTTCTCTGGCTTAATCTCTTGTCCCATTCCACAAGTATGGCGCACTAACAATCCTCTTTTTCGTTGCGGAAAATATTCATCTATTTGTTTTCCATCTCGAAACAAAGCAGATCCCGGCGAACCACACAAATCCGTCGAATTGACAACTCCATCTGTTGCTTCCCAAGATGTCCAACTTCCATGACCGTAAACAACCACATTCTGAATCGTATCATCACGCATTACTCTATAGAAATCATCACTCGTTGCTGCTCTTTTTAACAAATTAACTTTCTGTCCAAATGCCAGTTCTATTCTTGCCACATACATAGGAATAAATAAATGGGCATTATCACGCATCCATCTATCCTCTCTATTATGCGTTCCATAACTAATCAACACCGCCAACCCTTCATTCTTCTTCAACGGCAAATCTCTTGCTAGATATGTTAAGCCATAATTGAGCGAAGCACTTAATCCCGCTCCACCAGCTAACAACGCAATCACCGTTGCCGCACTTACTTTTATTGCTCTACCCAAAAATCCTCGGCGTGAAACCTCAACATATGCTCTCGCCGCCACTCCAATCGATGTTTTCACTTTGTTAATATCAAGCTCAAGAGTTGCCCTATTTTTTTTAATATCTTTAAACTCTACCTGCATCTCCCCTGCAGGAATAACCTCTCGTAATTCTCGTATTCCTTCTTCTAAACTATCCAAAGTACTAATCAACGCAATAAAACTCTCTCTACACTTTTTGATTTTTTCATCCTCGCCCAATTCTCTTGTTTTCTTCATCACTTCATTCTTCAAAATTGTAACTTTCTCCTGCAATGAATGAATTGTAACCCTCATGACCTCAGAAGAAACCAACTGGTTAGGAAAAGCGCGATTAAACTCTCGAATAAACGTAATCCACACCTCCTTAAAATCAGAACTAATATACCCCAGCTCCGTACGAGAACCAACAAATACCCCTAACCTAAACCCTAGCACCATAAGAACCTCTAAAAAGATGAACTATAAAAATATTCCTCTGTGAATAAACAATCACCCCCTCCAAATCTCTGGTACACACCCATACACCAAATGATACCACTCATAAAACCGCTCATCAATCTTCGTATCCAGCGGCGTAAATGATGTTTTTGGCTCATGATGAATATACTTTCCATAAAACTGCTCTGAAAAATCCGTATAGTGTCGCGTAAAGAGTATGAATTGGTGCCACAGCATATCCACTCGTTGACTCACCATCCCTAAACCCTCTGCAGATATTCGCAGTAACGCCACATACTTCTTCCATTCCGTAAATCGTAACTGATAATCCTCTTCACTTGTAACCTGTTTCTCCTGCACTAATTTTTCATACAACCATGGTGCCTCATACGCTTGAAGATCTTTAAAATACTGTTGTTCTCGCTCTCCAAGTAAATGATATCTTGGTGGCAGCACACTCAACTCCTGCTGCACCAATTCTTGCTGTACTAATTGTTCTACACCCATTTAGTTTCCTCCACTCATTTAGCTTCCTCCACAACCACCACCGCAACCTCCTCCTCCACATCCTCCCCCCCCGCCACAACTGCTTCCTCCACCACAACTATGGCCACTGCTACAACTATGTCCTCCTGTATCACTATGGCTGCCTCCCTGATGGCTATCTCCACGACTTCCACTCTCACTTCCACTAGAGTAAGAACTATTATCCAAGATTACTGGAGTAAAGTTGTAATCACTTCCACTTTGCCCAATCCCTCTCATTCTAGCTCTGCTTGTTGGTGTGATGGTAGCTCTGTTTGTTGGTGTGTAACGCTCATCTTGTTTTTTACTCTCTCGCCAAAAGTAAGCAGAGAATCCCGCCCCTATTAACACAACTCCTCCCGCTAGCACAACATGTAGATAATCTGATTGTTGTTCAGTACATCCTACCATTCCCATCACCAGTGGCGAATACATCGCAGTCCTCCCTAACTCTTTTACATCTTTCACTAAATCACTTAATTCTACCATTTTTATTTACCTCCGCTTATTTTTACATAGTCCGGATCTAACAACTGATGTTTGATTTTTGTCAGATCCACTTTCTCACCCACTCTCACTTGCTCATATGCCTCTTTAGGCACATAGAGTGGGTATTGTCGTCCATCACCTGAGCAGTGAGAGAATGTAATCCTCATCATCAAAGAGAATATCTTGCATTCCCTCTTGTCTTTCTCCTCTCCATGTATACTCCCTCGCTGGCTCATAGCTCTTCTCAACCACGAGGGGTGGGTGTTCATAGTCATACTGCAATATTTTCTTGCAGCATCCAGATACTCCCACTGCCAATCCTCCTCCCACAACCAGTGCCCTCAATCCTATCTTATTCATATGTTACCTCCTCTTTTTTTCTCATTGTTTCTGTTTCTTCTCTATTTTTTTTGTTTTTCATACCCCTCTAAGCGCTTCCAGAAAATATATAGTTAACCTACATAAACTATATAGTAAAAGAAAAATTTATATAGTACAACTCCTCCTCAACTTTAAATGGAAAGACGAAAGATTCAGCTCATCGCCGGCACAACCTATGCTCTCTCTTTGCCTAAATCATGGGTAATCAAAAACCACCTCAAAGCACAGCAATCACTGCTCATCCAAGAACGCGAAGATAACACCCTTCTCATCGCCAAAGATATTCATCCCGTAATTTCCCGTGAAAGCATTTCCTTAGCCGTAGAAGAATACAAAGACAACATTGAAGGCGTTCTCCTCAAAGTATATTATATGGGATTTGAAAAAATCACTTTCTATTCAAAACAAACTATCCCTCGCCATCTCAAAGTACGCATTCGTCAGACCCTAACTTATCTCATCGGCGCCGAAATAACGTATGAAGACCCTGCCAAAATGAGCATTCGTCTGCTGCTTGACAAAACCAAAGTTGATGTGATTCAATCTCTCTACCGCATGAGTTTGATTATCGATCAAATGCTCATCTCTCTAGTCGAAGAGATCAACATTGAAGAGATGAACCTCAACGAAAACGAAACGGATCGTCTGTATCATCTCATCATGAAGATTCTCACCCTCTCCTCCACTGACGCTAACCTATTACATACCTCCAAAATCGAAAATCTCACATTCATAACCCATTACATGCTCATAACCAAACGCCTCGAAGTCATTGCTGATAACATCTTTCGCGTCGCCGAATATTTACATCAACACAAAAAAATCTTAAAATTAGAACACAAACGCGCCGTTGCCGATTTTCTGCGCCAAGAATTAAGCCGTTCAATTCATCATATACTTGCAAACTATCCCTGCATGTTCTCCCCTCCAAATAAATCAGACATCGATAGAATCTATAGTTTTCTCGATTTGATCAAAGATGGTAAAATAAAAGAACACTTAAGTTACCCCCTCAAGCTTCTTCTTGACAACGCCGAAGATATTATCTCTATCTCTTTTTACTGCAAACTGCAGAAAGAAAAAGTAATTTGACCCGAGATAATAATTTAAACAGAGAAAATAAGCATCCCATAATAAAAATAGGTCATTCTAATTCACAACTTCCCCCGTAATACTCCTCAGCATATACCCCGTCACTTTAACTGAAATACGTTGATGCAACGGCAATCGTCCTTTAACCCCAATCACCAGTGGATACGTTCCCATCTGCCGGCAAAAAGTCGTCTTCCCATCATACATCTCTGTAAACACATCGCGCAATATCGTTCCTTTTGGCAATATCCTCTCAAGCATGGGAGAATCTATCTCTTGGCGTATCTGATTGCGCCACTTCCAATAATACTTCTTATTCTTCAATAAAAACTTTTGTCCGCCATGCTTCTCCAAAAACGTATTAGGCAGCACCGCCACTTGTCGAATATTAATGCGCCGCAGCATCCATCCTCTCTCCATAACCATGTGCAGCGCCTCCATATTTTTCTTCTGGCTCTCTTTAGTCTCAAGCAATAACCCAAAAATAATATTAATCCCTGGCAGAAACTTTGGCATGCCATTCTCTCCTCGTGCAGATCCATATTTATTAATAATCTCAATGGCCTTCATCGCCATCGTGGGCATCGTATTAAGTAAATTCGCTTTCACAACTTCTGTATCAAAACTCTCAACCCCAAACGCCGCAATATTACCCGCCGTACAATACTCAACTATTGCTTTGGTAATCTCCTCTCCTCCACGCGCCACAACTGAATTTGGATTCACATTATCAATATGTAATACTTCTATCTCCAAACACTCTCTACGTATGCGCATAAGCATCTCAATAGGTCTATCCGAAGCATAAAAATCAGCCTGCTTCCCTAATCGAAAATACCTCGCACCTGCATTATAATACGCTTTTACTTCAGACACAACATCTTCCATTCGTCTATTCACAAACGTACTCTTAATCGGCTCAGTGCAAAAACTACACTTCCCCACTGCACATCCTCGTCCAGTCTCAATCTCAATCATACGTCTATCCGGAATCTCCTTAATTATATCAACGCCCTCCAACAAAAAATCTTGCAATCGTGTAAAATCAACCGTATAATCTCTCACCTCTTCAAACAGCGACAAATCCTCTCGCTCAAACACCTTCCCTCCTTCTAATTGCGTACCAAATATCGCCGGACCCGTTAAAATCTTGCGCATCGGCAAATCACGAATCAGAGGCAGCACTTCATGCAGTGTTCCCGGCAACGCCGTCAAATATTTTCCCGGCACATGCACTCCCAAAATAACGATCAACCTATCCGTCTGCAAAAGCACATCTTCCACATCATTATTCGTCAAATTATACGTCAAAATACTCGTTTTCTCCTTCTGTGTTGGTACTCTCCTCTTGCCTCCAAACCTCTTCCACAATCGTACATCATCAATCGTAATATAATGCACCTCATGTCCCTCTGCTTTCAACTGCCCAAAAATATATCGGGGGTATGTCCCTAAATACGGCGGCACACCTAAGCCTGATGCTTCATCTGTGTAACAATCTAAGATAGTATAGCGCATTAGTCACTTTAGAATATATGTTATTTATAAAATTATAGACCCATTTATCTAATAATAACAGAATGGTATAGAGGACTTTAGAAACCATTTTTCTCCAACCAATCACCTCTACAGTCCTACTCCAACCTCTACATACCAAAACCACAATCCTTTTAATAGACCTCCCTCAATCAAAAATCAAAACATCGGTGAGTTATGGTGTACAAAATTTGTTTATCTTCTACCCACGGAACTGGAAAAACATCTCTTGCCGCATCAATAGAAGGCGAGTTAAAAAAACATGGTATTGAAGCAAGATACCTACGTGAAACAGCCAGTGAAGCAAAAGAAATCGGCTTAAGCATCAATCAACATACCACTCTTGAAGCCCAAATGTATATTCTTCATACACAGTTTGCGCAAGAATTACGTTATTCTAGCCAACATAAAAATCCCCCTATTTATCAAGTCATCATTTGCGATCGTGGACCCGATAATTATTGCTACTTAAAACACAATCTGGGCGAAAACACCTATGCTCTAAATATGACTCTTGGTCATTTGAACTCATTCCCCTATAATAGAATCTATCTCCTCCCCATTATTGAAGAACATATAGCCATAGGTTCTGGTGCAAGAGCATTAGACACAGAATTTCAAAAGCATATGGATCAAGAAATTCGCGCCTTCCTAAAACAACACGAAATTTCTTATATTGAACTCCCCCCTCCCGCGGAAAAAGATAGCTTTCGCCACGAATGGCTAAATACCATCATCACTCAAACTCTTCAAGACTTAAAACATTAAAAAAATTAAAATGGCCAAATTCATAACTCTAATCGCCGGCAACATCTGTGCTGGTAAAACCAACAAAGTCCAATACATCGAACAACACCAAACACATTTCCAAGAATTTCTAACTCAAAAAGAACTATTAAGAATAGTTCCCGAATATATCGATCCCCCCGCTCGCAAAGCATTTTATCGCAACCGGCAGGAAAACAGCATTTTTTTCGAGTACAGCTGTTTAGTTCACCGCATCGCTCGCCATCTTGATGCACGCGGAGATGCCTCTGAACCAGACGACAACCTCTATTTCTTTGATAGAGGAATCATTGAAGCCGCAGAAACATTCACCAAAAACTCCTACGAAGAAGGATGTCTAACCATTTCCCAATTCAATCAATATAAAGATATTATTAAAATGGGATTAGACAGCTTAGGAAAAAACCATCAGCAATTATGGCTTGAACAACTCATCGTATATTTAGAAGTCAAAGACCCCGCCATCCTCCAAGAACGCTACACGCAACGCCGTGCCCAAACAAACGAAGAATCAATTCCTTTAGATTACTTCAAACGTATCAATGATCAATACCATCATTTTTTCGAAAACATCAATAGCATTTATGGCTCCTACGGCGTCAATCCCCCTCAAGTGCTCCAGCTCGATGCCTCAATCAACGGCATTCGTAACTCCACCTACCACCAAAAAACTATTGATCAAATCATTGAAAAAATGCGCGAGATGAAAAATGCTCCAACTTGAAGATAAAATAACCCAACTTATGGCAGGAAATAGTACATTCTTTTTTATAGGGTCAAAATAGGGTCAAAAACATGAAGAATAAGCGGCTAATATGAAACCCTCGCCACAGGGCAAGTGAGCACAAGGAGTGTTCGTGAGACAAGTCGTGCCCTCCCCCTCAAAACAACATTTCATCTTGATACGATTTCACTTTGAGGGAGGGTGCGAACGAGAGGGTTTCATATTAGCCAGAATGAGCGTAATCTTTAAAAATACCCCTCAGTTTTACCCATTTAATTGGCCCTGTGGCTTAGCCTGGTATAGCGCACGACTGATACATTAGCGATATCAACAATGGTTGAGACGCTAGTGACTGATATCGTGAGGTCCCGTGTTCAAATCACGGCGGGGCCATTTTTTATTATTCTCTCTCTCTTCACGTCATTTTCCTCATAAAATGTACCCTTTTCATCATAAAATTTATAATATCTCTATTCTTAACATCTAAAAATGAACGCAAAACATCTCCAAACAAATCTCTCTCTAAGCGCAGACCAGCTTGCTCAACATGGAGTTGTATATCAATATATTACTCCAGATCCACAAACATATCAAACCTCGCTAGACCATTGGAAACAACAACGTAATTACATTGCTCAAGACCAAATCACTCTCACTCCCAACACCCCAAATCTGGAAACCCTTCTTGAAAAATTCTCAAAAGAACATCTTCACACCGATGACGAAGTTCGCTACATTCTTTCAGGTTCGGGCATCTTCGATATTCGCTCCATACAAGATGAATGGATTCGCCTAACCGTTCACGCCGGCGATTTCATTATCGTTCCTGCTAACATGTATCACCGCTTCACCTTAACAGACGAAAAAAAAATTGACGCAATTCGTCTATTCAAAGAAAATCCCTCTTGGGTTCCAATATATAGAACTTAAAAATCATGTCCTCATTCAAATTTCATACTCACTCACTTCTGCAACTCTCTACTATTCTGCTACTATCTACAAGTATCTCATTTATCTTGTTTGCAATCTATTCTCCCACTTCCCTTGATAAATTCATAAGTGAAAAAACAGTGACACTACAAAATCCTCTTTTAACAAAAATCATGCTTGCAGTCACCGCACTTGGTAGTGGTTGGATTTTTGGCATTCTCACTCTCTGTCTACTCGCTCTCCTACTCAAAAAATCACTCTGGTTCAATCTACTTCTCGCCATCTTCTCATTATCCCTTGGCTGGCTTTTCGTAAAAACATTCAAAGAATTATTTCACCATGCCCGACCACAAAACGCTCTGCAACATCTTGCAAGTTATAGTTTTCCCAGTGGTCACGCCGTCATGTCTTTCATTCTCTTTAGCCTTGTCATATACTGCTTTAAAAATAACATTCAACATAAAATTATAAAATTTCTTTTCATCACTTCCTGCTCTTTGCTCATTCTTCTCATAGGCTTTAGTCGGATCTATCTCAACGTCCACTGGTTCAGTGATGTCCTCGGCGGATTTATGTTAGGCCTAAGTATAATTAGTGGTGTAATACTTTGTCTAAATTTATTTCAAAAGAGCAGAAAAGAAAAATAAATTCACACTACATCTTCATCATCTTCTCAAACAGCACAGAAATAATATGATTTGGATATTTTCGTTGATGTATACGCCAATGGATCTGACTTTTTTTTCGATATTGCCTATACTCCATTTTTTCTAAGAGAGAAATCATTCTTATATTATCAATCCACACCCCACTCGTCAAAATTTTTGGAACTCTTCTCTCTTGTGCTATTTCTTCTAATTTATCGAGCAACGCCTCGCCATATCCTTGTTTTCGATACGCCGGTTCTATCGCTATCGTATTAATATACAAAAATTCTCCCCCCCACGTTGAGTTATTCATCAATTGAAAATCCACATACCCTATTCTCCCCGTTGGAAAAATCAATTGCGTCGGAAATACTTGTCGTAAAAAACTCGGCATTTCTTCACCCACAATCACTCGTTCTAATGCCGAAGTAGGCAGATGCCCAAGATATTTGATTTCATCCATTATTCAAAAAAAGACATAGAAAAATATAAATCTATCTTCTCAAAGAAGAACAAACTCCGTCTTCACCTGCTTGAGCGACGTCAACGTCTTAATCTTCACAATCCCTCTACGTGAAATCACTTTACGTAAAAATGTATAATATGCCTCTTGATCTCTCGTTCGCACTTTGAGCATCATCTCCCAATCACCCGTGCAAATATCCACACTCTCAATCTCAGAATGTTTGGCCAACTCCGCAGCAATTCTCTCAGGATCCCCATACTCATCTGGTGAGAGGCTAATCAACACAAATACACAAAACCCTTGCTCAATCTTCTTATAATCAAATACCGCTTTGTACGCTTTAATTATTCCTAGCGCTTCCATCTTTTTAATATTGTAATGAATTGTAGTAGATGGCTCTTTGATCTTCTGCGCCAGTCTCGCAATTTGTGGAGTACAATATCCTTCATGTAACAGCGGCACCAATCTCTCTTTAATATCTTTCATAAAATTGAATAATATTCAACTATTTATATATTTTTCGTTTAAATATTGAATAAAATACAATGAAGATTATATACCTCTCCTGCTAAAACAGTCTCATGAATCTTAAAAAC
>JAHFQW010000029.1 GCA_023259115.1 archaeon
CAAACACCACTTTGGCAAACCTGACCAGTTAAACATGCAGTAGATGACCACTCAACACACCCGTCATTATTTGTGTCTTTACATTCTTGTACTTTCCCTAATGCATCGCAACTCTTTATTCCTTTCTGATCAACTGGACAACTATTCTGACAAGATGCTTTCGCAGAACAAGCACTCAAATCAAACTTACACCCACCTGCACCAGGAGTATAACAATTAACCTTAGCAGAAGGATTGGGTGAATCTGCCGGACAAGTCTTCGCAACAGAAAATGCATTACCATCACACTCTTCCCCTTTTTCAACTAATCCATTACCACAAACAGGACCTGGAGGTGTAACCGGTTTAGGAATACTAGAATCTCCTGTGATTGCCACATCTTTCTCATCAGTAATAACACCACTAACCGTCCCACTACCTGTAGTTTGATATACAATCGTTCCTTTATCTGTACTATCAAAATCACAGGTAAGAACTTTTCCTGCATTTGAAGCACCACATCCTTTCGGTGAAGTCCCTGATACACTTGCACCAACCAACTTCTCTTGCACAGTATACACTCCACTACCTCCAGAAGGATCAATATTTAAAGTAACCTCATTTCCACTAATACTCCTAACCGCACTATACCCCAAAACACTCGAAGATACCAGTAAACATACAAGCACCAACAATAATATTTTTTTCATTATCAACACCCCTTTTATCCAAAGTTAATTCTATCATTTATATATTTATCCTAATTTATTTAATTATCATTTAATTATCTTTAACTACATCCAAACTTAGGAAACACACTGCACATTATCCACGTTGTTCTTGAAATCTTTCTTATACTTATTATACTGAGGTAAAGTCACTGTATCTTGAACATTATCAACATTATTCTTATACTTTTTCTTAAATGCGGTATACTCAGACAACGTCAAACAACCATTACCATCCGTATCACCCAATAACGTAGTCGGACAAGACGAACATATATTCCCCGTTCCAGCCCATCCTTGAGCCGTACACTTATATTCAACCAATTTATCTCCGCACACAATATCATTTAATTTTCCTGTAACCGCAGTCCCATCACATTTCGTTCCACCTGGACAACTCACAACAGCACTCACACAAGCAGGATCACTTACACAATCACTATCTGCACAATCAACTTTCCCATCATTATCATTATCTTTTGTATCTGTGCAGAGTCCTTTTTCAGAAACACCACACTTGCCATTAAAACAATTAAATCCACTAATGCACTCAGTATCATCTTTACACGCAAAATCATACCACCCTAAACAAGTATTTTTCTTAGAATCTACACTATCAACATAAGTATCACAAATCATATGAATAGAACTATCACATTCATTATTAGAAGAACAAGATACTTTTAAACCATTCTTAGTAGTATCAAGAACACATTTACCCGGAGTGATAATCGGTTTTGAAACACCATTTGAATCTGGTGATCCAGAAGAGATTATAACACCTTCACATTTATATCCGACATCACAATCACTATTTTTAGTACAAGACGAACCTACTGTTTGAGGCACATTTCCCACACCTACTCCAGAAAGGACATCTTTTCTATTCTGTTTCGTATTCAATTCGCCATTCAAACCAGCACAGACACAACCTTCTCCCGTGCCACTCCATCCCTTCCCAGTACATTTCCAATTTTGTAAATCAGTTCCACACACCGTTTCACCTATTACTCCAATTATTTTAGAACCATCACATTTTTTACCTCCAGGACAAGTAGTTGACTTTAGAAAAAGCAAGGCGACCCCATAACTATAAGGTAAATACTTTCCATTAACACACACAAATTTAACTTTTTGTTTATCAAACTTCACCTCACCCTCTTTAGTACATGTAACTACGCCATCAACACCTTGCGGCTGTTGTTTTTGCTGTTCTTGTTGTTGATCTGGTTTTTCTTGTTGTTGATCTGCACCATCATATTCGATGCCATCGCCATTGTCTTGTTGTTGATCTGGAACATCTAAATTCTCATCACCTTGGAAACCATCGCCCTGCGAATCCTGAGAAGAACTAACCTCATTACCTTGTGAATCAACAAGATCTTGGCTATCAAAAGTCCCATCACCATTACTGTCCCCATAGGTTGTCATGCCACCACCATTTTCATCAATCTCTAATGAATCCATTTGTCCATCGCCATCAGTATCGTATCCAAAAACATCAGCATTACCATCACCATTAGTATCAGCACTCCACATATCATCTATACCATCACTGTTAGTATCATGCCCATCTAAAGTACCCTGTATCTCTTCTATAGTTGCACCTCCTGTATCCACGTCCACCCCACCACTCCCAACTGCATGACCGAACAACGATTTACCACTATGCCCTTGATAAGAGAAATTCCAAACGCCCATAATAGCAACAACGAGAAACAAAATAGTCGCAAAAAATAATGTACGTTTAAACCAAGGAGTGCTACGCCACCCCACCACTTCTTTAGATTGAACTTTTTCTTTTTTGACAACCATTTCTATATTCTCCTATAAATTTAAACCATATTTTTTATTTAAATTAAACAACTATTTTAGATTTTTTTTTCACCGCACTTTTGCTTGTTTTGCAACAGCTTGCTTAGATTTCACTATTTTTTGTACTGTTTTTTTTGCTTTACTTTTCTCCGAACAAAGTTCTTTCTTCGTGCCAAATTTATTTCCATAGACATACGCCACTTTGGTTGCACACCATGCTTTTTCTTTGCCAAGTTCCCCTTTTGCATTCATCGTCGTACAGCCAGTGATTGGTTTGCCGCCTACTACTTTCCCCCCACTCTCAACATATGTCCATTGACCTGTAACACAACCTGTCGCTTTGGCATCAGGCTTACCATCTTTTCCCATTAGACAACTTTTCCACGTTGTTCCATACTTCAAATAATCACCAGAAAAATACGCTCCAACACTAGGACCCCACGATGCTGCATTAAGATTCTTAGACATTCTTTTTGTACAATACTTATGACTCGATGTAGCTTTACCTGCTTTATTCACATACACCCAATTATTCACAACAGGCAACGTCTTCACAATTGGCACAAACGAACTTGCCACTTTTTTAGTTGGAACAGGCTTAGCAACAACTCCCCCCCGAGGTGTAGAAACAGCTAACACCCCCCCCAACAATAACAAAAACAAAACTATACAAGCAATAATTATAAACACTTTCTTATCCATTTTATTAAGACACCGTAAAATAATCTAAAAGAAGTACTATATATAAATCTTTAACACCCTTTGAAAATGATAAAAAATCACCCAACAATAAACGCCGGTAATCCGTTCTTATTAAATATCGTCCTCAGGCTAATATGAAACCCTCGTGATTTTGATGAATATCAAAATTACTCTTTTTCCGTTTTCTAAAAGTCTATCAATATCTTACCTTTGACAGTTTAATCTTTTCATAGTCGATAGTTCTTTATATTTATTTGTTTTTCATTTATAAAGAGAGGTGAAGAAGGAGGGCATAGACTTCACCTCAGAGGTAAATCCTATTGGATTTATGAAGCAACATTTCGCTTCAAGACGTATGGAGTGCTGAGAGTAGTTGTTTCAAAAGAAGGAGTATATAAGCCATTCTTTCTGACGACAAATACAGAAAAATTCACTGCAAAGTTTGTTGTCAAATTATATCTCAAACGTTTTTCTATTGAAATATTTTTTAAAGATCCAAAGCAATTTAAAAAAAAACTCTTCGACGAGTTAAGGAAAAGATGTCAAACAGGAGTTATATTACTCTCTACCATTACCATCTGAATCAACAACATCTTTGCTATCAAAAGTCCCATCACCATCATTATCAGTGTATGTTTTCATATCACCATTGTCATCTTCAATCTCAAGCTGATCCATTTTACCATCACCATTATAGTCATACCCGACGAGGTCATAGTTACCGTCCCCATCAAGATCAGCACTCCACATATCATCTATACCATCACCATTAGTATCATGCCCATCTAAAGAATCTTGTATAAATCCTGCAGATGCTCCTCCTAGATCCATGCCTACCTCCCCACTCCCAACTGCATGACCGAACAACGATTTACCACTATGCCCTTGATAAGAGAAATTCCAAACGCCCATAATAGCAACAACGAGAAACAAAATAGTCGCAAAAAATAATGTACGTTTAAACCAAGGAGTGCTACGCCACCCCACCACTTCTTTAGATTGAACTTTTTCTTTTTTGACAACCATTTCTATATTCTCCTATAAATTTAAACCATATTTTTTATTTAAATTAAACAACTATTTTAGATTTTTTTTTCACCGCACTTTTGCTTGTTTTGCAACAGCTTGCTTAGATTTCACTATTTTTTGTACTGTTTTTTTTGCTTTACTTTTCTCCGAACAAAGTTCTTTCTTCGTGCCAAATTTATTTCCATAGACATACGCCACTTTGGTTGCACACCATGCTTTTTCTTTGCCAAGTTCCCCTTTTGCATTCATCGTCGTACAGCCAGTGATTGGTTTGCCGCCTACTACTTTCCCCCCACTCTCAACATATGTCCATTGACCTGTAACACAACCTGTCGCTTTGGCATCAGGCTTACCATCTTTTCCCATTAGACAACTTTTCCACGTTGTTCCATACTTCAAATAATCACCAGAAAAATACGCTCCAACACTAGGACCCCACGATGCTGCATTAAGATTCTTAGACATTCTTTTTGTACAATACTTATGACTCGATGTAGCTTTACCTGCTTTATTCACATACACCCAATTATTCACAACAGGCAACGTCTTCACAATTGGCACAAACGAACTTGCCACTTTTTTAGTTGGAACAGGCTTAGCAACAACTCCCCCCCGAGGTGTAGAAACAGCTAACACCCCCCCCAACAATAACAAAAACAAAACTATACAAGCAATAATTATAAACACTTTCTTATCCATTTTATTAAGACACCGTAAAATAATCTAAAAGAAGTACTATATATAAATCTTTAACACCCTTTGAAAATGATAAAAAATCACCCAACAATAAACGCCGGTAATCCGTTCTTATTAAATATCCTATACATCACTTCATAAAAACTTGGTAAACAACCAAAATAATGAACTTCATATTGGTACGAAAAATAAGGAGAATTTTGAAAAAAATCATCACGAACATTCATTGGCGTAAAGTTCACAACCATAATTGGAGTTTCAATACCTACAGGCACCGTCCCGTTTAGCAATAAAATCGTGCCAAATTCTATATTAACAGTGTTTTTATCACAAGTCACATTGTGCACCAGCAAAGGATTATAATTTACCGGTAGCAAAGAATCTTTATTCAACAAATGCAAAATACTAGTGTTGTATCTAACCACAAAATGACACACAGAAAAATCATTTTCGGAGTAGATAACATCATCACACCCTTTTGTATCTTGACCTGCAGGGATATACAAATAAGCATCTGACCCTTCAACAACAGGCCGTGTCATCTCATAATCCGCATCAAGTGCATAATGTACCAACCCATTTCCTAACAAAAATGCAATTAAAAATACAATGAGAATATAACTCAAAAACACAATAATAGCAATATGCCATTTTTGTTCAGATGTGGACCTGAACATAAAATAAACCAAGAACAAAAACAGAGTAAATAATAAATAACGCGAAAACAAAAAATTAAAATTTTCCCAGTAGATCACATAAAAAGGCAAGATTGCAATATAGACTACCCCCGAAACAATCATCACCCGTATAAAAAATCCTCTCACCTCAAAAGAAAACTGTTTATATAAACAAAATAACATCACCGCAAACACACTAAACCAAAACAACGTCTCCGGATTAAATAACCCGCCATCAATCACATTCTTAAATGAAGATAAAGAGGAGATAATATACAGAAAAACATAAAAATTACGATAAGTATGTGCCTCTAAATGACCATATAATTGTAACAAACAAACACAAATCAACATAAATACTATCGGCATAAGCAACATAAAAAAATATGCAAACCCCATCGGAATATAATGTTCATAAAACAGCCCTTCATCATACGTTTGATGCATAGACAAACCAAAAATCTCACTCAGCTTTGACAAAACCCCTTTGGAAGTATGGATATGAGAAAATTGTGTTGAACTCAACTTCCCATCATATACTGACAAATAATAATGATTATAATCCAAACCGAAATGATGTATATAATAAATATACGAACAAACCCCTGCCAGAAAGCCCAAAAACAACAACAAAAATAAAACTAAAGGTAGCATTTTTATTGATAGTAACCTTCGCATTAATTTAATATTTTTTACGTAAGAATAAAATGCCAACAACAAAGACATAACCATCAAAAAAATCAAAAACAACACCACTTTAAAATCACTTCTTCCCGTCGCAAAATTATCCACAAAAAATTTCATCACATTCATCACAAAAAAATTACTTTTAGATAAAAACAACAAAATTAATGCAATCGCCGCAACAAGAATCCATTCTTTCTTAACCATAAACTACAAAAGGATAAACAAAATTATATAAACTTTACTCTAACCAACTAACCACTACATGAACCTACAACAACTTCAACAAAAACCATTCTTTAAAATAATCAAGATCATCCTATTTCTCACATTACTTGGAATCTTAACATCCATTATTATCAAAAACTTCTCAAAAATAAACTTCAAAATTATTCTAAACCACCCACTCATCTCTGTAAGCGTTATCACAATAGCAAGTATAATTCTTCTTATTAAATCATACCAACTCTACACTATCGCTAGCATCACCCAATTAAAGAGACCATATTTTCACTTCATCAAAATATATTGCATGTCTTCTTTCATCGAACTCACAACTTTCACCGGCAAAATTGGTTCAGACGGATTTAAATATCTTTATTGGAAAGAACATTCCAAAAAAAATCGCTTAACCATCATACTCTTTCAACGCAGCACCGACATATTAGGATTTATCATTCTGCTCCTCTTCATTCTCATTCCTTGGTGGATTAGTATACCCATTACTTTACTCATCGTAATCCTTCTTATAAAATGCCTCTCCTGCCCAAAAAAAACTCAACCCTCAGAATCAATTAAACACTTAATCAAACAACACCGAGCTAAATGGCTAGCAATGATTGCCATATCCATTATTTCCTATCTCCTCATCCTCACTCAACTCGGCCTCATTTTTTCATCCCTAGGTGCAACTATAACTAAACCCTTACTTCTAGGCTTCCTCTTTTCCCACGGTCTTGGCGCTCTCTCCCAACTTCCTCTAGGTTTAGGTGTCAAAGACCTCTTCATCACCTACACTTTAAATGATATCCTCAACCAAGAAACCATCATTCTTGGTCTCATTTGGGCACGTCTATTTGGGGAATTTTTCATAATTATGTTAGGAGGAATATTTCTGGGTATAGATTTGTTAAAAAAGAAACATTCGCAAAAAGAGCAACCAGAACATCATAATCCATCACAACAATCTATTTAAAATCACCACCCTAAAAGAAAATTATGCTTTCTCTCACTGACTGGGCTAAATTTGGACGCTGGATGATGATTGTAAGTGGTATTATTTGTATTAGTCTCGCTCTCTACAACGGACCAGATTTCATCTCCTGGTTTTTACGGATTTGGGTGATCTCATTTGGATTATATTGCATTTATATTGGACTCTGGAAATAACGCCCTGTGGTTTTATCTTCCTATTCTTCTAGCAAACATGCTAACTTATGTAATATATTCTATAATCGGACAAAATATTCCCCTTGATTTATATAAAGAAATAAATAGAAAAAGAATAATTGGACAAGGAAGAGGTGTTGCTAGCTTTTTTTTATTTACAACCATCTCACTTATCACGGGCATCATCACAAAACATCCCCTCCAAGCGTTCTATCTTGGAATTGGAGGTGTTATAGGAACATACACAAATAGCTTTATCAAGAGAAGAATATGCATAGAACGAGGCCAATACATCTTTTTTTTGGATCAAACCGATTTTATAATAGGAGCAAGTGTGTTTTATAGTAGTCAATATTATCTCTCACTAAATATATTTTTCAGCGGAATAATAATTGCTCTACTCCTTCACCATATCGTTAATTTACTAAGAAAAAATTGGGAAAAATTAATTAAAGACAAAGAGAAAACATACTAAGATCTAAAGAAAAATACTAATTAAAAGAAGAAACAACAACTAATGAAATTAATAAATCTAGCTAAAATCGCTCGTGAAGAAGCATATGCTCCTTACTCTAAAGTAAAAGTGGGTGCCGCTCTATTGACAAAAGAAGGGAGTATATACACAGGGTGTAATATTGAAAACCTAAGATATGGTGAACTGATTTGTGCAGAAAGAAACGCCATCTACACCGCAATGGCAAATAAACAGAGAGAATTCACTGAAATAGCCATTGTTGCAAATTATCGAGGTGAATTAAAACCATGCCGAATCTGCCGATCTGCCATTGCCGAACTATGTCCCGAGATTAAGATAAAAACTTTAAACTTGAAAGATAACAAAATGTTAGAATTATCTCTTAAAGAGTTATATAATAACAAAATAAGTTACGAAGTACGCAGTATTTTAAGAATCATCCTCAGAAAAATATTTAAGTAGAAATACTAACCCAATAGTACTAATTTTTCTTTCACGAATTAACCTCAACTACACTGCACATTATCCGCGTTGTTCTTGAAATCTTTCTTATACTTATTATACTGAGGTAAAGTCACTGTATCTTGAACATTATCAACATTATTCTTATACTTTTTCTTAAATGCGGTATACTCAGACAACGTCAAACAACCATTACCATCAGTATCACCTAATAGTAAACTTGAGGAGATTGAAGGAATATATGAAACACTATAATCAGTACAACTCACACCGTTACCATACGACAAAGCACCAGAAGTACTCTTCTGCACATTCTTTGTCACAACTTTCGTCGCACACCAATCTGCATTTTCAAAATTCACACAACCTTTAAATGGTCCATTAACCGTTTTCCCATCCGCTTGTAACTTATACCACTCTTTTGCACAACCAGTATGAGTAGAAGAATCTGCAACAGTACAGGGTTTCCAAGTTGTTTCGGTACCACCACTACCTCCATTTGCAATATACAAAGGTAAGCAGACTTCTGATAAAGAAGTAGCCACTTGCTTAGAAGCACAAACGCCATCTCGGCAATAACTTGTCGTACACTCACCATCTTGCGTACAACTACCACCCTCAACCACTAACCAAAGATATTTGCCAGAAAGACGCGTGCATCGTAACGTAACCCCTGTCAGACTTTGTGTGGTGGTATCTTTTTCTGAAATTGTACAAGGAGATAATACGGTAACACCTTGTGACGCACACGCATGTGTTACAGAACTACAAAACTTACTTTGACAATCAGAATCCAAACTACAACTCTCTCCATTCTTTTTAATGGAAATTACTTGATTGGTACACTTGCCCTCTACACAAGTATATCCTTTCGCGCAATAATCATCAATCTTACAATTAAATCCTTCAACACCTATACACACTTTCGCCGTTACACCTGCAACATTCGAAAGAGTACATTTCTGATTTGCAGAACACTGCTCATCTTTCACACAAGCATTCCCTAAAATCACACTCTTCGCACACGCACTATAGCTCGCACAACCCTCATCATCACAATCAACTTTTCCATCCCCATCATTATCATAGCCATCCGTACAAGCACCAGGATTAGAAAGAACGCTCACTTCTGAAGAAACACACATACAAGTAGAAGCGGTACAACCATTATCTCCTTTATTTACTACATTGCCCGTGCAATCACTATCCGCACAATCAACTTTTCCATCACCATCATTATCAAACCCATCCGCACATTGTGTCTCTTTCAAAGACTGACACCATTGACTTTTTGGACCAACCACGGCCCCATTACAATCACTATCAGCGCAATCTATTTTACCATCATTATCATTATCTTTTCCATCGCCGCATTCTTTTTCATAAGGTCCCTCCTCTTCAAGCACCTTCTTCATATACGCATCATCACATTCCTCTGATTTGTAAAATGGACTAACTTTATCACCAAAGAGATTCCCCTTCGCTTCATCAATACAAGCTTTCGCATCCTTCAAACTGGTGAAAGAACCAAACGAATAACTACCTTTCTTAAACGTCACAGGACACTTTGCATATTCCCAACTAGTAAGAGA
This sequence comes from archaeon, assembly GCA_023259115.1. GTDB lineage: Archaea > Nanobdellota > Nanobdellia > Woesearchaeales > GW2011-AR9 > JACPNA01. The sequence continues at coordinate 10,229 of JAHFQW010000029.1, forward strand.
AGGTTGATCACTTTCTGCACGAATAAAGAGATATGTTTTTCCACCATCATCCGACACAATAGGTACATTCTTATAAATAGCATAACACCCCACATTGCTTAACTTACCAACTTTTAAACCAAAATTTTGATAAATCCTATTAGCACATCTATTAGCACCATACTCTTTTAGAGGTAATGCCGGATTATACGTTTCATCACACATTGACAAACACGCTGTCTTCAAACTACAATCTGGATCAGAACAATCAGTATACCCATCAAAATCATTATCTATCCCATCATAACATAACTCTTTAGAAGGTGCTGCACTCTCAGAAGAGTCACAACTACGTTTTTTTGAACCAAATTTATCCCCTTTAACATAAGACAGTTTTGTTGCACACCAATAATTATCATCATCTTCATTAGTACATCCATTGAAAGGACCTGCAACAGTACCATCCCCTTTCCCATAATACCAATCCCCTAAAACACAACCAGTAGTATCACCCGCATTAGCACAATAACGATAATCCGTCCCATAGTTTTTCCCAGAAACATACGCCCCTCGTATTGCACACCAAGGCTTTCCATTCTTATCAACATCAACACAGCCTTTAAACATATCACCCACTTTTGTACTACTCACTGCATATTGCCACGCAGATAAACAATCCTCTTTCCACCCTTCAGCAGTACAAATATACCCCTTTAACTTCTGATTCAACCCAATTACCATCTCTGCACCATTAGCTTTGCCAATACCACAACGTGCCCACTGAGTCACATCTTTACCTTGACCTTGCTTCTGAACACATAAATAATCTTTCTTTGGATTGTTTGGATTAGCAGAGAATATTCCATATCCTGCAACATTTCCATCTACCACCCCCGTTAGTTCATCATTAGAACCACAAAAATACCAGCCCCGTATTCCCGTAGAAGGATTTGTATGACATAATGCGCCATATGTTTGCCCTTTAACAAAAGCATCTTGAGCATATACACCTGTTGATTGATCACAAGGTAGCCATGTTGGAACTTCTTTAACCGGCGTACATAACTCAGCACCTTTCTTTGTATTACGAACTTCCCCATAATTGAACTCAGTACATGCACAAGTACTATAATCAAAAGACTTCCCTGAGGCTACACAAGAAGTTTGTGGAAAACAAAAACTTACCACATCACTTTCTTTAAGAGTTTTTTTACACGCCCATCCTGGATTAGGACAATCTTCAACACAAGATTTCGTACAGACACTCCCTTTAGAACTATCTTGTGGATCTTGCCAAACACAGAAACCACCAGTACAATCACTATCTTTTTCACAACGCGCTCCAAAATCAGTAGTATCTCCATGACAATACTGCGTAGCGTCTACCACTGAAGAACAGAAAGATTTTGCCGCACTATTTTTAACACAATTAACCGTACCTTGACATACGGGTTTAGAACATGATTTCTCTGAACCCGAACAATCAGAGCCACTAGACTTTTTCACACAATAATTAATAAAATCAGAATTGCCCGCATCATTCAAACAACTTAATCCTTTAGGACATTCTCCACCCGAACAAAGAGAAGTACAATAACCTTTTCCACCAGAAATAAAATCAAACATACAATGAGAATAGGCTGGATCATAAGTAGGATCATAAGTAGACTTAATGCAATCTTTATCACTCATACACGCGGGTAAATAACCTCCTTTTACACAAGATTTTGTCTTAAGAACTTTATACGTAGCGCCGCCATCAATTGAATATTTATCGGCATAATTTGTGTCACCCATATTTAAACAAAAAGAACTAGATGCAACTGAACAATCAAAATCATTGCCACTAGCTCCACAAAATAGATTATTAGTTATTGAGTAAGCATTTAATATTTTATTATCAAAAGCATCAAAAATAATATTCTTTTTATTTTCTGTAACAATATTATTATCTAAGATTAAATTAGATACTTTTTCACCAACATCAATCCCTATCCCTGAATGAGTCACCGTATTTCCCATCAGGTTAACATTAAAAACTTTGAACTGAGGTCCCTGAGGTCCCCCCAAGGAAATTGCGGAACTATAGTCTGTAAAAACATTATCTTGTAAAACGATATCAGTAATAATTGATCCACTAAACCCTGTATTAAACTTATCCATCCCCTTACCCTGAAAAATATTACTAACAACTTTTATATCAGAGGGTAAATTATAAGTACCATCTTCAAAAGATTTACCATAAGCATAAATTGCATATGTAAAATCAATAAATTTATTATTTTTAATAGTAATACCTTTGGGAACGCCATCTTTTTCTGAGGCTACAATACCTATCCCTTTTATCCCAAATTGGTTATTATCATCTTCTAATAAAGCCGAGTTATCAAATACGCAATTTTGAATAATACTAGGATATTTCGGATTATAATTAGAAATTCTAATAACTGACATAGCATAACCTTTATTTACTTTGTCAACAATAAAAGAATGCCCTTGACAATCTAGAGTAATCCCGCCATCTAAACAAGCTTTATCTCCTATAAAATCACCAACTAAAATATCTTTATCCATATAATAGGTA
>JAHFQW010000007.1:0-37303 GCA_023259115.1 archaeon
CAGCCTTTAATTGACTATTACAAAAAATCTCATCTCCTACAAACCATCAATGCCGCAGACACACCTGATACTGTTTATGCTCAAGTCAAAAAAGTAGTAACAGAAGCAATGACTAGAATAGAAAAGAGATAACCACAGAGAACTACCAAGAACCACAAAAGAAAAAGCGATTAATTTTCTCAACCACTCTCACAATTGAATCGCCGTCGGATCAGTTGAGAGGCATAATCTCTCATCTTCCACAATTCTAATGCAGTACCCTTTAAAACAATCTCGCGTAATTGCCCCAAGTTCTTGCAGCAATTCTGGCGTCAGTGCATGATTACCTACAGTAAGAGAATCAGGATGATTCCCCAGATCAATTTTTTCCGCAATACGCGCCGCATACGTCATTACTCCTGCAAAAATATAAAAAATACTATCTGTTGATAACTTTTGTTCTAATCCTATATGCGGTGTATCAAAGAAATGCGTAAGTACTGTTTTTTTTGGGAGATGATATTTACTTAGAACCTCACTCAGCTCGGCTACTTTACTTATCATAGTGCCATAACCCATATTCGCTCGCGCAAAACAAAGCACTTGTGCCACAGGAAACCTATGCTTCTCTTGCAGGTTAATACCCCTCACCAAAGTACTCATCTCTAAAGAAAATTCATAAAGCGTATTTTGATAAGAACAAACTCTTTGTTCATCTTCCAAACAAGGATGAGCCGCAAGTGCGAGGTGCACACAATCTCCTAATTGGAGAGCAGCATGTTCAAGATACGATTCGATAGTATAGGTCATGAAATAAATCACCTCAACGGGGAGGGATAATCACTAAGAAGTAGTATTGGTATTTATAAATGTTTGGGCATATTTTGAATCATCTCAAGCCGCAACAACCCTATTTCTGCCCGTGTTTTTAGCCTCATAGAGTGCCGCATCCGCTCTCGCGAGTAAATCCTGCGCCGTCGCATGCGCCCCGCCATCTTGTGGAAACGTAGCCACCCCTATACTTATGGTCACCGCCATCTTCGTTTCAGGGTTAATTGGTTGCGGATTCTCTGCCGGAATAAATTGATTTATTTTATTTGCCACAACCAGTGCTTGACTTTTATTCGTATTCGGAAGCAAAAGCAAGAATTCTTCCCCCCCAAAACGAATAAACATATCTGATTTTCGAGCATGTTTCATAATCGTCTTCGCCACACTTTGCAGCACTTTATCTCCCACAATATGACCGTACTTATCATTGAATTTTTTAAAAAAATCAATATCAAACGCCAGAAGCGAAAAAGGCAATTTCAACCGTTCATATTGCGCTGCCAGCCGGTCAAACTCAATATAATACAAATCTTTACTAAATGCTCCTGTTAACGCATCAAAATTCTTTTCCCACAATTTGCGTTGAAACAGAGAACGCGTCGAACGAATCTTCGCAATGACCTTAGGCTTTATCTCATTAATAAACTGTAACACTCTCGGCTCCAAAAATTGCGGAATATGTTCTAGATGCCCAAAAAAATCTAATACTTCCTCTGGCGTCGTCATGGTACGATATTCTAACATCACTTCTTTGAGCGTAATTCTCGCTCGTGCAATTCCCAAGCGATGATACCATTTCTGCGTTTTAGTTGACAGCAGATTATTAACAATATCCAGAGAAGTTACTTTTTCATCATGAAATTTTTGGAACGGCAGATAAAACTCATTTTTAAGACGCAATTCTACTTTTTGTAACGTAACAATCTCTTGCGAGAACTTATCCGTATATATTTTAAGATCAGCCAAAATATCAAATATCAACACTTTTGCTTCATACATGCGTAATTTTAGAAGTATAGTTGTCTCTTGACGGATAATTTCCTGTTGCAGCCCCAGTAAATCCCGAAACGAATTCAAAAGATTTTCCAAATGCACATCCACTGCCAGCGCAATCTTCTCGTGCCGCAATCCCTGTTCCAAACGATGCCGAATCTTCTCCGTTTTTTCCACCAGCTTTTTCGAACGATTAAGTGAGACAACATATAATTTGTGATACAGTTCCAGTGTCAGTTTCTCCTCACCCGCCAAAGCTTTTTCATCCTGTTGCAGCAACGCCTGATATCCAAAAAACCCATACATCTCATACACTTCTTTTGTCACAACCCCGGTTTTGGGATCAAGTTCTGCCAACAACTGTGCCACCAAAGAAAAAAGTTCATCCTTTTCCTGCCAGCGTTTCCCATCAATAGACTTATGCAGCAACCTCAGCAGCTGATCTGCTTTTTGTGTATGAAGCACTACCCTGCGAAAATGATCTGGCAAATCTCGAATTAATGTCTTTTCTTGTTTCGTAAGATTGCCCAGCAGTTGCAACACTGCAAGAATATCTGGATTATGACGAGCATCATCACCTACTTTAACATCCGACATACGAGTAGATTAAGAAGATAGGTTTTATAAAGGTTCTGTCCGTATAAGAGGAAAAAGAGGTACCTCAACCCATTTTAGGAACAATAACCCCTCCCTATCAAACCACAATCTCATTCAAACTCACAAAACTCATCAAAAAAAAACTCATCAAAAAAAGAATAACTCCTAAAAATAATCTTCATAACATCCCATGCAATTCAAAACCTTCACCCTCGACCCATTTCAAGAACAAGCAATAGACGCCATCGAACAAAATAACTCTGTTGTCGTCTCCGCCCCCACCGGTTCTGGTAAAACTCTTATTGCCGATTATATCATTGAAAAACATAAAGACGATCCCAAGCGTATCATCTACACCGCCCCCATCAAAGCCCTCTCCAACCAAAAATTCAAAGATTTCACCCAGACCTATGGCGCAGATAAAGTTGGCTTAATGACTGGTGACATCGTCATCAATCCCACCGCCAAAATTGTCATCATGACCACCGAGATTTATCGTAACATGGCCATTAGCAACGACGCCGACTTGGAAAACATCGCCTACGTCATCTTCGATGAAGTTCACTACATCAATGACATCGAACGCGGCTACGTTTGGGAAGAATCCATCATCTACAGCTCAGAAAAAGTCCGCTTCCTCTGCCTATCCGCAACCATTCCCAACGCCAACGAATTCAGCCGCTGGATTCAAGCCATAAAATCCCACCCCGTCAAAACTGTTGTCTCCGACAAACGTAATGTCCCCTTGCAGCATCTCTTCTACGACTACGAATTAGGCATATCTACACTTGACAAAATCAAAGAAGCCTGTGACGTGCCAACCTACCGTGCCGCTCTGGGTGGCGGTCATTACGGCAAAAAGCACAAACGCGAACGCACTCCCGAACCAAATCACGTAAACCTCATCATTGAACTTGGTGTAGAAAAACTTCCCTGTTTCTTCTTTACTTTCTCCCGTAAAGACTGCCAGATAAAATCATTAGAACTCGCAAAGAAAAACATCTTCAAACGTGACACAGCCAGAATAGAATACTTTCTCAAAAAATTAGAAACCGCCCCCCCTGAAGTAAGTAAACTCTCCTCCACCAGAGTATTGCGCGAAACCATTTCCCAAGGCATCGCGTTTCATCATGCCGGTCTTCTCCCCATTATCAAAGAAGCCGTCGAAGACCTCTTCGCCCAAGGCCTCATCAATGTTCTCTACACCACCGAAACATTCGCCGTTGGTATCAATATGCCCGCCAAAACCGTCTGCTTTGACGGCCTGCGTAAATTTGATGGCATCAACTTTCGTAATCTCAACACCAAAGAATACTTTCAAATCGCTGGTCGCGCCGGAAGACGAGGCATTGACAAAATCGGCTACGCCGTGAGCATGATCTACCGGCCCACATTTCGCTACAACGAAATAAAATCCATCACCACAAAAGATATCGAACCCATCCACTCCCAATTCAAACTCTCCATCAACACTGTCCTAAACCTCATCGACCAAAAAAATCCCAAAGAGATCGAAAAAATTCTGCGTTTAAGCTTCTTCTCATTTCAAAAATTTGGCGAAAATTACGCCAACATCCCAACCAAAGTCATTCTTGCAAGATATGATAACATCGTACGTCGTTTAGAAAAATATGATTATATCCAGAATAAGACCCTCACCAGTAAAGGGCACTTCGCCGCCAAAATCTTCGCCGATGAAATAACTACGGGTGAAATCTTTGCAACAGAAGTCTGGCAGGATTTAGAAGAATACCAAATTCTACTTCTCATCGCGTGTATGGCCTATGAAGGCCGTGAAATGCACAAATTTGACCAAGCCTATCGAGACGAAAAACTATCCTCCCTTCAGCGTCTCCTGCACAAAAACGACTATCTCTCCAATGAAAAAAAATTCCTCTCACTAGATCAAATGACCGTACTCATCCATCCCATCTACCATGGCAAAACATTTTTTGATGTCTTAGAAACAATCAACCTGCTCGAAGGCGACCTCATTCGTATTTACCTACAGATTCTCGACCGCCTGGGCCAGATCAAAAAAGCCACCACCGATTATAAACTGCTCAACAAAATCACCAACTGCCAAAGCATCATCCAAAAAGTACTTGAAGGAATCTATTTGATAGATTGATTTATAGAGTAAAGTACACCTAAAATAAAAAATACACTAACATAAAACGTATTTCAAAGTACTTCACCCCTCATACCTCACTCCTAATCTTTTCTCATCTTCTGGTCTTAAAAAATACCACCCCCTTGCCTCTTTCATCGAATCTTCAAGTGTACCAATATATCCTGGAGGAGACAGATTCAAAATATACGTCTTCGCACTCGGAAACGTAAATCTATCCCACGCATGTGCTAAATATCCTATACTATTCCTATCCACACTCACCCTCCCAGGAACAATAAACTCTTCTGTCGCTTTCTCCATTAAGATTCCTGCAAACAACGCCTGATGCCGGCACACTCCCACTCCCGCCTCAATAAATCTATCCAAAGAAATCAACCCATCCATTTTAGCATTCTCTTGGGTGATAATCTTCATCGTCTGCTCTTCATCATATCTCATTCTTTCCCGCACAAGATGATACACTGTCTCTAAAAAAGGCGGATGCCTGCATTGGCGAATCAGCTCACAACGCTCTTTTGCTTCCTCAAATAATTCTGAAAGAAAAACAGACGAAGTAAAATCCACCACAATCGCTTCCCGTGACGTTTGACCAATATACACTCCCTTATCAATCTTGGTATCACGACCAATTAGATGATGACCGCAATAATACCCCTGCTGTAATAGTTCATCAAACCACAATCTCATTCGTCCATGATCCGTATGATCCCAGCGGAAAAGTTGATCCAATGTTTCAAAAGCCATTATTATCAAAAATCAACATCCGCTTTAAGAACATTATGATTCAAATCTCTCAAAATAACCCCTTCAAAATAAATCATAAATAATATAAACTCCCTCTCCCTCACCAGTTTTCATGTTAGACTTCAAAATTAATCTCCTCATTGAAGAACAACGTATCAACGGCTTTCTTCTTGGCATACGCAATTACGCACAAGAAGTTCGTGGCCTGCAATGTGGTGCTCTCAATCTCACTGAGCAACTCGCCGGCTGGCAAACAGGCCTTGTCAATCACATCTTTGACTTAGCCTACGGTGCGCAAATTGGCCTGCTCAACGAATCACATAAACACATCGGTTCTCAATGGGGTATTCTCAATCGCACTAATGAATTATACGGTTTGCAGTTCGGCCTCGTCTGCCACGCCCATGAAGGAAAATACCTCCAAATTGGTCTTTTAACGCTGCGAGAACAAACCAATCAATATACTGCGTATACCACCATAACTCCTCTTCTTGGGTTTAAATTTTAACCAAGACCTCCAACGAGACAAGAGAGAAGTTTATCTCTGAGGGTATTATATCACAAGGTACCTAATACAATTTATCGGATTGTAATGGGTAATTTGTGCTTATTCTGATATCATCCACTCCTAACACACTCTGACTAATTCTGTTGAAGCCAATGCCACATCCGGAGTGTAATAGGGGATTTTTTTGGATCATATCTAAATAGTCTCTGAAATCTTCTACTGTTTTTCCTCTTTGTGCGAGTATACTATACATTTTACTTTCAAGAAGTCTCTGAGTGAGTTTCTCCACATTATTTTCTCGTTCAGCCGCGCCAACACTCTCACCAGAATAAGGCATGATTAAATCAGTGCTATTAACAACACTTTCATCTTGGTCATTGACTTTCATGTTAAAGAATTTAATTTCTCTAGGAAAATGGGTGATGAAAAGAGGTTTGTTCCCTGTTAACGCTACGAGTTGAGCTTCTTCTGTACTGGTTAAGTCGTCACCCCATTTTAAGTTATTATTTTTATTTCGATTATCTTGAAATCTTTCCGCTTGAAGCAGTTCAATTCCTTGCGTGTACGTTATTCTACTAAACGGGTTATGTATCCAATCATAGATCTCTTGAGCTCTATTTATTTGTTGAAGTGCTTCAGCTCTTTTGTCTAGCGTTTCTGAGAGCATGGATTTTATTGCTCCCTCGATGTGAGGAAGCATTGTTTCAAAGTCGCCTTGGTGTTCCATTTCTATTAGAGTAAATTGGTTCAGATGACGATTGTCTACTGCTGTTTCTGCTCGGGAACTAGTGATAGTAGTCCAAATTTTTTCATGGAGAGGTATTTTTGCTTCGAGATAAAGTTGGCCGGTTTGAGCTAAGTATGCTTCTTGTCCGAAGTGGTTGAGTGCATATAACGTGTCGACATTTTCGCAGGCGCCGGTTATTTTTGTTAAGGTTGGCACTTCTACCCAGACGAAATTGTTTTTTCTGAAGTATTTTATGGCACCCCAGAGGAGAGAATCGTTAATTTCGTCAATTATTTTTGATTCAGGGCTGGTAATTGTCTCAAAGCGTTTTTTTGTTGAGTTTAGTTTTGTTAGGTCTAAAGCTATTGTATCTAAGGTTGTTTGATCTATCATGTTTTTTCCTCTTTTTATTCTTTTTTCTCTTTTTTTTTATTTGGTATTGATGTATTGATGTTTGAATGAAGAATATTAATAGATTTGTTGAAGAGATATCTACAACAGTTAGATTAATAAATTAAAGAAGATTCGGAGAGTTATGAGCAAAAATATAGACTTTTTAGATAATTTTAACAAGCTGGGATTTAGTCAAAATGAATCTAGGGTGTATTTATCTCTAATTAAGCTTGGCTCTTCTAAAGCTGGCTCTGTAGCAAAGCATGCGGGGATGGATCGAAGTTCAACATATAATTCTCTAAATTCTTTATTGCACAAGGGTCTAGCTTCTTATGTAGTTATAGGAAAAATAAAATGGTTTCAATGTTCTAGCACACATAATATTTTGAATCATTTAAATCGAAAAGTGGAATTGGCCAAAGAGTTTCTGCCAAAATTAGAACAAATTCGTACAGAAACTAAATTAAAAGAAAATGCACGATTATTTAAAGGGCTAAAAGGAGTACAAACGGTTTTTGAAGATATTTTACAGCATGCCCAGGAAAATTTGGTGTTTGGTTCAGAAGGACAGTTCTCACAAAAAATGCCCGCCTTTGCGCAACGGTTTCAACAGAAAATGGAGAAACGAGGTATAAAAGTTAAAAGTATTGTAAGAAGTTCACGCCAAGATCCGGCAGATACGAAGATTCTGCGTCATATTCCCTCAACTATTGAAAGTCCGGTGGTGACAAATATCTATGCCCATAAAATTGCGATTGTGATTTGGAGTGAAATTCCTGAAGCGATTCTGATTGAAAATAAGAAAGCAGCGGATGCCTATCGAGATTACTTTAATTTTATGTGGAAAAGTGCAAAGAAGTAAGAGATTTATTGAAAAACGGCTACCCCCTCAACAAAAAATTTCACTAAAAAGTAACAAATAATTTATAAATCATTTTGATTTCTCTCAAAACATGACCGAAATCCCCACACTGCGACGTTTTTTAACCCCTCTCTCGCACCCCAGAGAATTAGCAGATATACCTCCCAAAGATATCTCGCTTGTCGTTTCCGCTCTCCTGCAAGAACAAACAACGCGTCCAGAATTGGTAGAAGAATTAGGCCGATTTCCTATACTCTTAGGAGAATATTTCACATTTAGCAAAGATAAAAAAGAATGTTTGGCGCAATTCCAAAAAAATCATGATAAATATCTCTCCGGCGGTGACACCGGTGACGGCCTTCAACACTTTCCCAGAGAATATATCGATGCTCAATTACTAGCCCAGCGCTGCCGTTACTCTTCCCAGCTCTTAACATTATTTGATTTCTATTATGAACATAGCCTGGGCAAATCATTTAACCATCACTATATGAAGTATGATAAACCCTTGCAAGAAAAACATCACACTCAAGGCATAAAATTACTCGACTGCCTCCGTAAAAATCATTTTATTACCATGTCTGAAATCGTGGACATTGTCGCCAACGTTCGTCCAGAAATCATCCTCTACTATCGTCCCCCTCAAGATTGTTACCGTAAAATTGCCTCTGTAACCTTTGTTGATTTCAAACAAAAGAGGTAAATGACATAAAAAAAATAAAGATAACATAATTATGATAGATACTTCCAACTTAAGTAAAATGAGAGCATATCGCGGTAGGGATGAAGCTGTTAATATTGTTGGAAATAGAGGTACTCTTATTGATTTACTACGCAATTCTCAAACCCATAAAAGACAAGAATTAATTGAAGCAGTAATGTCTTGCTATTCTGGAACATTTTATGGTGATGCCAATTGGCAAAAAGTTATTGGCACATGGGGAAATAATCCTGAAAGAATTACAATTCATGGTGTTTTTTCGGAACAAAATCCTAACTTAGCACAATTAAATTTAGATCAAGGAGTTGTTACGCATTTACCCGAACTTGTAGAATTTTTAAAATCACATGAACTAACTGATTATTTAGCAACAAGAGAATCATTTAAAAAATATCTAGGTTCTAAAACCGTTTGGAGAGGTATGGTTTTGACTGATGAAGAAGCTGAGAGAATGAAAAACGAGGGAATTGAATCTGACTTTTTTAGAAAATCTGGAAATGTGTCGCCCCTAATTGAAAATTTTGAAGCCAATGTATTATCAGTATATTTTAATGAAGTAGTTGAAAGACATTTCCATGGAGAAAATTATTGGTCTCCATTAGTTTCAGTTTCATTTCATAAAGATGTCGCAATCGCAGTAGGCAGACATTTTGGCGGAAAGGCATTAGCTGAAGAAGGAAAAGATCTTTATTTATTTGAGATTCAAATTCCTGAAATTGATCTAGTCTATTATACAGAACATGCTGCAAGATTACCTTCAAAATTACAAGATTTAGTAAGAAATGGAACTCATCTACATGTGTCAGTTAATGGAAAAGGATCATCTTTTCTTTGGGATAAACACACAGAAAGTTATGTTATGTATAAAATTAATCCTGATGAAATTGTTGAAATATCCAAACCAGAATTAAGTAAAACTTCTTGGAATGGAAAATTTTCCCCCTAAATAAAAATAAGCGTTCTCAAAAATTGTACATAACAATAGTTTCACCACCAATAAGTATGGCGTTGGACATTTGGATGAGTTAGGAGCAGCACTAGGATTCATAAGCGGCTACTTTAGGGCAAGATAAAAGAACCAAGAAGTTGTTGAATAAAAAAGAATCCAATAAAAACAACAAGAAAATTAGAACAGCTACGCCAATCTCTTCTCCACCACATCCCAATCAATCGCATTAAAAAACGCTGCAATATAATCCGCTCGTTTTAATCCATAATCAAGCATAAACGCATGTTCAAACACATCCATAATCAGAAGCGGCGTACACCCAACTAAATGCCCTGTATCATGTTCATTGACCCACACATTAAATAATTTATCTGCGTCAGTATCATAACACAACACCACCCAGCCAATGCCGCGCATTGCACCTACTGCTTTAAACGCTATCATCCAATTCTCAACCGAACCAAACTGTGCCGTTATTTTCTGCAGTAACGCAGAGTCGCTTTGCAGCACTTTTCCACTCTTATGCATATTGCCAAAATACAACTCATGCAATCGCATACCATTAAACTCCCAGCCAAATCTGCGTTTCAATTCCGCAAACTCCGGCGTTGCCGCTTTTCCTTCTTTCACAAGCATCATCAACGTTTCAAATAACTTATTCGTATTTGTCACATAGCCCTGATACAGCGTAAAATGATTCTTCAGCAATTGATCTGAAAACCCCATTGTTCCTAATAAATGTTCATAATTCTTCGCAGTGTATGTCATAATTTTCAACCTCTTTCATTTGTTGTGATACCCTGTTGCTTGCAGCGATTGGGTACCTCTGATAATCATATCGAGCGGGGTTCATAACATTAAAAATACCTCGCCCCTTTGGGCGATTGGGATTTTTATTTTACGCTTCACGCAAGTTTCTCTTCTCTTATTTCATAAAAAGTATATCTCGTTTCTCGACTCTTTTTACCCTGATATTTTTCTTGCATTAAAAGTAAGTCATATGAAACTCTCTGGTTCTGCTGAAAAATCAGCGTTTTTGTATCCATGTACACCTCTCCTCCTTTGTCTTTAAGGAGAGAAACTTCACATAACTCACGTGGATAATATCCTAATACCTCTACCATTTTTAATACCTGATTCAAATTTGTATGAGAAATCCTCAACTTCTCATCACCAAGTATATATCTCTCCAGAGTCATATTTTCCCCACCAAATCCAATCCTGGCTTCAGCGTCCTCGCTCCCGGCTGCCAATTCACCGGACACACTTCCGCTCCATGTTCACGTACATACTGCGCTGCCTTCAACTTGCGTAAAATCTCTGATGTACTTCGTCCAATACTATTATCATGTATCTCATACCACTTCACATTGCCATCCGGATCAATAATAAACGTTGCTCGAAAACTCAGCCCCTCCGATTCAATATACGTTCCATATGCTCTGCAAATAGCCCCCGTCGGATCCGCAAGCATGGGATATTTTATTTTTGCAATCGTGGGGGAATTATCATGCCATGCTTTATGTACAAACACCGTATCCGTACTCACCGAGAGAACTTCCGTATTCAGCTTGCGAAACTCATCATAATGATCCGCAAAATCTCCTAACTCTGTTGGACAAATAAACGTAAAATCCGCTGGATAAAACGCCAAAACAACCCACTTCTTCTTATAATCTTTCAACTTTACTTTAATCTCTTTCCCCGCCTGAAACGCTTTTGTTTCAAAGAGTGGCGCGGGTTGATTGATTTTTACAATATTCATTGATTCCATGGTTAATATACCTCATTTTGTTGTAGAAATTTAATTTAGATAATCAGCAAAAGAACTGTTTAATAAATGTTATGGTGCAAGAGTTTGTGTCTCCCTATTTTGAACTAGAACGTGTGCAATATACCCTAATAGTTTGAGTCCATCCCCCTCGTGGCACAACGCAGAAATATAGGGCTTTTTCCAATGTACCCTCGGATTCTGTTGCAATTCAATTGAAATAGTCGCTTCATTGAAACGTTGATAGAGCATTGTTGTAACTTTGCTCGCCAAGTTTTGCAAATGCCAATCTTCATTTTTATTGGTAGTCCAATCTGAACTCAACGAGCTAGCGCAATTTGCATCTAACAAAGAATGATGATAGACATAGCAGGCATGATACCCTGCCGTCTTTTGATCTTCTACACTTATAATCCTCTCTAGAATTAATTTGACTGTGGTCATACTTTAATTATTTTTACACTATTTACTTTTAAAAGTTATGATTTATCGGTTACTTTGAATAACCCTACTTTTCAGTTTATGCTCTAGGAGGATTTGGTGGTAGTTCCGATTCAGGCATGGCTTTGGCTCTTTGGTAGAACTGTGAGAGGATTTGACACAGAGTATCTGGGCAGGATTGGTAGCTTGGCGTGCCATACCATATTCCATCATGACCACGATAAGTTGCAATTCTTGGAAATCTCAACGATTCAAGAAATGTTTCGGGAATGGGGCGTACCGTAAGTCTATAATCCAGGCCATTTTGCGTACGGCGTGCTTCAATTAGTTCATATTTCATAGAAAGCTAAACATTTTAATAACTCATTTATAAACATTAGCTTTTCCCAATTTTTTGTGTTATCCCGAAACTATTTCCCTACGACAAGTTTACTGGGGTTATGAAACTAACCAGAGCCAAACTTGTCGAGACAATACGACATAAAAATGAAGGGATGACCACCTACCAAGCCAGGAAAATAGCCAGAATATCTATACGCAGAGTCAACCAAGTATGGGCACAGTACAATGCCACGGGTGAAATTCCTCTCATTGGTAAGAGAAATGGGAGACCTTCTAGGCCAATTGAAGATTGGGAAATGAGTCTGGTACAAGAAGTCTATGAGAAATATAGAGTATCAGCAGATACTCTGCAGAGACTCATAGAAAGAGACCATGACAAACATATCGGTCATAATCGGGTTCATAAAATTATGCTCCTGCTAGGCTACGCAAAAAGTAAGGGGAAGAAGGATAAACGCAAGAAAGACTGGATACGGTATGAACGAAGGCACAGCTTAACGGCAGTGCACATTGACTGGCATTTTGATGGCAAAACATATGTCTTCGCTGTTGAAGATGATGCCAGCAGAAAAATGCTTGCCCTGCTGGAGTGTGGTAGTGCTACAACCGATGCTTCAATTCAAGGTATGGAAGAAGCATCGAAACAGGGTAGAATAAAGCAGTGCATCAGTGATCATGGGTCACAGTTCATCGCTAATGTTGGAGGCGATTCAAGGTTCAAAGCGTTTCTTGATCACAAAGATATACAACAGATCCTCTGCAGGATAAAGCACCCACAAAGCAATGGAAAAGTTGAGAGATGGTTTGGGGTATATGATCACCATAGAAAGGCATTCAAAACAAAAGAAGAGTTTCTTCATTGGTATAATGAAGTACGACCTCACCGAAGCCTAAACTTTGAGGTGCTGGAAACTCCAGCACAGGCTTTTGTGAGAAAAATGAAGGAGGTTTAATAAAATGAAGCGAATTATTGTAGCGAAGGGAAATAATTACGGGATACGACACTTTTCCCAATTTTTTCTCCAACCTCTCCTCTCTTTCCCACTCAACCATACCCCTACTTTTGCGTTTCTGATTAATAGATCTATGCAAAAGTGTAGGTTGGGAGACTTTTGCCAAATTGATATGAAAACGCAAAAGTCGAGCATACAAAATTTTATAAAACCCCCTCCTCTCTTGCTAAAGTATGCGTATATCTCTAAAAGTAGTGGTCTGTATTCAGCTTGCCCTCATTTTCATCCTCCTAGGCATTCTCATCTACCCTATCTATCCCAGTCCCGAATCAAATAGTATCAAAAATCAAACTCCTAATCCTATCGGCCTACTCTCGCCTCGTATTTATGCGGGCTTGATTCCGCCTCAGAGTTATCTCATTTTTAATTACGAACCTCTTCGTCAAGGAATCCGTTCCTACATAGAACAAAATAATCTCAACCTCTCTGTCTACGTTGTCAATATGCGTGATGGTGCTTCCATGTCAATTAACGCCAATGCGGGTTATCCTCCTGCCAGTCTAAGTAAAGTTCCTCTCGCCATCTTAATCATGAAACAAATCGAAGAGGGTAATTTAAGCTTAGACACCAAAGTAACCATTAGTGAAGAAGACAAATCAGCAAGCTACGGTGATTTATATCAAACCACTCAAAAAGAATTTACCATTCGTTTTTTACTTGAAAAAATGTTAAAAGACTCTGATAACACGGCATTTCTCACACTAAATCGCTATAAAGGAACAGAAGATTTCACACCCATCCTTAAAAATTACTTGGGCTATTACAATAACGGCAATGCCCAAGGCCACGACATCACTCCCAAATCTATGTATAATATCTTCTCTAGTCTTTATCTCTCAACTATTTTAGAACCAAAAGATTCTGAATATATTCTCTCTTTACTCACCCAAACCTCATTTGATATCAAACAAATCGCTCATCTTCCTCCCGATACCACAATCTCCCATAAATTCGCTTCCCAATATCAACCCCATTCCCAATATTTCCATGATTGTGGTATTATGTTCATTCAAGATATGCGTCTTTTCTATTGTGTTATGACTTCCGGTTTAGATGAAACCGCTGCTGCTCAAAATGTCGGTTTAATTGTTAATAACATCTACAACTACACCCTAGAAGAAAGAACCCACTTAGACGAATATAAAAAAGTGGAAAAAGAGTAAATCTTCTTCTCTCAACTCTCTTTCATCAATCTCACTTTAACCTTTATCGGCATATTCAATGGAAACTCTTGTTTATATTCCACTCCATACTTAAGCGCCACTTCTGCTTTATACAACTCTTTACCTAAATATGCCGCATGTTCCAGCTTGCTAATCAAATTACGTCGAATAATCGTGTGGTACATTTCCGCCGCATACTTTCCCACAATTTTCTTCACAATCACATGGCGATATGTCACAAGCCCAGCCTCAATGAGCTTCTTTTTCTGATCCACTCGAATCAGAAAATACCCTTGTGGATCTGGCCTCCACTCTTTAATTGGATCATAAGAGGACTTTATAACCTCTTCAACTTGCTGTGTTTGCGTAAAAAACGTATACCTTGTTTTTTTCATTAAAAGGTGGTATAATTTAACGATTTATAAGCGTTTTGCTTCATAGTAATACTTCAGCTTCTTGAAGCGCCCCCGTCCTCAGGTCGAGTCTCTTCGATAAACTGAAGCAAGCGCGTCGCGGGGGGTTGGTTGCTCGTAAGCAACGAACGAACGTAGCGAGGTGGAGTGACTCTCTCCCATCCGGGGACGGTTGCCGATAGGCAACTCTTTCCCTCAGGAAAGTCACGAACGATAGTGACTAGACACGAACGCAGTGACTCGACAACGCCTTTGAAGAAGAGGTCGAGAGGCGAGAAGACGGGGGCGCTTCCGTGCGTGGTGAGCATCTTCGAAATTCTGGATATGAACATCGAAGGAGCTGCGTTCCCGTAGGGAGCATCCCCTCGCAACGCTCTCGATATCTTTATCAACGGAATTTCGACCTTATGATGCTCACCACGCTTCAGATAGCTGAAGTATTACGCTCCATAAGCCTGTAAAAGTAACATCTATTTCAGAAAGTAACATATAAATAGATAATAGATTTAATCTAAATTATGCCTAAAGAAATCTTCGTCTTCGGTGATATAGAACTCGGTGGTGGCACCCTCACCGATGACTTTATCGCGGATAAGACTCTCGGCCAAGTCTTTCACTCTTTTGTCAGCAAAAAACATTCCGTCGATCTCATCCTCAATGGCGATACCTTTGACTTCTTAAAATGCCCTTATATCGATCAAAGCGGAAAAATAACCTATCCTCGCCATATCACTGCACAAATATCTCTTGCCAAACTCAACTTAATGTATAAATTTCATCATCGCGTCTTTAATGCCCTCAAAGAATTTGCGCAACAAAAAAACCATCGTATTTTTTTCATCATCGGCAACCACGATCATGACCTCTTTTTTCCTCAGATTCAACACCATATTTGCTCTCTTCTCAAATCCCAAAACAACATCCTCTTTCAAATGGCGTACAACGAACATGAGCTTCACATCGAACATGGTCATCAATACGACTTCCTCAATAAAATCAATCATCGTAAAGAATTCATGAATTATCAAGGTCAAAAAATCCTCAACATCCCCTGGGTCTCCTTTGGCCTGATCAGCAATTTTATGACCCTCAAAGAAGAGCATCCTTTTCTCGAACGCATCAAACCTCTCCCTCTCCTCTTCTCCCATCATCAAGCCGTTGCCTCCAAAGTCAGCTGGAAAACCATCGAATACTTCTCTAAAAGCGTTTTTTATTACCCTCTTCGCTACTGCTTTGACCCAACCTATGTCTTTCCCAAATGGCTCTTTCGCGAATTTTATCGCCGCGTCAAAAACCGCCACTGGGATGTCGATAAAATCGTCAATGTCTTTAAAAGAAAGAAGCGTCATATTCTGCATAAGAACAAAATATACATCTTTGGCCACATTCATGAAAAATATATCGAAGAACAAGACGGTTGGGTTATCATTCACCCTGACACCTGGCGTGATGAATACACATTTAACACCCAAAGCGGCTTACTCATACCCAAAGTAAAACGCTACGTTCACATTCAAGTACTTCAAAACAAACTAAAATGGAACTTCGTCGACCAGCCCATAAAACGTAAACCCCTGCGTTACGAAGATGTCATCCTCAACGAATTCAAATATCTCAAAGTCGCCCAAAAAGCGGAGAATAGTCTAAGATAATTTTTCCACCCTCTCGGTTTAAATCCAATTCTCATTTGCAATAGCAAAGATTTAAAATACTGCCTCATTCCACACCACTCTCTCGAGGTGCATATCTATTACGCTAGACAAATTACTACAATCTGAACCAAAAACCTCCTCTCAAACCCTTCCCCCTAGTTCTTCTCTCATAGAATTTGATTATACCTCCGTCATAGCCTCTATTGGTAAACATAATCTCACTAATGACCCCAAAGCACCTCTAGAAAAAAATTCTGAGACTTCCCCTACAAATTCCTATGGTGCAGAACCCTCACCGGACACGTTTAAAATATGGTATGGTGGAATCTCCACTAATGCTGCCAACACTGATAACGAAGACTTATATCAAGACACAAAAACCCAAGAAAAATCTGATATCAAGCAAGACATGCTCACCAACCCTGAAGCCGAAGAAGCATTTAAAGACATCCAATATGCCGCAATTGTCGGCGCCTCATCACAAGTAAATCCCGAAACCCGCCGGCGTTTCGCCCTGCATCTCCTCTTCAACCCCTCGTCGCGTTCTTTACTCGAATCATTACATGGTATCACAAGAGATATAGATTACTCCCGAGCAGCATAAGGGATATTAAAATTTATATCACTTACTTGAATAACATATTACTCCTCTCATTAATAACCTATATAAAACCTAAAAAAATTTTCTTTCTCTATGTCATTAGAACTCACCCTTGCACAACTCCAAAACGATGCCCACGCATTAGCCCTGTTTTATACTAAAGATTTTGGCACTCATCTGACCGGAATTCAGGCATCTCTGGAGATCTATTTACACGAACCAAACCAAACAAGAAAAACAAGTATCCAAAATGATCTAGAACTTATTAATAATCTCTATCAAACTAATCATTTCTGTTCCCTAAACTCAAAAAATGATCCACGATATGCTCCTCTTATAATCATCAATGACTTATTGCCAGACTTAAACACAAAAATCAATTTATTTTTCCAGCACCCCACTCCACAGATCTATGAACGTGTATTTCAAACGTGTTATGTGATTCATTCTCTAGGTCATCTTTACCGTGAATCATTTCATCAAGCCCTAGAAAAAGTGCATGCTCACTCGCAAGGGCATGATTTTACTATTCCTTTGATAGGCATTACAGGTAAAGTGTGGCAATATCGCTAACTTTTTCCATATCACTCTTAATCACTAAATCTCCCTCCCCGAAATCATACGTCTATCTTTTACCTCTTCTTATTTACCACATCCCAAAACGGAGGTGGAAAATCAGGCATAAGCATCTGTCCAACTTGCCTATAGTGTTTAAAATCAAACACATACGCATACATCTCTTGCGGTGGATTACGTAACGTTTGAACATCTTTCTTTAAAGAAGTTAAATTATTAGACGCCAATGTCTCTTCAAGTACTCTTTTCCATTTCTCAACTGGAATATCCAATTGGTAATTTGTCTGCCCTTTATTCATTCCAAGCAAATATTTCTCAAATAAAATCTCTGTTGGATGCAAATATAACCCTATATATTCAATTTGGGAACTCACCAAGAGTTGCACTAAACAAATATCCAACGTAGTAGAATCTCGTCGAACGACCCCCTGTCCCGGTCTTGGCGGGGGTGGCGTCATTGTTTGCGGTGTTGCTGTAGCCCAAGTCATGCTACTTTTCGGCTCATGAACATTAATAAACCTTATGACTTTTTCTTCCCTTCCAGGTAGTTTATGAACAATAAACTATATAAAGAGGAGCCTGTTTTATAGAGCCATATCCGTATAATACGGGGGTGTATTTCATATGGTATTTGTAGGAATTATCGCAATAATAATTAGTTTTGTCGCATTAATCTATGCAGGTTATTTGGCCGTCTCCGTTCTCAGCAAAGATAAAGGTTCTGCCAAAATGCAAGAAATTTCTCTCGCTATTCGAGAAGGCGCCATGGCCTATATGAAACGCCAATATAAAACCATTTTTTGGTTCGCCATCATCATCGCCATAATCTTAGGCATCCTATTTGGTCTACCCATTGCGCTGGGCTTTTTATTTGGAGCATTATTATCTGCCATTTCTGGTTTTATCGGCATGTCCATTTCTGTGCGCGCAAATGTCCGAACGGCACAGATGGCGCATAAAGGTGTCAAAGAAGCATTAGATGTGGCGTTCAAAGGCGGCGCTGTCACCGGTATGGCCGTTGTGGGATTAGCTCTTCTCGCAGTGAGTGTTTTTTACACTATTTTTCAAGATCCTGCTCTTATGGTTGGCTTAGGCTTCGGTGCATCTCTAATCTCTCTATTCGCACGCGTTGGCGGTGGTATTTACACGAAAGCTGCCGACGTAGGTGCTGATTTGGTAGGAAAAATTGAAAAGAATATTCCTGAAGACGATCCTCGTAATCCTGCAACCATTGCGGATAATGTTGGAGATAATGTTGGTGATTGTGCTGGTATGGGTGCAGATTTATATGAAACCTATGTGGTTACTCTTCTCGCCGCCATGCTCCTCGCGTTAATGCCTAGCGTTTCAGGTCAGTTTAACAACGCCGTAGAATATCCTTTATTATTAGGTTGTGTTGCCATCCTCGGTTCTATCATTGGTACATGGTTTGTCAGGCTAGGGTACAACAAAAACATCATGGGTGCTCTGTATAAAGGTCTAATTGCCGCAGGTATTTTCTCCGCATTTGGCTTTTATATCGTCACCGTTATGACCAAAAACCCCCTCAACTTATTCTTCGCTGCCATGATTGGTTTGATCATCACAGTAATCATTAACGTCATTACAGAATATTACACCGGTACACAGTATCGTCCTGTACGTAAAATCGCCGAAGCATCCACCACCGGTGCTGGCACAAATTTAATCATAGGATTAGCGATGGGATTGGAATCAACTCTAGTTCCTGTTTTAGTCATTTGCGCAGGCATCTTTGGCGCCTACTTCTTTGCCGGAATTTATGGTATTGCCATTGCCGCTGTTGCCATGCTCTCCCTCACAGGAATGATTATCGCACTTGATAGTTATGGTCCAATTACCGATAACGCCGGAGGTATTGCCGAAATGGCTGGACTTGACGCAAAAGTACGTAAAACAACTGATGCACTCGACGCGGTGGGAAATACCACCAAAGCCGTTACCAAAGGGTACGCCATTGGTTCCGCCGCACTCGCATCATTAGCGTTATTCGTTGCATTTACTAACGAAGTAGGATTATATTCCAAAGTACAATATACCTATCTTTTAACCGATCCAGCCGTTCTCATTGGCTTATTCATTGGCGCATTACTGCCTTTCATCTTCAGCTCATTGTGTATGCGCGCCGTTGGTAGTTCAGCCAACAAAGTTGTCGTAGAAGTTCGCCGGCAATTTCGCACCATCAAAGGCTTAATGCAAGGTAAAGCCAAACCCGAATATGGTAAATGTGTTGACATCGTAACCAAAGCAGCATTACAAAACATGATTTTACCCGCGCTCATCGCCGTACTAGCACCACTCGCGGTAGGTATGCTCTTAGGTATCAAAGCACTAGGTGGTTTGTTAATTGGTGTTATACTCTCTGGTCTCTTAATGGCACTCTTCATGTCTAACACCGGGGCCGCCTGGGATAACGCCAAGAAATATATTGAAACTGGCGCCTATGGTGGTAAAGGTGGAGAAGCACACAAAGCAGCGGTGGTGGGTGACACGGTTGGTGATCCATTCAAAGATACGGCAGGTCCCGCCTTGAATGCTTTAATTAAAGTCATAAACACCCTCGCCATTGTCTTTGTACCTCTATTTGTACTCTATGGCTTGAGCCTGTTTTAATTTTTTATTTTTAACTTATTTGATCATCTAATTACCTCATCACCTAATTTCCTAATAATCAACTAATTTAATATCTAACCATTACTTTATTTGATTCATGAGCAATTACCCTTTAATTCAAGAATGTCTTGAAATACTAATCCATTCTGAAATAGAATTACATCTGCGATTTAGAGATAATAAAAAGCCCAGATTAATCTCATTAGGGCCAGAACAACGTCGTTCCCAAACCGACGAATATCTCCTGTTACGTGCCAAACAATATGATGATGGCATCTTGCTCACTCTCGCTCCAACCTCTTATGAAATACTTGAATTCACATTCAACCGTTGCGGTAAACAAGTTGAGAGAAAAGTCGAATCCATTTCCTACACCACTAAAAACGTCACCCTCCGTCTCGAAGGAAGCTATCTCTATGAACTCTATTTTCACCCCACTTCTCTCAAAGAGGGGATAATAATTCCCTTTGAGGATTATTTGGGGTTAAAGAATCTGCATAATTAGTTAGTTAAAAAATTCAACATCTCTTACGTCTATTTCCCTTCTTCTCGCTCCATTACTCCTCTAAAATGATGCAATATCCTCGCACTTAGTGATACATCCTCATACTCCGCCATAATCTCATCCACTGTTCTTCCCAGACAATACTCCGGTCGTAGTGTTAAACGAAATCGTACATCTTCCAAATCCAGTTCTGGATGAAATTGTGTCGCAAATATATTTCTCTTGATCTGATAACTCTGTATCTGGCACCGCTGTGATATTGCTAACAATTGCGCCCCTCTAGGCAGTTCTACCACACTTTCTTTATGACCATTAACCGCATAAAAAGTACGATCCATCGTTTCATAGAGTGGTGACATTATACCTAGATAAGTAAGCATAATCTTGGAACTTCCCGATTCCGCTTGTGCACAATCTCGTTCCACTCTCCCTCCAAACAGATGTGCGAGTACTTGATGGCCAAAACAGATACCCAAATAAGGCATATCTTGTTGTATAATCTCTTCCATCAAAGGATACGTTCGTTCAATAGATTTCTGCACGTCATGCGATAAATCCGTGATGTTAAATTGTCCTGACGCACCACCTATCACCCCCCTATACTCTCTTAATTGTTCAAGAGATGGCAATTCTTCCCTCAGAATAACACTACGCACATCCAGCTCTGCCGATGTAATACCTAATTTATTAATAAGACACAGCTGCTCATGTTCTCTTGATTCATCCGTGCGATATTGTAAAAGTAATATTTTTTTCATTTTTTATTGGTAAATTGTGCCATCCAACAAGCCATTTGGCGAATCGGTTCTCCTTTTATTTCATCTTTTTTAAACACTTTTTCATGTTTATACTTCAAATAATTTTCTGCCGCTAATTCTAAATAAATATCGGCGAATTCATCAATAAGTTTCTCTTCCAGACTAGGGAAAAGATCTCTCAACGCGTGCGTCTGTTGGTTCACAAAGATCATTAAGTCCAGAGATTTATTCAATGCATTTTCAGAACGATTATCTCCTAATGATATCATGGTTTCCCAATCAACTAATATCAATTTATTGTCTATGAGATAAAAATTTGATAAGTGCGGCTGTAAATGAGTATAACCCGCGTCATGCACCTCACGCAATCCTCTTGGCACCAAAGACATAGTCTGTTTACTATGTCTAAAAAAAAAAATTGATGCATCCTTTTTATTTCCAAAAACACTATGCACCAGTTCTTCATAAAATCGTTTGCGTTTCACATCTGGAGCGCTCAAAACAATAAATCCAAATTGCTCCCCTTCTTGTGACAGTTCCTGATCTACATACCGGCCATATGCTTCTACTCTTGGAACAATTATACTCTCAAATGAATTGCTTGAAATAAGTCTTGTCTTGCGCACTTTTTCTTCCAATTCTCTATGGCTGTACGTACCCAGAGGAGAATAGGTAGACCGTTTTGCTTTAATCTCATCACCCGATGCATAACTATATCCATAGGTGTTATACTTCAATCTCTCTATAAAGTTTTCCGCTGATGGTTCATAAAATAGATCTTCTCTAACACGTGCACCGCCATATTTATCTAATTGCTCAAAAGGCCTATATCCAATACCGCTGACCTGTAATGCTCTCCACCCAATACCTCCGGCATACCTCGCGCGTTTGCGATTCAATAAAATAGATCTTCCTCCTTCATATGCTGCCGATGTTGTGGAAGGATTTTCTTCCCAACTGGCAATAGACATAATGTGGTGCAACTCCTCTTCCGTGAGCGTTGAATCAGAAAATAATTCCAGCTGTACTCCATATTTCCCTTGATATTGTAACACTTCAACATCAGAAAAGAGGGGTGGCAATTTTCTCATCAGAAACTATCTCCACAACCCAACCATCTCTTCTTCCACAAAATGTAATCTTTTAGCCGGAATAATCAAACAATACGGCGGCTTGCCAAAATCTATTTTCTTCACATCTTCTAGTCGTCCTGTTTTAATCAATTGCGTTGCTGTTCCCACTCGCGCACAGGCAATAACCAGTGTATCTCCTGTAATAATCTCCTCTTTCTTCTGCCCCTCAATATGTTCTAAAATACCTATCGCCTCATTGGGTGTCATAAAATGATCTTGCTCTGGGTCTAAATCAAGTAAAAGTAACGTATGCAGATCTTTTTCCTGATTTTCTTTTACAACAAGATACGGCGTCTCCAACTGAGGCACCTTCTCCAAAAAAGGTATAGAGGTAGTTCTACCAAACTTATATACCTGCAACCCCGTAATCCCCACCGCCGTTAAAATAGATGCATTATGAATAACTCTAACCGGAATACCTTGCTCTTTGGCCTGTTTAAATAATTCAATATGTGTTGTCGCCGCAACAGGATCGCCCACAATCAAAAATGCCACATCCTGTGTTTTTGCCTCAGTTAGAATATGTTGATCAAAATTTTCACTCTGAGCCCGATTAGCAAAATTTATTTTCTGTTGATAAAGTTGTTCAAGATCTTCTTTTGTACATTGTAACAAAGACGTATAATTTTCTAAATACACTTTACTGCACTTCTTAACCGCTTCTAGCCCTCTTAGAGTTATATCCTTTTCATCTTCTAGTCCTAAGCCGATTAAGTAAAGTGTCATGAATAATTATTAGATTTTCATATCAGAATCCCTCTGCATTAAAAACCTCTTTTATTGCACTATCCTAAAACGTTGTTTCTTTGCCGGAGCCGGCATGGGTGGTACCGTTGGTGGTGATACATCAGCAGGTGGTGGTGCTGGTTCAACTCTTTTGATGATAACAGGAGTGTGCGTTTCTCCTGGAGCAGTCGTTCCCTCAGTTTTAAATCGAGATTTTCGGGGTGGCGACGCAGGCGTATTTGGCACCGCAGGTGTTGTCTCAAATCGTGGTGGACTCATAATCACTGAACCACATATATATTTCTGCGTTTCAACACATTTTTCCTCTATAAAATTTGCCAGAACTTTCTTTACCTTAAGATAATCTGCATGTTGTGTTGCCAATGGTGCACGTGCTTCTACATACCCATATACTTTCTGCAGACTTCCCTCAAAATCATGTAATAATCTTACATATTCTCCCTTTCTCTCATTACAGTGCGATAATCCCACTCGTGCTTCTAACTCTTTACACTTCTTCTCTTCTTCTTTATTAGCATAGAAAGAAATTTCATCTTTTGTATGATCTAAAACTTTATTTAATGCTTTAATCAAATAAAGCGGTGCATTAGCCCAGCAGTGACTCAAATTCATCGTTTCCGACATCTCCATTTTCAATAAATACCATTGAAAGCCATCTCTCATAAGATTATTCTGTTCCCAACCATATTTTCTTATTCCCTCAAGAGCTGATTGTATAACATAATCTTGACACGCCGCACTTGCCGAATGAAACACGCTCGGATCGTTCTGTGCTCTCTTCAATAACTCTTCACAATCTCCTCTCTGCTCTTTTGTCAACGAGGTATAACTGGTAGGATCAATTGAGACTTTTCCTTGCTCAGGGCAATCCTCTTGGTCTAAACATTCTTCCTTAGGTGTTTGCGTGCCGTAATGTGCCGCTCCCGAACAGCCCAACATCAACGCTAAAGATAGAGGGGTAAGATATTGTCTCATTTCTCTTAAAAACCATTCATTCTTTATAAAGTTTACCACTATTAAGTCATCCTAGCCAAAATGTTTATAAATACCACCTCCTTTTATCTCCTCATGAAAGCCTACCTATCTAACCTACCTCTTATTATTGCCAGTACTCTCGCCATAAGTTGTGGCAAACCCTCTGCCCTTGAACAACATTTACGTAAAGGAGAAGATGTCACTGAATTCTTCTCAAACGGCTATACTGCCCTACACACAGTAGATAAGAAAAATAATAAAGTTCTCGGCAGCTTTCTCACAGGTATCAACAAATACATCGTTTTCCAAGACTTAAATAACAACGGAAAATTAGATTTACAAGATTATTGCTCTGTAAACCAATTCCAAGACTGTAACAATAGTCCCCCATGGGCTGTTCCGCAAATGAACAATTCTCAACACTGCGTAGTCAACATCTGCTCCACTCATTATCCTCATACATTATCTTCTATGAATCCTTCTCGGGTTCATCCCGCCGATGGTGAATTACATTGGTACACCACAGAAGAAATGCAAGATATCCATAAAATCGCTCCACAAACAACACCGCAACTCCAACAATGTCCCGCTCTATGCGCACAATACTTTTTTGGTTCAAAATATCTCCTCTCAGATATACAATTTGCTTTTTTCAAGGAGATAGACTAACAATTAGAGTATGCACCGCAAACACTCCAAGGATATAGTCTAATATACGAATATTTCCAATTACACCCCAAGGCTTTACCTCCTCCGATAAGAATCCTCTTCAGTTGCATTAAATATTAAAAAAAATCTCACCATGACCATCGACCTCAAACAAATCATCGCCACCTACGAACTCGCCCCCAAACTAGAAGAACGTATTCTTACTATTGTCCAACACCAGCAAGAGGAAGGAGCTTTTGCCAGTTTTAGAGAAACATATGATAGAATCTCTCGTCTCATTGAAGTATTTTCAAAATCCCCACAACAAAAAAGAGAAGAAAGAGCTCTACATCTCGACCATCAGCCTGAGAAAAATAGAACATGGCATCAACGCATAGGAGAGAATGATTCCTCATTAATTGCTATTCTTGAAGATGAAATTAAAGAGGAATCAAACCTAAATCTACAACAAGCACTTCATCTGTTACAATCAGAAATATCCTCACAAACATTTGAGCAAATGAACCAATTATGTAGAACCTATTTTGAAACCCATCTCAACTTAAACGCACAAGAAGTAATTGAACTAAAAGATATTATTGAACAGCGTGCTCAAGAAATTTTTAGTATCTATCTCAAAGAGGGAAAATTATTCCTCCCGCGCAGAGAAATTAAACGTATTTATTTTAATCCAAATCTGCAAATTGAATTTGGCCGTCGAGATTTTGGTGATCCATTGACATTTTTTAGAAATAATATTGATTATTATGCCCAGATGAGCAGAACTCAACTCTTCAACGCTGATAGATATCTCTATCTTGCTCTTATTCGAGAAAAACGAATCGTTGAAGCAATACCTTTTATTCATTCAGGCAGTCGTTACGGCGGAATTAAACTATTTCGCGGGTTTACCAGTCCTCTAGCCTATTTTAATGCCCATCCTGAATTAAAAAATTGGACACGCAGTGATTTACGAAGTAAAGATGACACATTATATAGACAATTGCTTACGTCAGAAAAACTACCCCAAGCCATCCCTCAAAATCGTACATTCAATAGACAAGATTCGGGCGATGGACCTTATCGTGGTCATAGAAGCCCTTTAGCGTACTATACTGCTCATGCTCAAGAATACAAAAATGTAAAGATTAAATTTGATTTACGCAAACAAGATGTAGGATTATATCTTGCATTAAAAAGATGGGGACAATTAGAAAAAATATTTCCCAAAACAGAATACAATTATCGTGGTTATCCTACTCCACTAGATTATTATAAAGCACATAGTACACAATTTAGTGATCTAGAATCTCGCTATGAACTCAAACAAAGAGATTCCGCTCTCTTCTATGCATTAAAAAGAGATGGTCAGCTCAAAAAAGTCTCTGCGAAATATGAAAGAAAAAAAATCATTTAATATATCAACAGAAAATATACAAACATATAATTTACTATAAAAGACTTTGAATAACCCCTAAATACCCCTCACTCAACCAACTTCTCCAGTCCCTGCCAACCCATATCGGCAAAGAAAGAAGTTAATGTATATGTCCCAAGGATATCTGGTTTGAAACGAATCGAACGCACATCATGCCGATTAACCGAAATATTCAATTCAATATCATGATGCCCTCCATTAGATGGCGCATGCAACAGATGATAATGTCCCTTCCCCGCTTCCAGATAATCTGCATTAAGTATGCCCATAGCTGACTCATGATGGTAAATCCCATTAAGAGGATTCCATGTTCCTTCTTTTGGTAAAGGTAGTTTTGGTTTAAATTCTATTGCTATTTTTTCAATGCGACTTGGTGTAGTATGATTTTGGGGCATACCTTGCATCTTATATAGCCAATGAATAATCACCAAGCCATTTTCTTGAGGGAGAATTGCCGGTTGCGAATTTCTACTTTGATATGTTACAAATTCCGAATTGATAATATCTTCCCTCCCCGTATGTTTTGCTAACCCTGGGGCCACAATGTACGCCTCACTACCCGTCTCATGAAATTCCACTAACTTTGCTTGCAGATGTTCTCTGAGAAGTGCTCGAGTACTAGCGTAGTATTCATTAGGTTGATGTCGCAGCATATTAAGATATTCCCCGGTAATATTCTTGAGAACCGTTTCAAATGTCATAAACCAGCCTGTTGCTTGATCTTATATAAAGATTATTGAGAGTAAACACTCTATTTTAACCGTAATCTTTATATATTACATTGTATTACATTTAAAACATGCATGCTCAAACCATCACCACCCGCTTACCTACACAATTAGTAAAAGAACTGGAAACTACCGCCGAAATGGAACATGTAGGAAAATCAGACATTGTGCGACGTTTATTAGTAGAAGGACTCGAACACTGGCGGATTGAAAAAGCATTGGAGCAATATAGAAAAGGCAAGTTTTCTTTTGGACAAGCTGTACGATTTGCCAAAGTATCTGTGTGGCGATTTACTGAATTGATGAAAGAGCAGAGGGTACTTCTCAATTATGATCTTGAAGAATTAAAGCATGACCTTGAGACAATTAAGTCTCTTTAATGGGGATTATTATGGCTGTAAGTAACACAACAGTTTTGCTTTACTTGCTTAAAATACAGAGATTAGATTTATTAGAAAATATTTTCCATAAAATTTATATCACGCCTGCGGTTTTTGATGAACTCACGGCTCAAAATCAGTATGAACCAGAGAAAGTATTATTAGAACGATACATTGAATCTGGTTACATTTGTTTATTCTCCCCTAAAAAAGTGCATCTCCTGCCGTTAGGCCTAGGTGAGAGCAGTGCCATATCTCTTTGTCTCGAACGTCATGAAAAAATCTTTCTCTCAGATGACAAAAGAGCACGCGAGGTGGCAAGAGCAAAAGAAATAACTTCACTTGGAACAGTGGGTATTTTAATCAAAAATGTACAGCAAAAAAAAATATCAGCAAAAGAAGGCATGTTGCTGCTAAATATGCTTATAGAACAAGGGTTTTATGTTTCAATTGATTTGTATCGAGAAGTGGCACAAGAAATGGTTCTGCGGGAATAATCTTCACCATATACGGCCCTTCCTGCGTATACCCTAACTTGCGATAATACTCCCGCACACCCACCCCCGAAATAACCACTATTTTTTTCTTCCCAAATGAGAGAGCAATCTCTTCTGCCTTCTGCATTAATTTCTTACCCCATCCTTTGTGCTGCACCAATCCCTCATCACCAATTGCCGTGGCTGTGCCATATACATGTAGTTCACGAATTAATGCCGAATCTGGTGTAATCTCTGAACGCAACTGCATTGATGGAAATCGCAATCGACAAAACCCAATCAACAAATCATGCTTCACATCCTGCGCCGCAATAAAAAACTCTCGCCCTTGCGAAGCCTCATATTCCATAACATCAATTTGAACTGCATCCCAATCAATCTCTTTACCCTTGGGCTCTCGACAGCGAATACATCTACATACTGGTTTATATTTGTCAAAAATATACTGTCGAAAATTTGTCAAATTCACTCCCGCCTCCCAATATTTCGTCGGCACATCTCGTTGTATCCTCTGAATCCGGCAATACTCCGGCACATACTTCTTCCACTCCACAATCATCTTTGCCGCATCATCTGTTTCAAGCGGCGTAAATTTGCCCATTTTATGTTGGAAATATAATGCTGTTCCCGGTGCTACCATACATGGATAAATCTTAATCATATCTGGTTTATAGCCCGAATCAGTAAACAACTGCTTCATCCCTTCTAAATCCCGCTCTTGCGAAGTCAACGGCAATCCTGGCATATAATGAAAATTGATTTTAAATCCCAAATCACGCAGAATTTGAATAGATTTCATAGAATCAGCTACGGTATGCCCGCGATGCGTTTCTCTAAGCACATCATCGTACACCGATTCAATTCCCAACTCCACTCGTGTACAGCCTTGGCGCAGCATTTCGTTTCCTTGCTCCAAAAATCCCCAATCAGGTTTTGTTTCAATACATAATGCCACACAGCGAACATGAGATGTTTCATTTTTTTTCTGCTCTTCTTCCAGAGTTGATTCTCCTAATTGTTTTAATTGTAACAGTTTTTGCTGAATTGATTTTGTCCTCTCTTCATCATGAATGCTCCCTGGTAATTCAAAAAAATATTTGAATTTGACATAATCAAAATGTCCATTTCCATCAAAAAATAAATCAGAAAAATCATTTAATGCGCTAAACGTACCAGAGATAAATTCTTCTTGATATTCTTGGAGTGTTGCGGTAAACGTGCCACCCATTACAATTATTTCAATCTTATCAAATGAGTGACCCATCAACACGTACTGCTCCAAGCGATTAAACACCTGCAAATACGCATCATAATTATTGCGCATACCGCGCATCGTCGCCGGCTCATGCCCTGTATACGATTGCGGCACATCCCCCCACGGACTATTCAAGCCCCCAGGACAAAAAGTACACTTTCCATGAGGACATTTCGAGGGCGCCGTCATAATCGCCACAGGTGATACTCCTGAAATTGTGCGCACCGGTTTACTAAGCAATTTATGTTTGATTGAAGGGATATCCTGTTCTGGTGTATGTACAAAAATCTCAATATTTGTAGGAATCGTATTCAACTTATATTTGACAGACAACTCTCTTTTTCGCGCCGCCCACTGGCTTGAAGAAAAACTCTTTATTTTCAATTCATCAATAATCTCTTGGTAAAATGACATATCCTCTCTATTTTAGGCCGTTTTTATAATAGTTTCTATGGTGTTTCTTTAGAGTAGTAAAGTTTATATAAGAAATACCTCTTAAGTTGAAGAATGGTCTCTATTCCAGATATAACCAATACTAACAGTGCATCACGAAAAGGGAAATACTCCTACAAATTTAATTCTGAGAGTGAATATCAAGAATTTCTAGCCAAACGCCAAGGGTACTCACGTTCAGAGTATAACCAACAAATTGCCAAACGACAGGGATATGCCACCCTCTACGAATATCAAGAAGCCAAAGCACAAGAGAGAGGTTTTTCTTCGTATCAAAAATATTTAGATCATTTAGCGCAAGAAAAGAATTTTCCTTCCTATGCTGCGTATCAACAAGAACAGCAAAAGAAAACAGCAGAAACAATAGACGCAAAAGTATGGGGTAGAGTGATTCGTGAGAAATCAACCGAATATGCTTTATCTCGAGAGAACTTAGGAAAAGCAATAGGTGTAAGTGGAAAAACCATTGAGAGGTATGCCACCGGAAAGATTATTCCCTCAGAACGTACGCAACAAAAGATTATGCACGTATTGAATATTTCGCAAGAGACAATTGATAATTTATGTACAGATATAAAACAACAGGGGAGTTCTACACTCTCAACTTAACTTCACAGGTTTCCCCATGTTAAAACATCTCTACACCGGCTGGCAGGACATTGATGCCCGTATTCTCAAACAGTACCGTCATGCCGCGGAAATCTGGGAAGCACGTGGTCATGGCAGTTATGGTCTATCTTTAATAGTTCAATCCTTCACTCCCTCATGTTTTGGTTTAAGTATTCCTGATACGATATTAAACTGGACAGGTTTTTTACTCACCACCACTGAGCCGCAGAATTCTCTTTATAAAGATATGATGAAGTATGTTGAGCAAGATCGACAAGATAAAATTTCATTTTTGGAGTATATAGAAAAATGTATGAGTCGAGTCTACATTGCCAGCACAACGCCTTTGAGATTTATTGCTAAGAGATTTATAGATTCAAGCTATGATGAACTTCTAACCTCTGATGGAGAGAAGTATAACCCTCTACAAACATCTCCTCTTCTTCAAGGTTTCCAGACTGTAAATCGTCATCTGCGTCTGCCTCTGCTTATCGCTAGTGGCGTCTTTCTTGGTCGAGAATTATATGAAGTCGCCGACTCTTATCTTAACAATACCACGAATGGGGATTATCAGAACCTACGTCTGGGCATGGGTTTTCTTGCCACCGCCAGTTCCGCCTACTTCAAAGATAAATATGACTCCTCGCTTGGCAAGAAACAAAAATCTCTTCAAGCGCTTGCCCAAGAAGCCTGGGAAGTGGTAAAAGAAAAAATAAGTATAAAAATCCCCCGACCCATCCATGCAAGAAGTTTAGAAGAGATAATTCAATAATTTTTTAGGAGTATATATTCTCCCACGTTTCATCTTCTATATTATTCCATAGCTCTTTCATTTTTGGCTTCTGAACTTTATAAAGAAATATATTGTATTCATTTTGGTTAGTAAATATTTTTGCCATAGATTATGCGATTTAAAAACAATTATAAATATTTTTTGATGAAATTCATCTCTCACACCCCCCTTTCCCTCGGCTCTCATTAATTGTTTGTGCTGTTTGCTCTGCTTTCTCTTTAAAAATCAGATAAGTTTGATCTCTTCTCAATTCCGGCAAGATATTCTCCATCTGTAGGAAATACACCTCAAAAAAATCCTGCGGATCAGGAAAATTCAATTTGAACGCTTCACAACGCTGCGAAACATACTCTGTTATATCTGAACTCGTCTCAAAAATAACCTCCTCTTTACCATAAATCCTCGTATTGATTAAACCAATATTATAGGTCATCTCTATTTCATGGCGCTTTTTTTCTAGATATAAAATTGCTCCTGCACGTGCATTTGCCCGACAGTCTTCATTTGCTTCATTAAATCTCTCCGGTGTTCCTCTCAATGACTTATATAACAACTCTTGGCAATCCGTTGCCGCCAATTTTAGAATAATCTCATCCTCACGCTGTGCAGGAGAACTACACGCCACACTCGCACTCAGACAAAGTACTGCTATATCCCGTATCATTTTCCCTATCAAAAGTACACTATTTATATATGCTCTGACTTATTTCAGTATAGTAAATGTGTGAAATAATCGAATATTAATCCACACATTTACTTATTAGTAATGGTGAACTCCCATTCGAAAATTATTCACCATTACTATACATTCTCCCAAAGATCATTAGCTTCACTCAAAACCCTACACCCTATACTGCGTTACTTCTCTGCCACCATACACTCAAGCGTCACTATCTCTGCACACGTTGGTTCCAACCACTGCGCAATTCGAGGAAATGATTCTTTCATTTTTTGCGAGAGAACATAGCGCGGCCATTGGTGATAAAAATATTGCCCCATCTCTACTTTTCCTGCTCTCCTCTCAAAAATATACGCCTCTGGACAATGAGCAAGCTGTTGGGGCGTTCTCTCACCCGTATACACTCCTCTCACCGTTGTAAAACGAACATTCTGTGCGGGAAAATACTCTGCCAATGTTTGCTCTAAACGCTCATGAAAATAGCTATTCGTATCAAGCACTTGTTCATATTTTTTAAACAGCGCAAGATATTTCATCGTAACCTCCACAGAATCTTCTGCAATTTCATAAATCTCTTCAAATGTCCTCTCCCCATTGAGTTCACCGCCACGCTTCTGTTTCTCAAAATATTTTCGTTCAAAATGTTCTAATCCAAAGAATTCCTGAATCTCAGGTAATCTATCCATTTCCTCACGCGTCATGCCAATCTCTTGCAAGAAACCAGCTAGTTTCTCTTCTGGAATGTAATATAACTGCATCGGCGTGCCCCCCTCTAAGATTGACCAGCAACTCGTTGATGTTCCTCTAAGACAACAAGGGATTCTTTTCTTGCGCAAATCACGCAATATCACTTCATCATTCACCCCTAAATCCAATAGATGTACAAATCTCCCGCCCTTTGCAAGTGTTCGATAGACCTCTGAGACTGCTGTTTCCAGATCAGTTAGCACATCAAAAGAACAATAGCCCGTAATCGTATGCAGTGAATTATCCGCAAACGGTAAATCATACGCCGAACCTCGAATATATTCACCAAACGCATGAGCTTCTCGCGCTTTTTCAATAAACGCTTCTTGGCCTTCCAACTGTATCCAAGAATTAAAATAATTCGCCGGCATATTTCTTGCCATAAACCCCAAGCCGCTGCCAATCTCTACAATCTTCTCTCCTCCCCTAAAATACTTCTGTGCCACTTCTCGCAGTGCTTTTTGTGTCGCTCGTAGCGTCAATTGCCTACTCTCCTCAAACGTTTGTAATCGTTTTATGCCCGATTCCGCGGGCCATATATCCTCTGCAAGAAAATCAACCATTCAATTGGTCAGACAGAGCATGATTTATAAATATTTCTATTTGATACTACTAATTAGTAGTTTTATGAGAAAAAGTTTATATAGTAAACTACGTAAGTTATAGCACGTTTATAGCATAAATCACTATTCCAATAATGTCCACAAAATTACATCTAATAGAGAATGACCAAGGAAAAGGCAGTGTTGTCTTAATTGATACCTCTTCTAAACCCATTTATGCATTAAACGCAGAAAGAACCTCTTCAGGTGTGTATCAGCTAGACGATGCTCTCACCTCCTCTATTATACTCGATGGATTTTATACAAAGAGACTCTCTCGAGAAGAATTAACCCTCCCCTATCGTCGGCGGGGACGCAATATTGAAGTCATAGCTCCCAAAATCTACACTCTACCCTCATTTAAAGATATCTCCTTCTCTGTTGTAACCTTCAAAGGAACAGGTGCATTACCCGAATTTATCCCTGAAAAAAAATACGTTATCGACCCGCTCTTCTGGCGTTCAGAAACTCTTAATTCTTGTGGCCGAATCTGGGGAGGAATAGATAAAGAACGGGCATGTTATGAAGCACAAAACAAAGTTCTCTCCTTACGTGGAATCTTTCACACCCCCTATGTTGCGCAAAATAAAATCCCCACAACAATACAAAACAGAATTTACACCCATTCCCGTTTCTGGACAAAAAAAGAAAAAGAAATAATCGTAGATTTATACCAAATAGTGCGTTTATCCATGACTAATATTCGTTATGATGAATTTATGGCATTTGATAAAAAGACATTAGCCCAGTTTGCCAACTTCTTTACACAAAGCGGTTGGACTGTAGATGCATGGGCAAGGCATTTAGGTACAGTAGATGCCGTTGTCGTTAAAGAAAGTCTTCGTCTTGAAAAGAAAAAGAAATTTTTAAATTTCACACCCAAAGGCATAATGGACGATAATCGGTTTATCTCAGGAGAAATTACCGATTTAGAACAAGTAGCAGTGAGTTCTTATGCCACAGAAAGAAACTATTGGCCCTGGCCGCTTGCCATAATGGGTCAAAGTAAAGATGTTATCAACAGAATAGCCCAAAGATTAAACCAATCCGCTCAAGAGTATATTGAAATATATTTTAACACCCTCTCAGAAAAATCCTGCTTCCTATTCACCGCTGGTCAAAAAGATAATCACCCCCTCTCCCAAAACCATGTTTCAGAGTATTTAAAATACCAATCACAGATGCACCGGAAATGACGTTCAACAACACTGCATCAACTGTGCGTTTTATTGGAAACAGAAATCTTGAAGAAGTCATACGTAAAGACGCTCAAGAATTACAAAAAATTGGCGGCTCATTCGACGCAATTGCTCAACGTATGAAATATTTTCAAGCAGTTCATTTCACTTCTGCAGGCGAAAAAGAATATGAAGCGGGTTTACCCATCCCCGAAGAATTATTTTATTCTGCCAATGGAGCTGGACAATCTATCTATTTCTCCTTTCCCCCAAAATATAAAACCGAACCTGGCATAATTGAAGGAAAATATCGCGTTTGGAATTATGCCATCACCAATGGCCTGCAAGATTGTCCTTTTCTTGGCTGTAAAACAATCGGTGGGCTTGACGTCATGGTCGCCAACTTGAACAATAACCGTGTACTCATTATCAACGATATCACCATTCATCTAGTAGAACAACATAGCCTATTAGAAAAAGACAACGAATACGGCATTTCCGCCACAGAATTCTATGAACAATTTATGTAATGTTTATGTGATAAACCCCCCAAACCTAGATAAAATACAATAGACAATCCGAGCTCATCCCACCCGAAATCTTTATAAATACCCCCCCAATTTTACTTAAAATGGTATCCAAGCAAGGCGGTCAACAGCGTAAAACCAGATATAAGTACAAACGTCACTATCGTGACCAGGGAAAAATGTCTGTCAGTCAGTTTTTTCAGCAGCTACAAGCAGGAGACAAAGTCGCATTAAAAATCAACTCCAGTATGCAATACGGCCGATTTTTCCCTCGCTTTTACGGGCTTGTCGGAACCATTACCGGCCATAAGCAAGGCTTTTGCTACGAAGTCGCCATCCACGACCAAAACAAGCCAAAAACCCTCTACGTCCATCCGATTCACTTAAAAAAATTATAAATAATACAACCATACTTTATAAATAAAAATAATACAACTAAACCATGGGAAGCATACAATTTATCAGCGAATCCAGTATCGCTCTAGCTGACGTTAAACACATCATTGCGCAAATCGAGAAACGCGACACCGAACTAAATTACCGTTCCGCCAAAGTCAAAGAATTCTTAGACAGCTTTGACGCACTAAGTATCGCTAAAAAAGAACAATTAAAGAAAAAAATCACCGACTTAAATCTCGTGCGGATAAAAGAAGAACACATTCTCAAAATCATCGATTTTCTACCAACCACCGCTAACGACTTAAAAGTCGTCTTGCAAGCCTATCCTCTAAGTCTTCCTAAAAAAGACATGGATAGCATCGTCGAAGTCGTGAAAGAATTCACGTCATAATTGCCATAAACGCAATTTTTATTAACTCCAAGATAATTCTTAAAAATATGATTCCTCCATCCACCGAACCAACTGTACGCGAAGAACAAGCCATTGTCTTAGACTTCTTACCGCACGGCTATCCTCTGGAGCAAGGTTCTATGAAAAGCCCTATCGTTCAAGCCCTTGGTATCGAACATTTAAGCCTCTTAGAACTCATTCCTAAAAAAGACATCTTTGTCCAACCACACCAAGAAATCTACATCGGTGAAGGCAAACGTGATGAAATCCATCACATCAAAGGCCGAATTGACATTGAAAAATTAACCTCCACCGCCCGAGCCGAATTAGAGCATGCCGTTAACCACATCTTAGAAACAGATGAAATGCGCTTTATCCAATTCTTCAACAAAGCCCAGCCTCTCAGTATGCGTATGCACCAATTAGAATTACTTCCCGGACTCGGCAAAAAACACATGTGGGAAATTCTCGAAGCGCGCAAAGCCAAACCCTTTGAGAGCTTTGATGACCTCAAAACCCGCGTCAAACTCTTGCCCGATCCAAAACACATCGTCGTCAAACGTATTTTATCCGAAATCGAAGGCAAAGAAAAGTACCGCATCTTTGTAAAATAAGTGGTTTTTGAGTGTTAGCAATCAATGACAACCATAGATAATTCCATAATGTATCACTATACCAGCGATATTTGCTGGGATGCCATGCACCTCAGAGGACAAGAAGGACTATTGCCATTCCGTCCATTAATACAAAGAGAATACGCATTAACTCTCCCCAGACAAGCCCTGCGTTCTACCCTATTTGGTTTGCCAACAGAAATTCCTCCCTCGTGGCGTACCTATCAAAACAAAAAAAGACAAAATGTCTTTGAAATTCTACTACGGCAATCTGCCCTGCGCGGCGATGACATGGCTGGCTTCTGTGAGATTTCAGATTCAGAACTCAACTTAGTTTTGCTCAAAGCAACTCTTCTACCCTCTGATCAACCCCATATCATCGATTTTAATCATATAAGCCAAGCGTTCAATCACATAGACCAAAATACGTCACCATCTCAACGCACAGAACACCTCATTGCCGCTGCAACAGCCTACTGGAATTCTCGTATCCCTCTCACAAACTACCAGCACAACTATACTCTTCCTGAAATCCTCCTCCATAACCCTATCCCTCTAGAACGCATCGAAATAGTCTGGGAAAAAACATTACCTCAAGCACTGCAAGACATCTTTCAACAACAAAGCCATTCTCAAAATAGTCTTTAATCTGTCCATAATCTTGTCCACCAACTCTCTCCCCCTCATTCTTCTTCCCCCCGCTCCTTCTTCCTCCTCTAGCTCATTCTCCTCCCCCTGCTCATTCTCTCTCTCTCCCTCCCTCTATCTTCTTGTATCCACTTCATAATAGTTAGATTTATATATCGCCCTCTTTCACATCTCCCATATGGTTCCTCAGCACGACGATATCCACCCAAGAAGAAGGCCCGACATAACTGCTGATAAAATCGAATCTACCTTGGCAGATATTTTTGGAAGAATGGCTGGTGTTGATACTAGTGCGTTAAAAGAAATAAAACTATTAGGAGAAACTCTGGGAGAATTGACTGAAATAGTCGAAAAGCATAACCCTCGTCTAGATGGTATCAAGAAAAACCTCCAAGAAACATTTACTGATTCTAGCGCATTAATCGATAAAGAAAAACATACTTTGGTGGGAATTATTCCTGCCATATACCAATCTCTTGCTGATTTTCTCCTGCCACAAATAGAACACTATAAACTAATTGAACAAATATATAATGAAAGTCTCGATCCTCTCCTGGG
>JAHFQW010000007.1:37313-38506 GCA_023259115.1 archaeon
ATTCCAACATTGACGTGAATAGACCTCATCCTTCTCTCGTAAGATTAATGCGAGATATACCTACTCTAGTCCAACGAACTCTCAACGATTATGTTCGAGGAACAGAACATTTCCCTAAAATGCTTGACAGTATATACAAAGCAAGTACTCAGTATAGTAAATATTTACAGAAGCGTTTCATCAAAGAGGAAAAAGAGGGTCATTCTCCTCAACAGATGGTCATCATGGAACGCGATGATGACATCCGTTCAAAATATATTAAAATCGAGCTCATAGAGAATAACCCTGTTTTAACTGATTTATTACTCGGTTTAGTTGAACAATTACCATCGTACAGAGAAAGAAAACTCCCCCAGAGAGGTAGAAAAGCCAGAGTTCTGCGTGAAGTCAGCCGCCATGCTGTTGATGAAGCAACTGATTTATTTTTAGCCTGCAGCGATGAAAAATTTTTAAGCTATGTTAAAGAGCCGCAGCAGTTTTATGCCCACATGGGTAAAACACTAGAAGAATTTTATACTTTTTTCTCCTCCCTCAACTCTTTTTATGATACTCTCAAACAATCAATCTCCATTCAAATCATAGGTGGTAAAGACGATAATCTTGATACCCTCATACAAGATGCTCACAAAAAAATCCCTCGCTTAATTCGCAAAGTACAGCATCTCGATTTTGATGCCATTGTCCAGCGTAAAGATGACATCCAGCCAGAAAACCGACGTGAAATAGATTATTTCAAAGCCAGAACTGCATTACTCGATTTAGTATATACCAACCTCCAAGAGTTAGCGCAATATCGTGCGGAAACCGAAATTGAACTGCGTGAAACAAAAGCCCGTGAAGTTATCCTCAAAGCCATCGAGTTGAAAACTACTCTGAATGAGATCATGATATCCCATGCCGCACGCCAATTACGTCAAGATAAACAAAGCGACAATGAATTTTATGTTGGGCGACAAGGTAAAATTGGTGCCTTCCAATTCGAACGAGAACCAACTCCTAGCGTGAAAATGGATGACGTCTTAGGCCAGAGTTTTGAGAGAGCAAAAACCCACTTACACGAAATTATCGAAACCGGAAGTTATCCTCGTTTAATGCGTTTAAGCGCTCCAGGCGGCAAAGTAAGAAGCAACGTCCTATTGATTGGCCCATACGGCTGTGGAAAAACCGAATTAGCTCGAGCCGTCTGCGCCGAC
>JAHFQW010000007.1:38516-60999 GCA_023259115.1 archaeon
AGTGTCAGTGTTGCCAGCACCTTAACCGCATACATGCACGAATCAGTCAACAACGTAAAACGTGTCTATGACGCCGCAAAATCGCTACGACAAGAAGCACGTGATGCCAAACCCGTCGTGCTAGTCTTAGACGAATTTGACGGCTGGTTTGCCAAAAGTGAACACGGCTCATCTGGCGATACCGACATGAAACAAATAGAAAACATCCTATTAGAAGTACTCGATGGCATGGAAGATTATAACGGCATTATTACCATGGCCATGACTAATAAACCTAAAGACATTCCCAAAGGTATCCTGCGACGCTTTCGCTATGTAGATATCGTTGGCCAATTAACCACACAAGAACGCAGCGATTTGTTGAAAATGTATTTAGAGCGCAGTTTACCCGTTCATCAAGATGTCGCTCAACACTATCTCAACTGGGCCGAACAATTAGCCAACGCCCCCGGTGATGTCGTGCGTAAAGTCGTTGATGAGCTCCACTTTGAAATGGTTCCCGCCTATATCCGCAGCCATCCTAAAGATGCCGCCAAAATAGAGCATCTCTTGTATCAGCGTGAATTAAATCACGGTCAGCTCACCAAAAAAGATGGCGCGTATTTAACCCATTTATTTGAAAAAAAACAAATCGTTGTCACCCCTGATCACGTTAAACACAAAATTGACCAATTACTCCTGCAACCCGCCATTCGCATGCAAATCAACGCAGCAAAAAGCGTTTATAACGAAGCTAAGACCTTATTAGATGAATTAGCTTTCGCGTAGAATAGTTTTGGATTTGACTTACCAAAGAAATATAGCTTCTTAGACGTTTAATTATTCCTCTATTTTTTATTTATAGAGAACTTTGAATAACCCCTATATCTCTCTATATTCATTCGATTCTACCACAAGAAATGCCACTTCGCATTCTCCTTCTTCTCCGCCACTAAATCTGTCAACCCCGCTCTCTGTGCCTGTTTCAAATATTCTCCTGCAATTCGCTTCAAGCGCAGACCATTAATATCCACATCATTCTCAAAAAACTCATATCGCTCAAGCAATCTATCAAACACCCGAGCCTGTGTTTCCAAATTCACATGCACAATCCCGCTCTTCGCAACCATGCGCTCTTTCTCCAGTTCCTCAAGCTCTGTCAACTCCTTCAAAATCACCTTGACATCCATATGCAGCTCCGACAAACACTCTTTCATCGCTGCAATATCATTAAGCGCATCCACTCTACGCTCCGCCGGCTTGTGAAATACCCTCTGCCACCACTTCCGATCTGCTAAAGACATATAAAACAGTAAACGTTTTATACATATAAAGCTTTTTCTTTTCAAATGTTAAAAATTCATAATAAACCATAAATTCAACATGAAATTCAAAGCCAAAAAAGTCTATGGACAATCAATGGAACGCACCTGTCCTTTCTGCCATAAAATCGCCACTCAAAAAAATCCTCAAGGTCTCAACGTCTGCTACCAGCACACCAAACAAGTAATGGAAGACATTAAATGTGCCTGCGACAAATGGCTTGAACAACGTGTAGGAAAATTCGGCCCCTACTTCAACTGCATGAAATGCGGCAACATCAGCTACGCTAAAGCTATGGAAATGAAATCTCTGGGCCCCAAAACCACATCCTCTTCCCAACCAGAATCAGATTACCCACTCATTTCCTCATCAACTACATCAAAACCCACTCTTTCCGCCTCTCCCAAACCCTCAGTCACATCGCGAGAAATAACCATACGCTCTGACGA
The DNA here is from genome assembly GCA_023259115.1 of archaeon. Classification (GTDB taxonomy): domain Archaea; phylum Nanobdellota; class Nanobdellia; order Woesearchaeales; family GW2011-AR9; genus JACPNA01. Next base: position 40,268 of record JAHFQW010000007.1, read on the forward strand.
CCCCAGATACTTTGATTGAAAAAAATAAAATAAAATAAAAAATAAATACAAATAAATAAATAACTCAAATTTGTTGCACAAACCGACCCATTCTCTCCTCCAATTTCAATCGTCCATAGCCCTCTAATCCTGCTGCTAACGTATGCAGTTGACCCACAAACTCTCTCCCTGTCGCACCTGCAGGAAAATATTGCAGCGTTTTAGAAACAATTGCTCTCTGTCGATGCAAATATGTTTCTGCCACCTCTGCTAACTCCTGTGGTGTATACGCTCGTCTTGCCACCGCTTCCCAATTCTCTTGCACTCTTTGCGCAAACCTAAATTGTTCTTTAAGCAAAACCCCCACACTTTTCTCATTAAATTTATGGATTGCTCTCTGAGAACGCGCATTTTTCTGTGAATTGTAGAACAGCGTCCAAACAGTTGGATCATTATGCGATAGAGAAATCCCCACTCGTACTGCTGATTCCCCATTCCCACCATACACTCCAAAATCACCAGAATCCACATGCAGCATGGTTGTCGTGTTATCATTGTTCTCAATAACATACCCAATCTGTACCCGCTCTAAAATCTCATCATAACGAATCACTCTGTCTGTCGCTTTGTCTTGCAGATGGCCATCCAAAAAAATCGGATCCATAGACTTAAAATCACCCGAAACCAATCCAAACCAGTATACTTTCCCATCCAGTTCTCGTCCATGCACATAGATCTCTTTATCATCAATTGCATCCTGCAATGATTCGTAGCTCTGTGATCGTCGTTGCAATTTCTGGGAAATGTCTTCTGGCAGAACAATATTGCCCACTTCAATACAACTATCATGCTGCTGCACTCTTCCTTCTAATTTCTGCACAACCGCAGTCTTATAGGGTATTTCACTTACTATTTTCATTTTATATTACCTCCGTGATTATTGTCTAGGATATTTTTAATCCATAGTGCTTCACGTTTTTGTTGATATGAGCTCATCCCCTAACTATATAATAAGTAGTGGGCATGTACATCACCACAAGTTTAATATAGGAGAAATACTCCCACCAATCGTATGTACGAAAAATTAATTCATGTAGGCTTAACCAATACCGAAGCAAAAATCTACCTCATGCTCCTAGATTTAAGTAAAGCCCAAGCCGGAGTTCTTTCAAGAAGAACTGGCATTCATCGCCGCAGTATTTATGATGCCCTTGACCGTTTGATTGAAAAAGGTCTTGTAAGTTATATCATGGAAAACGAAAAACGCTTCTACATCGCCGAAGATCCCAAACGCATCCAAGAATTAATCAATGAAAAAAAAAATGAAATCGATTCCATTCTTCCCACATTACACGCTCAATTCTTAGAACATAAGAGCAAACAAGAAACCTTATTCTATCGCGGTAAAGAAGGCCTAAAGAATATTTTTGAAGACCAAATACGCGAAGGAAAACCCGTGTATATCATTGGCGCTTCTCACCACGCCAAAGAACAATTAAAATACTACATTCCTCACTATACTAATAAAAGAATAAAAAATAAAATCATCTTACATGCCCTCTACGCGGGAAAGCGGCATAAAACTCCTATTCCCCTTGCCAAATGCCGTTATCTCCCTGACAAATTTGCCACTTTAGTCTCAACCAACATTTGGGGCCAAAAAGCCGCCATCATGTTATGGCTCCCTCATGACCCTGTCGCCATTGTCATAAAACAACCCGACATTGCCAAGACATTTAAGAACTACTTTGACATCTTATGGGATATCGCTAAAGAATAACTCAATAGTTTAAGACTATAGATCTTACTATCCCTAAGTGATTTTTTAGGCACATTCTTTTTACCCAACCAAACTCCCCCTATATTCTCAACTATACAAATCTATTTAAATTAAATAACCCTAAAACAAATATGGCTGAAAAATATTTTATTAGTCCCCAAGAGTTACTTCTAGATTCGTATAAACTCGGATTAAAAGTAGTCGAAAGCGATTTTCACCCCAATCTTTTAGTGGGCATCTGGCGCGGTGGTACACCCGTAGGTATAGCCGTACAAGAATTTCTCAAATATAACAAAGTAATAAATGATCATATTGCCATTCGAACCTCTCGATATGAAGGAATGAATGATACCATGACCAAAACCCGAGTACATGGCTTAGATTATATCATTTCTCACGTTAATGCCCAAGATCGTTTATTATTAGTGGATGATGTCTATGATACAGGATTAACAATAATGGCCGTGATTGAAGAAATGGAGCGAAAAATGCGTAAAAACACTCCCCAAATAGCCGTCGCCACTGTCTATTATAAACCAAGTAAAAACGTAACTTCTCGAAAACCAAACTTTTATGTTCACGAAACTGACAAATGGCTCGTCTTCCCTCATGAATTAGAAGGCTTAACCCAAGAGGAGATTAGACTAAACAAGGGTGAAGAGGTTGTGAAATTATTGCAAGCCGCAAAACCTTTTAGTCAAGCGGTAATCAGTAGCACCTAGATCATTTCTAATCAACCGACTCCTCTACTCACTCACATTTTCTATCCTAAAAAAAGTCTATTTCCAAAAAATAAAACAAGAACAATAAAAAAACAATAAATAAAGATAACTCCCAGAAATTTTAATTCCCCGTGGCGACACCCAACTTTCGACAAATTTCTCGTTGATTTTCTGTCAACTTATGATAATTCAACTTCACAAATTGTTCAAACTCTTCATCTATATTCATATAACACCACCCCTCTTAATCAAAAAATAATAGGAAACACAAATAGTATTTAAAGATTGTTCATTACAAAAGTGAGTAAAAAAAACCATTAAAATAAATCAACATTTTCGTCCTAATTCTAAATTAAAACAAAAAGTGAACTACAATCCAACCCCATACTCACACAATTTCTTCTGCCTCTTCTTATTTCGCAGCAATTTACTCTCCCGCAACAATAAATCTACTTCAAATCCAAACTTACTAGAAATAAATTGTCTCACATAACTCAACATCAACTCCTCAGATGCAAACAGAACTGGTTTTTCATCTTGCATTGATCTGCGTGTTGCTTCCCGGCATACCCACACTCCCAGTGGCACAGTATACTCATTTGTAATAAAACGTAAAGCCAACACCCCGCATTGCCGTTTCATCTCATTCAACTTCTCAAGTATCGGCAAGCGCGCCGCGTAATACCCTCCTGCCGTTTCTTCCGCATACGTTTTCCTGCCACCATAATCTTCATAATCTGTACTATACGCATATCCCTCCTTTGACCAAGGATTTACCGGTTTACTCAAATACGTCTCAAACAATTCATAACTCCACACTTCTGGAAAACATAACACCAAATAATAATTGCCAAAATGCCCTCCAAAAAATACCTGGTACTCCCCTATTGCCAAATCTTTCACTTTGCCAATCAACTCTTTACCAATCGTATCATCCACTGCCGTAATACTCCATCGCGTTGGCACAAGTTTCCGTTTGCCCCCCAACCCCAAACCTCCAACCGAAATCAACTTATTCAACCTACTCTCCTCAAACCCTTTCTGATATAACGATAGAATTGCTGGTGCTGCTCTCAGATCCGTATCTCGCACCACTCGCTCAACTCGTGTATCTATCTTGGCATTATTTGTTATCCGTGCAAACTTCACCTCAGACGCCGGTCCAAATGGTGTGATATCTGTCTCTTGCGTTAAATGCAATGCGGGAATTTTCTGCAAATTCACTTCTAATTCCACCGGTTTTGTCGCCATCCCCACCTCTTGTGTAATCTCTAAAAATCTATTTGATCTCTGCACATCTTTAATATTCCATTTCATCCGAGAATTCACTAACCCATAACGCAACGATGCAATCTGTCCAATACTAAATTTTCCCTTTCCCCACATTCTTGGCGCATCATAATGTGACGTCTCTCCTAAAAACTGTGGACTCAACACCCCCATATTCACATACGGATAGCCCACTCGGCCAATAAAAGGTGCCGGAGCAGAACCAGCAAAATCTTGCTTAAAAGATTTATTAATGTGTATCTGTGGCACTTGTTCAATATCTTTGTATTTAACACGATGGATATGCATTTTCAATGATAAGTTTTATATTATCAATTCACCCCTCAACACTAACCATGTTCCTCTGTTCTAGCATATCCCAACTCAAACTCTGCCTCATCGTATCCGCTCTATAATCCCTCAATCCCGCACTCTGCCACGCCATCTGCAAAAAACCCTCCACCATCCGTGATGTCATATGTCCATCCTGTGATGCAAATAAATAAGTACTCTGATACGGCCTATTCTTTACATACAGTCTAATCTGCATCAAAATATCCTCCGTGAGTGTCACTTGCCTATCTTCTCTCCCATACCCTGCTCGAATCCGCACACACTTCTGGGCATAATCAACGTCAGCAATTTTTATCTTCACAAGCTCCTCAAAGCCAATTCTCACTTTATATAACAAAGAAATAATCAAATTATATTTTGGATTTTTTATACTCTCTAATAATCTCTGCACATCTATTTTTTTGGGTGTACTCTTCTTCTCCTGCGGCTTTGCCTCTTTTCCTCTCTTTCGTCCCAGCACCTCGCCATAATAAAAATCAAGTGCTGCTCTTGCCACATCAATTGTTGCGCTTGAACGCTGTTTTCCAAGCAGATGTAAAAAATAAAATCGTTTATCTTGTTCCACCACATCATGCGGATTCTTCGCAATAAACTGCAAGAAATCTCGATTATACTGCACATACAGCTCACTTGTCTTTGGCGAAAAATTCCTCTTCTTCATCTCCTCTGTTAACATCTCAAACATATATCTCACCTCTTTATTTAGTTATTTATAGTAAATTGCCATAGAAACCGAACATTCTAGGCAATTTCTATAGATGACTTTGAATAACCCTCTATTAATCAATATTCAAAGTCATTCTTAGAGGGGTTTGACAAATATTAGATGGTTAATCAAACCCCTCTATATATTGAAATTCGCAACATTTTGTTCGATTTCTTGCGAATTTCACTATAATAATCATTAAACCATTCTATTCTTAGTCCATCTAATTTCTCCAATCATTGGTTGGAGTTTTGCATAATCTTTAAAATCCATCCTTCCACCAAAAATAAGCTCAATTTCTTCCTATATAAACCCTATCCGCACCTGTCCAGTGTGTCCAGTGGCTAGCCATTGCAACGTATTTCACACTTTCAGGCCATATTTGTAAGAAATTTTAAAGAATTAGCGATTGTCCAGTGGCTTTTACGTAAAATTTAAGTATTATTTTATTTTTCTCAACAAAACATGTCTGAAATAAAACACAAAGCACTCTTAGCAATGCATCATCAAGGGTGGAATGAAATGCTTACAGAAAAATTACAACGTGCGGGGTATGAAGTCACAACAGTGGCTTCTGTTGATGAAATGCTAAATAGAATGGGAATTCCTTCCAAAAGTTCAACAGACTATTAGCCCGAAAACCGTTTTGAATGGTATATCATGGATGTAAATCTTGGCACCATTGGAGGGAACTCCTATCAACCCGCATTAACAATATACCAACATGTCAAATCTGATGTTGAATCGAACTTATCAAGATTCCTCGCTATATCTGGAAATTCAGACGTGGTACAAGATGCAAAAAGAGCAGGAATTCCTGCATTAGAAAAAAATGATATTCAAATAATAAAAATGATTAAAGAATCAAAACTTTAAATCTCATCACCCACTCACACCCCTAACATCTCCCGCAACTCTTCACTGGGCTGCCAGGGTGGCTCAAACGTAATCTGCACATCCACATTCTTCACACCCCTCTCTCCCAATAACTCTTTGAGTTCATCAACAATCGCTGGACCATACGGACAAAATGGTGAGGTAAACGTCATCAATATCTTCACCATCTCCTCTGTAATATCCACATTGTATACAAGCCCCAGCGTCCAGATATCAATACCTAATTCTGGATCAACACAGTGCTTGAACACCTCAATCACTTCATCTTTGGTAATCATTTTTTCTCCTCCTTGTTCTATACCTTGTTCTTTTCAAGTAATTTTGTAAATCCGTTCTGCTCAATTTCTTGTGCCAACGAAGCCGTTCCCGAAATCACTATTTTCCCATTTTGCATCACATACACATAATCTGGCTTCAAATAATCTAAAAACTTGATATAATGCGTAATTACAATAATACACATCTCTGGATTCTCGCGCCGTGCGCAATTAAGACCCTCTGCCACAATCTTAATCCCATCCACATCTAACCCTGAATCCGTTTCATCTAACAACGCAAATGTTGGTTGTAATAACATCAACTGCAGCATCTCTGACTTCTTCTTCTCTCCTCCAGAAAAACCTTCATTTAAATATCGTTTCACAAACGAAGAATCAATCTGCAGCTGCTTCATTTTATCTTCCAGCAGTTTTTGAAACTCCAAAACAGATAATTTTTGACCCTCGCCACGTACATTATTCACAATCGTACGTAGAAAATGACTCATCTTAATACCTGGAATCTCCGTGGGATATTGCAATGATAAAAACAATCCTCTCTTTGCTCGCATATCTACTGGCAATGAGGTAATCTCTTCACCTCGTAGCGTAATCGCCCCGCTAGTTATCGTATACTGCGGGTTTCCCATTAGCGCATTGGCAAGCGTACTCTTTCCCGCGCCATTTGGACCCATAATCACATACACTTTTCCTGGTTCAAAAGTAAGAGATACACTTTTAATAATCTCTTTTCCCGCAACAGATACATGCAGATTCTCAACCGCAAGTATTCCCTGTTTTTCAATAGTTGTATTTTTATTTGTCATTGTCATAGTTATATCTTCGCCTCAACTCTTCGATGTTGTTCACTATTACCATATTCTCCCAAAGCTTTTGTCACCGTCACAAAAGACAATAACGCGCACTTCACCCGTCCCGGACTGATCTCAATTCCCAGCAGCGAATAAATCATCTCCGGCTTCAGCTCCTCAAGCAACGTAACCGGCTTCTGATACAAATACTCTGCAAGTAATGATGCCGAGGCCTGACTAATTGCACAGCCATGTCCTGCAAACGAAATATCTTTAATCATTCCATCCTCAATTTGCAGATAAAACGTCAGCATATCTCCACACACCGGATTTAGTTCATGATGTTGAACCGTACATCGCATCAACGCTCCTTTATGCCGTGGATGCTTGTAATGGTCCAAAATATTCTCTTGATACATCTCACTATCCATTTTTATGCAAACACCTCAACTACTCTTCTCAATCCTCTCATCAATGCATCAACATCTTCTTTCGTATTATACACATAAAACGACACCCTCGCCGTGGCTGGAATCGCCAGTGTCGTATGTAATGGCATCGCGCAATGATGTCCCGCGCGTATACATACCCCATGCGAATTCAAAATCTCTGCAATATCATGCGGATGCGCACAATCCATCGTAAACGAAATAACTCCTATGCGCTCAATTTTCTCTCCTTTTTCCATCTCCTCTCCTCTTGGCCCAATAATCTGTAATCCCGGCAATGTTTGCATCTCTGCTAACGCATACTTTGTCAAATCTCCCAAATGCTCCTGCATCTGCAAAGTAAAGATCTCTTGAATATATGCAACCGCTGTTCCTAGCGCAATTGCTCCTGCAATATTGGGTGTACCTGCTTCAAACTTCCAAGGCAGCTCATTCCACGAGAGCGTATGTAACGTTGCCTCTTTGACCATCTCGCCGCCAAATACCACTGGTTCCAACTTCTCTAACAGTTCCCGTTTTCCATACAGCACTCCAATCCCTGTTGGCCCACACATCTTATGTCCTGAAAATGCCAAAAAATCACAACCCAGTTTCTTCACCTCAAGCATCATATGCGGTACTGCCTGTGCACCATCAATAAGGGTATATGCTCCCACTCTCTTTGCCATTTCAATTACCTCACCCACCGCATTGATCGTTCCCAATACATTTGACACATACGTGCACGCCACAATTTTTGTCTTGGAGGTGATTATCTTTTGTGCCGCGGCCATATCTAATCCATACTCTTTGGTAATCGGAATAATCTTGAGCACACATTTTTTTCGCTTCGCCAACTGCTGCCAGGGTAAAAAATTACTATGATGCTCCATAATGGTAATAACGATTTCATCACCCTCTTTAACCAGTGGCTCAAGCAATCGTGCCGCCATATTAATGCTGGAAGTCGTACCACTTGTAAAAATGACTTCCTCATATTGCGCTCCTATAAATTCTGCTACTTTCATTCGAGCCTGCTCATACTGCGTTGTCGCATCTTCTGCCAAAGTATATAATCCTCGATGCACATTAGCATTTGTCTCTTGGTAATATTTCAATTCTGCATCTAACACTACTTGCGGCTTCTGCGTTGTCGCCGTACTATCTAAATACACCAACTTCTTACCCGCCATCTCACGACTCAACAGCGGAAAATCTAATTTAATCTTAAGTGCTAACTCATTACAGGGTACAGGATCATTTGTCTTTCTGTTCATAGGAATCATATCTCTTTGTCTTCCCCTTAATTGGAATTATATTTTTGATCAGAGTATTTCTTAATCGTTAAGATAACTTTCTATCTTCCCTCTCAATTCTTCTCGCATCTCTTCTGGGAACGTATCAATAATCGGCATCAAAAACGCCGCACAAAGTATCTGCATTGCCTCATCCCGCGACAGTCCTCTCGACTGCACATAAAATAACTGCTCATCATTAAGTCTGCTCACCGTTGAACCATGCGAACACTGCACGTCGTGATTTTCCACTTCCAGCATGGGAACGGCATCACCTTGCGCTTTCTCTCCTAACAATAATAAGTCTGCTCTCTCCGAACTCACTGTAGAGCGCGCCAATGGCCCAATATGAATATTACTGCGCGTAATCACTTTTGCTCTATCTTGCACTAACCCCCGCAAAAATATCGCGCTTTCTGTCTGTGCCCCCCAATGTGTTGATTCCGTAAAAAAATCATACTCGCTCTGCTCTGGTGTCAAAAACGCCCCACCATACTTACTGTGAGCATGTATCCCTTGATGTACCACTCTATATGTATGACCAACAAATTTACCTCCCGTACAAAATTCCTGCGTCTCAAGCACACTCCCTTCCTCAAGGGATACAACCGTAGCATTAAAATGATACATCTGCAAATCCAGATTAGTCACATGATAATATGTCATTTGCGCCTTCTTCTTCATAAAAAATTCATGTACAGAACTCAGCGCATACGCTCCTAATCCAGATACCACTCTCTCTTGAATTATCGCACAGCTATTTTCTTCAGCCAATACAATATAATGTACTGCCACCGAACCCCGTTTATGTTTGGTTGCAAGCGTAATTGGTTGCATACATTTCACATTCGCCGGAACATGAATAAACCTCAGCTCAGAGAGCGTTGCATAATGCAGGGCTCTCAACTTATCTCCCTGCTCAGGCAAAACCAATTTCCCAAAAAAAGCAGTATACAATTGCTGCGGCAAATTCTTCAGGGTATATATTTTAACATCCTGCGGCAACTCTTGTTCAAATTCCAACTCGCTTTGTTTGAGCTCCTCTTCAAACTTCTCAAATGAAAATTCTTTATAAGTGGGATAAATTCCTAATCCATATCGAACACTCCCCGCCGGCATCTCTCGATATCTCTCAACTGCCCTATTCTTCTCCCCTGCCTCTATGTTCTTTTCCACCGTTGCCCTGTTCTTCTCCTCATCAAGTAGATTCTCATTTAATAGACCTTCATGTAGTAAATCTTCATCTTGTAGAGTTTGTCTTGCCATCATACATTCATAACCCCTCTACTTCTAATTCAATGAGTTTGTTCAATTCCACTGCATATTCTAATGGCAGTGCTTTTACCACGGGTTCAATAAATCCCGACACAATCATCTTAATCGCTTCTGCATCTGTCAAACCACGTGACATCAGATAAAATACTTGTTCATCCGTAATCTTCCCAACCGTTGCCTCATGTGACACTTGCGCAGAAGGATTATCAATTTTCATAAACGGATAGGTATTTGAAATCGACAGATTATCCATAATCAATGCATCACACTGCACCCGTGATTTGCAATTCTGTGCAGAAGGTGTCACCTTAACCAATCCGCGATAACTCGAAATTCCCCCATTTTTACTAATACTTTTCGATTGGATAAACGAAGACGTATTCGCCGCCGCATGAATCACTTTTGTACCCGTATCCTGCTGTTGTCCTTCTCCTGCAAACGCAATGCCAATACTCTCCGTTCGTGCTCGTTCCCCAATCAATACAGAACAAGGATACAACATCGTGCGAGCACTCCCCATATTGCCATTCACCCAAATCATCGTAGCATCTTCATGTACCAGTGCTCGCTTTGTATTCAAATTATACACATTCTTACTCCAATTCTCAATTGAGGTGTAGCGCATTTTTGCGCCCTGTAACACATGTATCTCCACACAGCCCGCATGCAACGAATTTTGATTGTACCGCGGACTTGAACATCCTTCAATATAATGCAACTCTGCTCCCTCATCCAAAATAATTAACGTATGCTCAAATTGGCCGCCCTTCTGCGCATTCATTCTAAAATACGCCTGGAGAGGCAGCTCCACCTTCACCTGTTTGGGCACATAAATAAACGTCCCACCACTCCACACCGCACCATGCAACATAATAAACTTATGATCATTAATTGGAATACAATTGCTCATAAAATATTTCTGCACCAATTCTGGATACGTATGAATTGCCACATCCATATTCTCAAAAATCACTCCTTTATCTTGCAGTGACTTCTGTAAATTATGATACACAATAGAAGAATCATATTGTGCACCAGAACCACCCAGAACCGTTTTCTCCGCCTCTGGAATACCCAAGCGATCAAATGTTCTCTTAATTTCTGCTGGAACCTCTTCCCAGTTATCCGTCTCCGTGGCATTGGGATCAATAAAATACACAATTTTATTCAGATCAAGTTTGCCAAGATCCGGCCCCCACGTAGGAATTGCCGTCTTCTCAAACAACTCTAATGCTTTTAACCTTTTTTGCAGCATCCACGCCGGTTCCTGTTTGGTGCTAGAAATCATGCGCACCACCTCTTGCGTAATTCCCGGCTGAGCCGTAAATTTAGCTTGGTGTGTATCTGCCTCATCAAACATATTGCGGCTGATGTCAAGTTCTATTTTTGGAGTAGTTGTCTGAGTCATTGTTTTAGAAGCATTGTTGGCATAATTGGTTTCATGCTCGGTTTTAACCCCATTTTTTTCACATGGCAACCAATCTCATGGGGCTGGCAATCATCTGGCACATCAGAAAACTGATGATGAATCTGGCACAGTAAACATTGCTCACGAATCCTATGCAAAATATGTTGTGTTTCTCGAAAGTAGCTCAACCTATCTTTAATACGCACCGCTGCCGTTTTAATCTCCACAATAAGATCTTCTGGAAATTGTACCTGGTGCCCACGCTTGCTGCTGCTATATTGGCTAATCGTCGCACTACTAATCCCCATCAATTGGGCGATATCTTTTTGCTTCATTCCACTCTCCTTCAATGTCAGCGCAAAGTATCTACGAATCGTAGGCAGAACATAATACGTCTCAATCTCCTGTGGATGCAAGAGAGTCTTGCTGGATGGTTTTATGGGCATGATTTTAACCTTTTTTCATCTATTTTAATAATTTATAAACTTTGTTAACTATAGTTAACTTTTAGTCACCTCTTTATAAACATTACGCTCAAATTGGCTAATATGAAACCCTCGCCAAAGGGCAAGTGAGCACAAGGGGCATTCGTATAGTAAATTGCCATAGAAATCAAACATTCTAGGCAATTTTTATAGAGAACTTTGAATAACATTTTATTTTATCAATTCAAAGTTCTTCTTAAATGAGTTTGACAAGTAAAAATCACTTGCCTATTTGAACACTTGATGTGATTTTTACTCTTGAAAATGGTTTTTGCATTTTCATTGAATCGGATATAGTTATTCAAACTCATTTATATATTGAAATTCGCAACATTTTGTTTGATTTCTTGCGAATTTCACTATAAGACAAACCATGCCCTCCCTCTCGAAAAAATATTTCATCTTATACCAAAGGCACTAATTAATCGTACAAAATAATTGGTGCCTTTGTATATATAAAAGCACGAACAAACACACAATAAAGAAACTACTTTATTGGTGCACAAATGTGATATTCTTCACATTTTGTGTATCAAAATATTTCGTGCTTTTAGTATGATACGATTTCACTTTGAGGGAGGGTGCGAACGAGAGGGTTTCATATTAGCCGCTCAAATTGGCTTTATCCTGCTTAATCATTCCAAAAAATACGTATTAAGTCTGCCCACATGCCGTGAACAGAGTGCTCCTCTCGAATATATCTTTTATGAGGAGCACAAGAAGGTTACTCCTTCTGTGCAGAAAAACCGTTGTTTTTCTTGCACCAACAATTCTCATTCATAATTGTAGTTCTCGGTTCACATCTTGGCAAAGTGGGCAGACTTAACTTAATCCCCTCAAAAAAGGTCTGTCCAGAAAGCCACCCGCCTGGCCAAGAAGAGTGCGAGAGAATCTGTATTTTAATAAAAAATTAAGTCCTATCCTCTCCAACTTTCATCTCAAGGATAGGTCGAGCACTCGGCCAGGGTGGCTTTCTCCACCATTCTGGACAGACCTCTCAAAAAGAAACCTTTTTAAACTCAGGAAAAATAACTCTAACATAAATAATCAAATCTATGATTATCCAATTCAAAAGAGGTGTTATGTGATGAATAAAAGAGGCTCTCTCAATCTGTCCATAGAAGCAATTGTCATCGTTGTCATAGCATTTACCGTTCTCGGTCTCGGCTTAGGTTTTGTCAAAACCCAGATAGGAGATATTGGTAAAACTTCCAGTGCCATTCAAGAACAAATCTCACAACAAATTCTCGATGACTTAAGAACCGGAAATAAAAAGTTAAGCTTTCCTGCAACGAAATTAAATTTGGCAACAAATGAAGAATCCGTACAAGCAATCGGTTTGAAAAATACCGAAGACAGTCCCGTTGAAGTCATTATTGGTTTTCAAGTAAAATCTGGAGCAGACTTTCCCGATTTTAAATCAGAAGAAGTTCTTCCCTTCAAAAATGGCGCAGTTGACGTCAAAGCTAAAATTAGTTGGGATGATAGTCCACAAAAGTTAAAACCTGGTGAATCAAGAGTATTCCCTGTAACCGTTACCGCACCTGATAAAACAGGAAACTATTTGTATAAAATAATTGTTAAAAAAGCAGAGGGTGGGGAAGAATTCGACTCCCGTACATTTTTCATAAAAACATCATAAATCTAATGGGTGATAGTACACATGGCAAAATCAAAAAAGCGTATGACCGATGCACAAGAATTTGAAATAATGAAATTAGTCTTAGACAAATTCCTCTGGTTAGGCTTTATCATCATGGGCTGGGGCATGTATCAATCATTAAGCCAATCCAATATCATGGCCGGCATTTGGTATATGATCGCAGGTGCAGTCATCTTACTTCTCTTCTTGATTTTAATCATCAAAGAATATGAGATTTGGCGATAGGTATAATTTTTTTTTAAATCTAGTAAACTACTTAGGTTATTCATTAACAACTAATTTTTAATACAAAGTATTCTATTTTGTACTGTTGGATCTTGGCAATTTACTGCTATTGATCCAGAAGAAATAAAAGGAAGAGAGCCATAGGTGCCCGGAGCACTTACGCAATTCTCTCCCGACCAATATAGACCACAACTCGCATTAAATACCCCTGGAAAACCACAAGAAGTTTTACTTTGACCTTGAAAATTTGTATACGCTGAAGAAATTGATTTGAGTTCACTCATATATGGCAAAACCCAATTACTCGATCCTCCTAAATTTAAGCTATTACAATAAGAATCAGCATCATCAATATTAAATTTCAGGGTGGGAGAATCTTTCTGCCAAATATTCCCTGTTTTCGTATCTTGTATAGTACCATTCCCTAAATCAATAAATTGCGAAGTATCTACACACTGCCCATTTTGACACATCTGGTTCGATAAACAACTCTGTACCATCCCCTCCATTTTCCCACAGCTATCCTGCCAATACACATCACCATTGTAACAGATTTTAGTTGATTGAGGTGTACACGTCGGCTTCTTCTCCACACACTGTGAATTTTCACATAGTTGTGTTGTGGAACACTGCTTCATTACTTCTTCTAATTTTCCACAACTATCTTTCCACTGCACGTTGTTATTATTACATATGGTAATATAATGGGATGTACACGTCGAAGTCGTCTTACAATCACTATCTTTTCCATCAATGAACTTGTCACAATCATTATCTATCCCATCATTACAAATCTCTTTACTCATCTTCGCTCCTTTTAGATACACCGGGCCAGTAAAATTAGCCGCTTGATAGATATGGTACACTTCATCTGGAAAATTATCGTACAACTCTAATTTCTCCGCCGCACCTAGTTTTTCCAATACAAAACTAAGCGCGCCCCAAACTTTACTCGCATCTACGCCTCCCAAATAATACGAAAAAAAATAAGATAACCCTTTTGCATACCACTCTTGTCCTTTTTTCATTTCCTCTTTTGTACTGCAACGTACATATAAATAATTATTTCCCGCCCATGCTTCATACTTCTCTAACGCATTATACTCTTGTGGATTTTTATCAAAATAATAAGAAAAAATCGTTAAACTATTATAATTCTCATTCACTAAATCAATTTCATGTTCTGAATTATGTGCATACACTCCTAACGCCGGAACATATCCCTGCTTATAAACCTGAAATAATTCAAAGCCCTTCCCATCCAAAAACGTCACTCCCGCATTATTTATCTTTTCACCCGTATTCTTATCTTTTACAACAATCGTAACAGGGTCCCCTGTTTGTTCATCTGTAAAATAAATCTCACCTAATTCATTCGTATTCCCGCTCTTCTGCACAATCCCTCCCACACTTTGCTCAGAAACAGCTGATTTTGACCCCGTTTTGCGGGTATTCTCATCAAAAAAAAGCATATCTCCCCCACCTGCATCATTTTTGACTTCAGTAGATACAGAAGAACCAGAAACACACAGATGATTTTCACACACTAAATCACCTGGACACTCTTTATCCACACTACAACTATTTGAATTAGAACCACAAGCCCCAAGCGAAAGAACAGAACCAGCCAAGCTAGTAATCATATGAGTACGCAAAGTAAACAGTAATCGTTCTAATGCCATAACTACTAAATGACAACAGATATTTATAAACTTTTCTCTCTTAAATCAGTTATATGAAGAAAAACCCTCATCATTTGAAGAAAATGGCCTCATTCAATAAACGTAACCAATTTGATAAAAAAGCCGCCATTGAACTCTCCATGAACACCCTCGTCATCATCATCATCTCTTTAGTCATTCTCGGCTCCGGTATAACCTTACTCTACAAATTTGTTGGCGGAGCGGAAGATCTCAAGGGCAAATTAGATGAGCGCACGAACACCGAACTAGAACATTTATTAGTCGACCAAGGAAAACAAGTGGCACTGCCCCTACAAACCGCCGACATTATTGCAGGTGAAGATCATACGTTTGGCATAGGCATTCTCAATATTGATGCAGAGAATTTTGGCGATCAATTTAGTATTACTGTTACTGTAGCCAAAATAATTGATTCTCTGGGAATCGACCAAACCCTCCCTCCCAATTCCGAAAAAGCCCTCTCGTGGGTCTTATATAATTCTGAACCATTAACCATCAAAGAAAATGACCATGCCAGTTCAGGGATTTTAGTCTCTATTCCACTCGATGCGCCTAAAGGACAGTATATTTACAATGTCAATGTAATGGCCAAAGGAAAGCAATATGGGAATACACAGAAAATGATTGTAAATGTGAAGTGATAAGAGCATCTCATACATTACGCGAGAAAAAGCAGAACAATTTGTATGAGCAATAATCTACCTCATCATCTCTTCTAAAAACCTCTTGGAATCTTTAGCCTCAACCACCGCATGCGCCAATAACACACCCACCGCTCCCAATCTCAACGCTGCTCTTAAATCTTCTCTACCATGCACTCCTGCCCCACACAATAATCGTGTTTTTGGACTTATTTTTTGTACGATTTTTACCGCCTCAGAAATCACTTCTGGTTTTGCATTCGTCACTGAAACATTTCCTCCAATTAACGCCCAAGGCTCATACGCCACATATTCTGGTTCTAATACCGCAACTTTTCTAATTTCCTCAAGCGTCGATGCACAAATAACCACGTTCAACCCCACGATCTTACACACCCCAACCGTTTCTTTCAATTTTGTAAACGTTAATTTCTTCTCGGAATGATTTAGAATTGTTCCTCTCGCACCCATTTTTCTCACATCAGCTGGCAAAACATGTCCTGTATGCGCGCCATACCCCGCCGAATCCACATGTTGTGCATAAATATAAATAGGCTTCTTAATACAAGACGTAATTTTCTGTAATAATAAAGTAGAAGGCGCAATCGCAATATCAAATCTGGTACTTTTAACTTTAGCGATTCTTTGAGCTAAAAGAATACCTCTCTCTCCAGTTGATTCCTGATATGTTTTAAAATTAATTAAAATAAGTGGTTTCATCTCTTGCCTCTTTTTTGATTAAGATTAATGATAAGAGTAAAAAATAAAAAGATTACTTTTGCACTTTATACTCAACATCTACATAATTCTTCTTCTCTTTTTTGGTAATTTTACCCGCGTGGCGAAATAGACTAATCACAATACCAATCGCCACTAACAATATCACAATCGGGATAAGTAACACCAATGAACTAAAAATAAGCGCCAAGATAATAACAAGCACAACTAAACCAATCAGGCCAAAGAGGAGTCGTTTAACCCACTGGATTGCAAAATTCATATCAAAAGAATATCCCTATTACTATAAAAATGCTTCTATTTCCTCTTACAAGCCGCTTTTCCTACAACTACCATAGCAATCGCCAACCCTAACGTTAGCCCAAATATTCGTAGACTAATTGATATAAAATAATCAAGCGGAAACGTCTGAATCAACAGCGAATCTGCCGCAAACTGCCAATTTCCCTGAGGAAAAAATAGACTATGAAATAATGTAAACACTAAATTAAAATTAATCAGAAGACCCAAGAGAATAAATCCAACCAAAATAAGCGTTGCTAATCCGCCATAGTATACCGCATCTTGCCATTTCTGCTGCTGTATTAAATACCACAGAAGTATTGCCATAACAAAGAACAACACCTCAAATAGTAATTTTGCTCCTAACAACACCGATTTCACATCCTGCATATGCGACCTCTCCAAAGCCGTATAATTACCTGGCATCGTAGCATTATAATAAAAATAATTCATCCACACACCTTGTTGTGCCGTCACAGAACTCACCGCCAACACCACTTTATAGGACAATAACAATAAAAAGAGAGGTATCAGCATACAAAATAAGATAAGTACTAGTTTATCTTTAGGAATATCCATCAGTATTACTAAAACGAACTTGTATAAAAAGCATTCTTCCCTAAAATCATCAATAGCTTTTTAAAAACAGTAATAGATTCACTTTCTAATGAGAAATCCATTACAGACTGCCTACTCTAATAAAATAGTGGAGCTTGGAAAACATTTTTCTATTGAACATATTGTTGCAGAAACCTGTGGTAATCTTTGGGGATTAACTCCACAACAAACTACTGCGTTGAGCGACCTTCTCTCAGAGACCTATCGGACACCAAATATATTCCATAATCCTCGAGCATATGTTCCACACATTCACCAAAGCAGAGGTATCATTATTTTTCATTCTAATGAAGATAATCAGACCCTCGTTGATCCGCCCAACATTCCCACTCCTGCGTTTGAAGTAGAGAAAGATGTTTGGTATATCCCCGGTCAGGATGCCGCATACCAAATTGATAGCAAATGGAAAGAGCAAGAAATTAAAGAGTGGTATCAACGCCAGAAAATACCTCTCTCTAATATCATTCTAGGCAGCGCTCGAGATTATCTCCAGTCACTTATTTTTAGCAGTATCAGAGCACCAAGTTATCATGAGCATCGTGTAGAAGCACACAATCTAACAACAGGTGTAAAACCCTCTTATTTTTATGTCAGTCCAACCATTCGTGATGACTACTTCCCAACAAAACATTTTGAAACATTAATTGAGCCAAATGAACCTCTTATTATCGCATTAAAAAAAGCACAAGATGGACTTTTACTTACCTCAAAAACCAATGGCGTAGGAAAAACCCATATGCTCATCGCCGCCGCAACTCATCGCTACACCTCCATGCTTGAGGCACAAGTGCACGTAATCAAACCCATCATTGCAAAATACATTCAACCATTTGAAGAGCTGCTCAAAGCGCAACAACAACCAATCGCCTCCCTACTCAGAGAATATAGAAAAGAAAACGCAAAACAGAATTCTACCACAAAAGAACTCAAAAAAATAAAAAAAATACAAGAAATACAACAAAAATTCGTTGAGATGGCTACGGCAACTTTTACCCAAGACACGCCATATGGGCAAATTAAAGGAACAATACAAACAGAGATAGAGCAGGCATGTAACGCCTATCCCCCCCAGCGTATTGCTCTAATTCACTTTAAAGATTTGATAAACCAAAACAGAACCATAGATACAGAAGCAAGAAAATTAATTCTTCAAACAAGAGATCTCTACATAGATGAATTACCTATTATTGACCATTCTTTATCCCCGCAAGACCAAAGAACCCTTCTTGCACTGTATCAAGAAATCATTTACACACGCACTGGCGAAGGAAACCATCCCATTCTTCCATTTACCGCAACCGCAAATTATACCTTTGAAGAAATATTTAGTGCAATTGAACCCGGCGAACGAAATAGACTCGTAAGCCGGCTTGCCCATAGTGTTTGTCTTGAAGTTCAAGTACGTGGGGAAGATTTTCGAAAAAGAGCAGGAAATGATAGGCTGCGCGCATTAGGTTTAGCATAAAATATTCCTCATCCTCTTCTCCCTCCATTAAAATTATTACTTAAAAGTAATAAAAATAGAAACATTTATAACTAAAGCACACTTTACCCCCTCCATGAGCCTCCTAAAAAAAAGTATAAAAGCCGCAAAAATAGCCATTGCAGCCGCTGCCATACTTGTGGGTGCAACAATCGCCAATCATTACCGTACACGTAACACCGTCACCGCAGATTTTCATAACGGCCAAATAGAATATACACATTCTGATCCGCAAACAACTCATATCTTAAACTATTTAGCCGGAAAAGAGGTCATGTCACCTCAAGAACGTCTTGATATTTTAAAAAGTGGAATGGTGAATGGATGTACACATCAAACGACAATAACCTGTCCTGATTTTACATCAATGGATGAAGAGAACGTATTTAATTGGCTTATGGAAATGGATGCACAAGACGCACTCAAACGTGAACGGCAAGTAAAAAAATATAACTCATTAGAAGAATATCTAGAAGGAGAATACATGCCCATGCCACTTCAACAACCACTTAATCCTACGCTGTATCAAACTCTTTGGCAACTTGAAACCCAATGTGGTGCGCCTTATATCCAATTCAAATTTGGATTAGGAATAAATATGTTTTCTAATACACCTAAGTATGGACATTATCAATTTCCAACAAATACTATTCAACTTCTTCCTATTGATACAGTTTCCACTCTCATCTCTGAATTAGCGCACGCCAAACAGGAAAATGATACCCCTATTGGCTTTTATCTTGGAGGTATAGAAACAAGTTGGCGCATAGCCAAAAAAGTAGCATTCGACCAGATGTCAGTAGCTGATGCCTATGATGAAGAATATGTTATAAGAGGAAGTGTAGAATACCAAGCCCATATTATCATTGAACCACAGCTCAAAAGAGAATATAATTTAAATCAGAAATAAAAAATATAAATCCAGTAAAAAACCTATTGCGTATGATCAATCCCTTCTTCCTCATCACTGCAATCATTAGATCCACATGATCCTGAACCGCAGCCACCCTCGCCACAACTGCCCGATCCGCAACCACCAGAGCCACATCCACCCTCTCCAGAACTGCTTGCTTTCTCACCACTGCCGCATCCTCCTCCGCCACAGCAGCCACCAGACATACTCTCATTGGCTTTCATCAATTCTTCATCATTGACACCCACAATCTTAATCTTAAACGTCAAATCTTTTCCCGCCAATGGGTGATTCATATCAATTGTCACCGTATTCTCATTCACTTTGGCAATGGTTACTGGTACTCGTTCCCCTTGTGGGCCTTGTAATAATAACTGCATACCTAATTCTGGTTTCATCTCTTTAGGTAATTTATCTTTAGGCACTTCTTGAGTTAATTCAGCTCGAATAGGTCCATACGCCTCTTCCGACTTAATCGTAAACGTTCTTTCATCATCTTGTTTCATCCCAACCACAGCTTTCTCAAAGCCAGGAATCACCTCACCTGCACCTACTTCAAATTGCAGCGGCGCACGACCCTCAGATGTATCAAATACACTGCCATCGGATAACGTACCCGTATATTGTAAAGCCACAACATCGCCCGTCTTAATTGCTTCTTGTTTGATTGGTTCCTGTTTGACTGCTTCTTGTTTTTGTTCTGTTTTCATAGTGTAATCCTCCTAATATCTCTTAAAATATACAAAAAAACCCTATTTTTTATAAAGGTATGGTGCAGAATTATTACGTGCAAAAAATA
>JAHFQW010000008.1 GCA_023259115.1 archaeon
TCACACCATAAACAAAAACTTCAAGAAGCAACGGAAAAAAAATATTCCTACCTCCTCTGCTTATTTGACAGAGAAGAATCACTCTTCGCCCTCACCAAGACTAGAGGGTATGAAATCATCCTCTCATTGAAAGGCGACGTTCCAAAAAAAGCCCAAACCATTGAAATCAAAAAAGATTTCCATCAAGAAATAATCTCCCTGCTAGAATCATATAACCAACGTTTTCATCCAGAAAAAATTATCATTGCCTCACCTGCATTCTATAAAGAAGACTTGATAAAAAAAATAAACCAACCAGAATTAAAAACAAAAATTATTCCAGCAACTTGTTCTGACATCTCTGAAACATCCATCAATGAAGTGCTCAAAAGCCCCGAACTCAAAAACACTCTTCAAACTTCACGTAGCCGAGAAGAGCAGTTATTGGTAGAAGAATTGTTAAGCGCAATTAGTAAAAACGGACCAGCTGTATATGGGTTTAAAGAAGTTAAATCGGCAGGCGAAAGTGGCGCCATCAAAACTCTCCTCATCACTGAAAATTGCATTCAACACCTAAGGCAACAACAAAAATACCAAGAATTAGATCTTCTTCTCAAAATAATTGACAGTAACCAAGGAAAAGTGCACATTATTTCCTCAGAACATGACGGAGGTAAAAAATTAGATGGCCTGGGGGGCATTGCCGCTATTCTGCGATACAACTTATCTTGGTAAAAGTAAAAGATCTCTCACAAAATGATAAATAGGTAAAGCTTAAACGGCCCGAAAAAGAAAACATATATAAACAAATTATTTTTCTAAACACCAAAGAAAAATAAAAATATATCGTGTAAATATTAACAGAAAACAACACCCGCACCTATACGTTGCAAAACCACAACCTTTTAATAGTAGTGGAATATACTGATGATTAAGTAACAAAAAAATATAATACTCATTTATAAAAAGGAGGGGGTTTTAAAAATGATTGTAAAAGACGAACTATTAAGTAAATTACGCCGGTACTTCGACCTAAATTTATACGAAGTAAAATTATGGGCCGCATTATTAAGCAGAGGTGTTTCCACCGCAGGAGAACTATCTGATATTGCTGATGTTCCCAGATCAAGAAGTTATGACGTTCTAGAATCATTAGAAAAGAAAGGCTTTGTCATAATGAAATTGGGCAAACCCATCAAATATATTGCCATTCCACCTAGTGAAGTTGTTGACCGTGTAAAGAAAAATATGAACAACGACGCACTAGAAAAAATCAAGCGGCTTGACACGGTAAAAGGTTCACCCCTCTTGGGAGAACTTGAGAGTCTGCACACTAATGGCATTGCTTTAGTGGACCCATCAGAGATGAGCGGTTGCTTGCGAGGAAGAAATAACCTCTACAACCATTTAGACTTGTTAATCAAAGATGCGAAAAAAAGTGTTAACATCGTAACCACTGAAAAAGGTTTCATGCGTAAAGCAGAAGGTTTGAAAGCAAGCTTAGAAAAAGCCAAGAAAAAAGGTGTGAGAATCCGCATTGCCGCACCAATTACCAAAGACAACAAAAAACAAGTTGATTCATTGCGAGGTATCGCTGACATCAAACACAATGATAAAATCAATTCCCGTTTTGTAACTGTTGATGGCAAAGATATGGTTTTCATGACTCTTGACGACAAAGAAGTACATCCATCGTATGACTTAGGTGTGTGGGTAAAAACACCTTACTTCACCTCCGCTATGGATATGCTCTTTGATAACGTTTGGGACAATAGCAAAAATACTCAATAAAAAACCTATCTTTTTGTTTTTATTTTTTTTTCTCATTACATTTTCTATCATTTAAGAACCATCTTCTTGAAAAATCCCTCCACCTATCAAGATAATTTTATAAAGCTCATTTCTTTTCTAAACACAATGGAAATTATCTCTCTTATTGCCAAATTACATCCCCTTGAACGTAAAGTTCTCCCGCTTATAACCAAAACCGGTGAACTCCATGCACTCTCTCACGCCGCGCAACTCCAAGAAGTTGAAGTAATGCGCGCATTGCAATGGTTAGAAAACAAAAATCTAGTTCATCTACATACTGAAAAAAAAGAAATCATCTCGTTGGATAAAAACGGCCAAACATATAAACAACATGGCCTGCCTGAAAAAATATTTCTTCAATCTCTCAGCGACACCTATCAATCACTCTCCCAAATTGCTCAAAAAACCTCCCTCTCAACCGAAGAACTCAACGCCTGTATTGGCTTGCTCAAACGTAAAGCGGCCATAGAATTGCAAAAAGACAAAGAACTCTCAATCAAAATCACCGCACAAGGCAAACAACACCTCAAACAACCATCATTAGAAGAACAATTTCTGCAAACGACGTTTCCCCGTGATCTCTCCTCTCTCAATACTACTGAAAAAATCGCTCTCGAAGAACTCAAACACCGCAAAGAATTTCTCAGAGTAGAAGAACAAAAAATCACCACCGCCGCTCTCACCAAAGACGGCCAACAAATTGCTTCACATCCCGACCTTAAAAAAGAAGTTACCAACCGCCTCACCAAAGAAATGCTCAAGACGGGATCGTGGAAAAAACAAACCTTCCGCTCGTATGATGTCGAAATAAACGTCCCCGCCATTCATCCCGGCAAAATTCATTTTGACAACGAAGCCCTTGAATACATCAAACGCATCTGGCTTGACTTAGGATTCCAAGAAATGAGCGGCAATTATGTCCAATCCGCATTTTGGGATCTCGATGCCCTATTCGTACCGCAAGATCATCCCGCTCGAGAAATGCAAGACACATTCTATCTCGAAGGTAAAGCAAAGCTTCCCACACAACTCTTCAACAAAATCAAAGCCGTCCATGAAACCGGTGCCAACACAAAATCCACCGGCTGGCAGTATAAATTTAGTAAAGAAGAATCAGAACGAATCTTACTGCGCACACACACAACCGTTCTCTCCGCACAAACACTTGCCAAATTAAAACCTGCTGATCTTCCTGCCAAATTTTTCGCCGTAAGTAAAGTCTTTCGCAACGAAGCACTCGACTGGAAACATTTATTTGAATTCTATCAAGTCGAAGGTATTGTCATCGACCCTCATGCCAACCTCCAACATCTCAAAGGCTACATTCGTGAATTCTATCAAAAAATGGGCTATGAAAAAATAAGAATGCGTCCTGCCCACTTCCCCTACACCGAACCAAGCCTAGAAATTGATGTATTTCATCCCATCAAAAAACAATGGGTCGAACTCGGTGGCGCCGGCATCTTCCGCCCTGAAGTCGTTATCCCTCTACTTGGCTTTGACTGCCCCGTCCTAGCCTGGGGTCAAGGTATGGGCAGAATCATAGGCGAATACTGGAACATTACCGACATCCGTGACTTATACAAAAACGACCTCAAACAACTCAGAGAAATGAAAGTACTCATCAAATAGGAATATATTTTAACCAACATGAACATCGTAATCCTCCATGAATGTTTTTTCAATGAACAACATCTCACTAGACTTAAAAAAATAGGAATAGTGAGTGTATACCAAGACACCGATTCCGAGCAGAAAGCTATAGCTCGCCTGCAAGATGCAAACATTGTCATTGTAGACCAATTTATAACCCCCTTCGATAAAAAAGTATTAGAAAGTGCAAGACATATCAAATTAATTGTTCTCAACAGCATTTCCTATAGTAATGTAGATCTTAAAACTGCAAGCAGGTTAGGGATAAAAGTTGCCAATGTCGCAGGATTTTCCAAACAAACCGTAGCCGAATTTACCCTAGCCCTACTCTTTGCCATAAATCGAAAAATCACGTTAGCCGACAGACTAATGCACCAACATCCCCTCGAACTCGACCCAGGAAATACACAACATCAACAATTCATTGGTTTCGAACTCAAAGGAAAAACTCTAGGCATCATTGGATTGGGAAACATCGGTACAACTGTCGCAAATATAGCCCAGTCTTTAGGTATGAAAGTAATTGCCTACAGTAGAAGTCAAAAAAAAGTAACCAATGTAAAAATAGTATCTCTCCCTGAACTTCTCAAAACCAGCGATATAATCACTCTCCATCTTCCACTCAATCCCAAAACAAAAAATATGATTGCAAAAAAAGAAATAAATCTCATGAAACACAACGCCATTATCATTAATACATCTCAACCAGAAATAATTGATATAGATGCGCTCACCAACGCATTGCAAACAAAAAAAATATATGGTGCTGCACTAGATTGTGGAAACATAATCCCAAAAGATCATCTCCTCTATAAACAAGATAATGTCATACTCACACCCCACATGGCCTCATTTACACATGAAGCATTTTTTGAAAATATGCCCCATCAAATCATAGAAACAGTAGAAGCATTCATAAAGAGAAAACCTATAAATATAGTAAATTAATCAAAAAAAAGAAAATAAAGAGAGAAAATAAAAGCCCATTCCAAATGAAAATAATCGATTTAAGTATGCCTCTGGACAACAAAACTCCTGCCTATCCCGGAGATGAAAGAATTCACATAGAAGATATTGCTAGAGTAGAACAAGATGGTTATAGTAAAAAAAATATTAGTTGTAACACTCACTGTGGCACCCATATCGACGCGCCGATACATATGGTAGTTGGTGGGAAAAACCTAGACCAATTTGCTCTAGATCATTTTATGGGGGAAGTTGTCTTAATTGATGTACGAAAAAAAGCCATAACTAAAGATTGCCTCAAAGATAAAAAAATAAATTCAAATAGTGTTGTACTCTTTTTGACAGGTCAATCAGATAACTGTTATAAAGAATATTACCAAGGAACAAAATATATCCCAGAAGATGTAGCACAAGACTTGGTAAAATTAAAAATCAAAGCCATCGGCGTTGACGCACTAAGCCCTGATACTGACCCCTACCCCATTCACAAAATCCTCTTGCCCAAAAATATCCTCATTATAGAAAATCTAATGAATCTAAAAGAGCTCATCGGAAAAGAATCAACCATTCACTTCTTTCCTCTTAAAATAACCCAAGGAGACGGCTCACCCTGTCGTGCTATCGCGTTTGTTAAATAGAAAAGAAATATACCATGCCCACCGTAACCCTCAACAAAACCATCTTTGAACAACTCGTAGGTAAATCCCTCACATTAGAACAGCTCAAAGACCGCATCAGTATGCTCGGAACAGACCTAGAATCAATTGAAGGAAACCAAATTAACGTCGAAATCTTCCCCAACCGCCCCGACATGCTCTCAGAACAAGGCTTTGCTCGCGCCTTCTCTTCGTTTATTGGCGTCAAAACCGGATTAAGAAAATACACACTCCAAAAAAGTAACCTCAACGTGAAAGTAGACAAATCTGTGGCGATGCGCCCCTACACCGCCTGCGCCATCATCAAAAATCTTAAACTCAACGATGAAAAAATCCGTGAACTCATGCAAATCCAAGAAAAACTAGCCACCACTCACGGCCGAAATAGAAAAAAATCAGGCTACGGCATCTATCCTCTCAACGCCATCACGTTCCCTATTCACTACATCGCCAAAGACCCTAAAACAATTGAATTCCAACCTCTCGGCTTCAACGAAATTCTCTGCGCAAATCAGATTCCTCTCCTGCATCCTAAAGGCAAAGCCTACGCCAACATAACAAAAGAGTGGACAAAATATCCCTTCTTCATCGATGCAAAAAATAATATTCTCTCCATGCTTCCTTTTACAAATTCACACCAAAGCGGTAAAGTCACACCGCAAACCAAAGATGTCTTCATCGAATGCTCTGGTACAGATCTTCATAATGTCCAAATTGCACTCAACATCATAACAACCGCACTAATTGATATGGGTGGCACTGCCTACTCCCTAGACATCATCTACCCAACCAAAACTATCACCACTCCCAACTTCACGCCAAGATCAATCAAACTCGATCAGAAATACATCAACTTGCGTCTTGGCCTGCAACTCAAAGAAAAAGACTTCAAAACGCTCCTAGAACGCATGGGCTATGGCTATCAAAAGAACACCGTTCTCATCCCCTGTTACCGCAACGACATCCTCCACCAAGTAGATCTCATGGAAGACATCGCCATCGCCTATGGGTATGAAAACTTCAAAGAAGAAATACCCAACGTCGCAACTATTGGCCAAGAAGCAGCTCTAGAAACGTTTCTCACCAAAGTTCGCCACATTCTCGTTGGATTAAACATGCTCGAAGTCAAAAGCTATCATCTCATGATGCAGCAAGAACTCACCCAACAAATGAGCTCTCTACCTCAACCACAGAATCAACCAAATCACAAAATATCTCCTCAACCCATTCAATCCACCGCCACTCAAATCTTCACTCCACCAATCACCCTCAAAAACGCCGTCGGCGACTTCAACACACTGCGCAACTCCGTCATTCCCAGCCTGCTCAAAATCTCCGCTCAAAATCAACACCATGAATACCCGCAAAAAATCTTTGAAATCGGCAGAATCTTTCAAAAAGACACACAAAATTCCACCGACACAGGCATTGTAGAAACAGAAACCCTCTGTGTTTCTCTATCCCACGAAACCGCCGATTTGACAGAAATCCGCCAAATCCTTGACGCCCTCTGCCTTCTGCTAGATATAAAAATAAATATAAAAGAAACAACCAACCCCTTCTTCATCAACGGCCGCGCAGGTTCCATTCTTCTCAACAACGAATCAATTGGCACCATTGGTGAAATTCATCCTCAAATCCTCACCAACAGGAATATTACCATGCCTATTGTTACATTTGAATTAAATCTAGAAAAACTATTTGAAAAAATGAAGAATAAGCGAATAAGTAGATAAAAGAAAAACAAAGAAAAAAATAGAACTTATTCTTTCTTCTTCGCACGAGCAGCCGTCTTCTCTTTAACTGCTTTCTTCTCAGCCGGCTTTGCCCCAACTTGCGCACTCTTCTGCAAAGCTTTTCGTACCATAACTGCTCGAGCCCCAACTTGCTTGGGATTTGTCACCCACACAGGCAGTCCTCGTGCTTCAAACTCTCGCGTCACCACCTCATGACTCGCACCAGATTTAATATTCACAACTTCATCCAATGGTTCAAGATGCGAGATATTCACTTTGCGACGTCGCACATTACCATCAACCAAAACAGAATTGCTATCCAGTTGCTCAACCACAACACACCTTCGTCCTGCATCTCTGCCCGCAATCTTCACACACATCCTTCCTGATTCAAATAAACTCATTGTACTCCCCTCGCTCTCAATTGTAATAATCTCTTTGTACATCCCGAACAAAGCACACCACCATATGGTCTCTCTGGTCTTTTTTGTGTCTTAGGCAATTTACTTATAGCCGCAGGTCCTCCTCGTGGCACACCTGCTAACTGCACACCACACTGCGCACAATGCGCCTTCTTCGGTTTTCGCGCTCGATAATGCACCGTCACACGACTTCCCGGTGTTCGTACAAATATTCTTCGTAAACTTCTTGACTTATATTTTCCTGCTGGCATTATATTCACCTTTCATTATCTATTTTTTAACTATTGTCATATCAACCATCTAACCAATCTAGAAACAAGAAATCAGATACTTCCATAATTCATAAGTAACCGATCCGAGTCGCCTCCAGATTTTCCTACCACTGAGGATTATTACCTAAAATAACGCTTTATTTATAAAGATTTTGCGGGAAAAAATTCTAGAGGCATCACTTCGTATCCCACAAAAGAACATATAACTACAAAAAAGTAATGAAAAATTTAAAAAGAAACCCCCCTAAAATACCCTAAATGACTCAGCCAAAAAAAGCATTAGAATACATTGAAGATTTAATTCGAATTAACGGCGCAACTAAAAAACTCTTCCAAAAAAGAAAAATCTTCCTCTCAGAAAGATATGGTTTTCCTTCATATTATGCCATACGTGGGAAGAAACCCCATACTCTTCCTAATACCATCCCATTAGAATACAAAACCTGGCCCGTAATAAATCAAGACAAGAAGGAACTGCTAGAAATCGAAGCCGCATGTGAACGACTAGGAAGAAAATTTTTCCATCTGCAAGAAAATGAAGATTTACAGATACGCAACCGAGAATATATGATTGAAGGTAGTACCCTGCCAATAAAAGTAACATACGAACGTTTAATAAATGAAAAGAAAGGAAAAAAAGAAGAAATAACCACTCAAATAGGGTCTATCTACGTAAAAGAAATTAACTTAAATCGTATTTATATCGGCTTTCTCTACGCTTTAGCAACAAGAAAAGAACCCAATTTTTTCTTCTCTGAAAACTCAGTAATAGAACAAGAAGTGAAAGGGATTAATCTCATTGATGCATACAACATACAACCTGATTTTCTCACTCACCCTCATTGGAAAAGAGAATTAGTTCGTCTAAGCGTACTCACAAACTTTCTTTCTCTTAACGATTGTGATAATGGATATAATATTATTGTAACACCAAAAAAAGAATTTGTAATCATTGATTTCGATAAAGCATTCTGGGAAAAAATGCCACAACCAAGTGAACAAATCATCAACCCTTTTGTATACAAAGTAAAAAGAAAAAAAAGTATAGAAATCTATGAACTCCCTGACGAAAAACTCACTCGTCACTTTGCCAAAAGAGAATTAGAAACACTCATCAAACAAGAAAAAAATCGTATTGTTCAAAACATAAGCCTAGAAATGGATAAATTCCATGAAACAATCAATGCTATGTCATCCTCTCGCTATTACAACGCCGCCGTAAAAGAATTATATGAGGAAAAAGACGTAACCTCTTACTTTCTCAAAAAACTCTTTGAATTTGGCCGTGCCTAACACAGCTAATACACATTCATCACTTTTCTCAAGCCAATACTAAACCCAATCGAGAACACAATATACCACGCCAGCCATCCCGGATACCATCCAAACAAATTAAACGTATTGCCCAGTGGTCTCAACTTATTATAATTGATTTTAATCTGCTCAATATCTGAATGATCAAACAATGTAAACGCATCCGCCGTTTCCAATCTGGTTGAGACTAATATCATCTTACTCTGCACAACATCAGCTTGTTTTATTGTAATGGTATGCTCCCCCTCTGTTGCACTACGCAATGACCATATCGCTTCTTTACCTTTAATCTCTTGTTCCACCCCATTAAGTACCTCTGTTTTATCATCAACTACAATCATCACTTTGCCCGTAATCCCCTCTTTAAACACACCTGTAACACTATACGACTCATGTGGAAAAATCGGTTCAAACGCCATATGTCCCGCCATCCAGCCAAAAATAATCAAAATAGGAATCATCGTAAATAACGTTGGCTTCAGGGAATGCTTCATATATTCAAAATTCGTTGCCATCGCTTCTTTTTGAATTTTCATCATCTCTTCAGGTTTATCAC
Source organism: archaeon (assembly GCA_023259115.1). Taxonomy (GTDB): domain Archaea; phylum Nanobdellota; class Nanobdellia; order Woesearchaeales; family GW2011-AR9; genus JACPNA01. The sequence continues at coordinate 9,367 of JAHFQW010000008.1, forward strand.
GTACCGCCTTCATCTTATCTTGAAAATCTTTTTGCGCCTCCTTCAATCGCTTCATTTCCACCTGATTACTCAAATACTTATACGCAATCGTCACAATAAACGTAATAAGAAGCGAAAACACTAAAATTCCTAAAAACGGACTCTTATTTAACAGAGGTAAAAACACCGGATTAAATACTGGATCTAAAAATGCCATTAAAAATCATTTTGAGCTAATTCTTTATAAAACTAATGGAAAAGAACACATTCACTTCCTAACCGCTCTACAGTTTAACCAGTCTATATACTCTCTTAGCGAAAATTATAAATATCCCAACCTCCCCATATAAATTATGAGCACGCAGCTTACTCTACAAGATGGCACAGAATTCTCTATAAGATATTGTGCATCAAACCGCCCTGTAATATACGGTTTTCAAAAAAGCGAATTAGAAAAACTTCTTGCCACAAAAGATACCGATCTCGTTATGTTCAATGGAAAAGAGATGCCCTACGCTCAAGCATCCCAACAACTCGGCCCCATTGCCGCATATGTCCCCAACCCAGGAGATTATCTCAAAATTTCTAACATTCTATAAACCGATAAAACTCATCATAATAAAGAAATATCTACAACGACAAACACCTCATTTCTCCTCTTTTCCACATCCTTCAAACACATACCCTGGCAAATACGCCTTCTTAAAATATTGATAGAACTCAATCATATTAAAATCCGCAATCAAATCTTTATACTGCTCACGCAACTCCACAATAATCGCCCGCACCCGTATTTTATCAAACGCCTCGATATCAATTTCCATATCCCAATCTCCCACCGTCTTACTCATCTGCACAATCTCTTTTGTCAATAACAAATGCTTCAACAGCGCATCTTCTCGCTCACGGCTAAAATTATGTAGACGCAAAAATAATCGAAACTTCTCAATACCTAACTGATGCGTGTTCAATAAAAACTTAAACCCCTTCACCACTTTCTTCTTCTGCAACTCTTGCACCGCACTCTTCACCGTTCGAATATTCATATCTGTGAGCTGTGCCAGTGTCTTCATTCTCGACGTAGGATGCTCAACTAAACTACGTACAACCCTCATCTCTTGCCCAGAAAACTGCTGCACCAATCTATCTCCCCCAACAATTCTCTCATGTTCTGTTACCAACACGCGCGAACCATCTTGCAAAAGATACATCTTAGGATACACATGCGTTACCACATTGAGCAAAATTTTATACGTATTTAGCGTCGGAATCACACTTGCAATCTTCTTCAACTCTTTGTTAAACCTCGACGCATTAGGAGCACCAATTTCAATTGCAAAATCAAATTCCCCGCTCAATTCATACATCGCCATCACATAAGGATTCTCTTTTAACGTCTTAATAATCTCAACCTTATCCGACTCGCCAATATATCCTCCTTTGAAATACACCCGAAACAACATCACCCCAAAATAAGAATAATCAACCACGGTATGCGGGCTAAACACCACCCCCTCTTCCTCTAATACATCTAAAGAATACTTTAACCGCTGCGAACTTTTCTGTAATATTCCTGCCGCCTCTTTAATCTTCAGCCGCGCATTCTCCGTGTACAAATATACCAATTCCCTATCCACCGAGCCCATGTGATACCAATAGTTTTATTTATTAATAAATCTTTCCAAAATAATGCTAAAAAATAAAAGAAACACTTCAAAAACATATAAATAGAATATCGCCTTCATAAAGCACATGTCACCTCAAGTCACTCATGACACCCTCTTTGATAGCCTCCTACGCTATCATGTGCACAACCTCAACGCGTCTCTTCCTTATATATCTAACGGTCAAATTCACGGTCTAAATCTCGCTCCTCTTCTTGAAGGACAAAACGAAAACCCTTACTACAAAGGCCTACTATTAGTCTATGATGGAGAAACCATCCTCGACAAAGCCCGAGAAATTGTTCTACGTAAACAAACCGGCATTCGTGAATCAATCCATGTCCCAACCCTCGAGAGCTTCCTAGGTCATCTCTCCTCCCAACCCGACGACGATGGTGTATTCTTATATAACACCGTCAACGGCACCATCACTAAAGTCAAAGGTGAACTCAAAAATCATGACCCTCATAACGAAACCGATTTAGATCAATTATTACAACAAGCCCTCCCTGCAGATTTCCTCTCCACAAACGGCCGCATCCCTTCCTACGACGCCGGAAACAAAACCTCCATTGCCATGATGGTTCCTCGCCTTCTCCCTCAAGTCAAAACCGCCATCATCAAAAGAACCGCCTATGGCCATTTAGGCATGGGAAAATTAGCCGAATTTGGTCCAAATGGCCTCACCCAAGAATTATACTTTGAACACGATCCGACTCATCGAGGTCCCTACATCAACGAACAACAGCACATTATCGGTGTACATAAAGAATACCAGCCACAAAATAATGCTCCTCCTCAACTCAAAAAAGTATCTTATGTCTACACTAACTCAGATCAATCCATTCACTACGCCCCTCGCATCGTGTACAACACCCCCTCCTTACCCGTTGTGCCACGTGCTGGGGCGAGTGAATCTTTTATTACGGTGTAAATAATTCTCAAAGAAAATATTTTAACTCAGGTTAAACATATTCAAACTTCCACACCTCGCTTTACTGCTTCTTGTACAATACCAAGCATCTGCTTCTTTTGTTCAAATTCTGCAGGAGTATAACATAAAATATCCATCGCCGCAGGTATTTCTCGTTTCAAACGATATATCTTTGCTCCTCTTTCCTCAAATTCCCATTGCGTAAACACCGGACTAATCAACAAAAAATCATAGTCGCTATCTTTTCTCGCAACACCTTTTGCCCGAGAACCAAATAGTATAATTCGACAAGGTGAAATAGTACCCCTAACTACTGCAACAAACTGTCGAACTACTTTATCTTTTCTTTTGTCCACTGTAGGATCACCCTCGCTTCGGCTATATGTATACGTGCTTTCTTTTGATCATAAAATTTTGCAGGGATTTCCGGTGCAGCACCAGGATAACGAGAGGAAAAATAAGTAACTGTTAATTTTTCAGCCAAAGAATATACTTCACTTGGAGCACCCACTAGACGCCCCAACTCTACTAAATCATGAACTTTTGGAGGTAAATTTCCAGTTATAGAAATGAACAATGCTTTTAGCGCTTTTTCTGCACACTGTTGCGCAAACACGACCGCCGCATAATAATCTTTACTTGTAAAACAATGTCGTGCCGTTTTAAAATCTGCAGTAGCCTGCTCCATCCACTGTTGCATATCATTCCTCATTTATTATAAGAACATTTTGAAATATAAATAACTATCGTTCTTTGGTTTCACATTCACAACACCCCCTCCTTACCCGTTGTGCCACGTGCTGGGGTGAGTGAATCTTCTATTACACTGTAAAAATAATTCTAAAAGAAAAAAAAGAAATTACTTCACCGCCGTGATGTAGAGCTGTGGCAGTTTCTGCTTCTGTGGATAGATTAAGAGCAACTCTTGAGGGTTATTAATAGGCTGTTTGTATACCAAAGCAGTGCCAAGAGAAGTATATCCATAACTGACATCTTGTTTGCCGTCTGGCATTTTTAATACTACACCAGAAAGTGAGGCTCGAACTTGTCCATCAGCTGTACCTGTGAGAGTTAATGTTATGTCCGATGGCTTAATCGAATCATAATTTTTTGTAGGGGCTGTTTGTGTGACAACAATTTTACTCTCATCCACTTTCTTAACGGTCCATACCGAACCATAGCCATCAGTATAACTCTCTTTGTCCGCTTTAAGAGCTATTTTACCTGCTCCTGTGGCAGAAGCAATAGGAGAGAGTATTTTGTTATCATTGGCATCGTATAACTGCAAAGAATAATCTTTGACTGACGTTTTTATCAAACCAATTTCATGTGTTTTTTCAGAAGTGAGGCCTTTGTATTCGATATCAAACAAGTTATCCATTAAGATTTGTTTTTCATCTCCTTTTGAAGTGATGGTATCTCTTAATGTCTTACCCACACCCACAAAATAATTGTCTTGTGCCGTCATATTGACATCGATAAAATTAAGCGAGACTTTCCCATTATTCTCAACACCTGAAATAATCACCGCTGTCCCATCAATATCTTCCGAATCAACTTTTAAATTATACATTGCTTTGTTATCCGTGATATCATTATCACGAAACTCCACGAGATGATTTCCTCTATCTAACAACAGAATAATGCTCTTTGGAATACCTTTTCCATTTGTACCCTCTCTCCTTGCAGAAATGACATTGTACGCTTCACCAAGTATATTTAATTTTGTACCGTTAAAGTCATTCAAATACACTCCTTGAGCATCACTCGCCCATTCATTGTTAGTTATATCAGAGCTGGCAGGAGTGGTAAATTCCATTCGATACCGTGCAATTTGCCTTCCTGAAGGGATATGGAAATAATCTGCATCAACGTTATCATTATCATTTCGATCATACTTGACAAGTTCGTTTGTTGTTTTTGCCTTAGTGTCACCCCAACTACTCGAATCAAAAAACAGATGTTGCGTATATCCAAATGTTTGCTTCTTGGTGACCCAACCCCCATCATTGAGTGCGTTAAGTTGATCTTTACTCAAAGAAGGATAGATATCATGGATATTTTCACCTCGTATCATGGAGCTAGATACATTGCTATTGGCCATCTCTAATTTATTATTTGGAGTTGATACTAGTACAGATTCACTATTATTTTGCCCATTATAATCCTTCCCGCAAGGGGGACCGGGTACTATTGACATTTTTCCTGAACACGCATCAAAAGTGTATGTTGTTGTTTTATAGAAAATACATTGCGAAATTGAAGTAGCTAGATTACAAGGACAATCTATCTTTGAATGAGTAATATATACCTCAGCTACAGTACCACTCATACTTTTAAATGAAATATCTAATAATCCTGCCAGTAATACATTCTTATCATTGCCAGCGGTACTTATCACCTCGCTGAGCTTGCCACCCATAGGCACATAATAATCCTGTTGTGCCATCATATTTATCTCAAGAGTGGAAATAGTTAAAGTTTCATTAGTGTCAGTGCCAGAAATGATTACTTTTGTTCCAGGTACATCTTTACCATCTAACTTAAGCGGATATGTTCCCGTATTATCGGTGATCTGATCATCGCGTAGTTCGATGACTTGCGCACCACTCTGTAACGTTAATTTGACACTTTGATCTGGACTTTTAGTATCAGGTCTTTCTGCAGAAATCACAGTATAGAGTTTTCCAAAAAGCGCTAAGCCTGTATTCATGAAATCATCCAAATACCCGCCATTGGTGTCAGTAGCTCCAGTCGAATCCGTTACAGAAGAATGAGCAGTGGTTATAAATTCCAACCTATATTTTGCAATTTGATGATCTTTTTGCACAAAGAAATAATCTCCGTTCATACCATTTTGATTAACAGATTTCACAAGTTCACTCGTACCAGATGCATCATCAAAAAATAAATATTGATGATACTTAAATATTGGTTGTTGATTTGTTACCCAAGCACCATCTGCTAACGTCTCAAAATCATCTGCATCAATGAATGTACTTATGTCGCGTATAGTTTTTCCTTTCTCATACTGCTTTGTAGATGTACCAACTTTCCACAGTGCATCTCCCCCTGAAGAAGCTGAACAGCCTGTGACTCCCTTTGGTTCCCCGCACACTCCTCCACTCCCCTTCCCATCCTTACATCCACCATCACACTTGACAATCTCCGTACCGCCGGATTGGGTTTTATCATCAAAACAATAATATTCATACACATAATCAGAGGAATCTACTTTAATGCCTGCCGCAGAAGAACCAACTGCTCCCTTGCTGCAAAAATCAGTAAACTGCTCGCCTTTGGGTGTGGTTAACGTCCCTTTGGTCCAATAGTCTTTACCATTATCAGAATCAATACACGATCCTTTCTTATATCCACCGCCACCACCGCCAGACGAAGAACTACTACTACCACTACCCCCAGAAGTACTAGGAGGCACACATTTCCCTTCTGCACATTTCGCACTCGCGCCATACGACTCACTACATTTTAAATTGATAGAGGTATACTCATTATTATTACAAATCCCTTCAAATAAATACACCCCATCCTCAGAACAATAATCTTCTTTGCCTTGTGGATACATAGCAGAAATAACTGTTCCTTTCGTTAAGAAATCTTGAGCATCCGAATCCGTACACGGCGGATTTCCCCCATAGCCCGTTACAGGTTTTGATGTTGTGGGACAAACGCAAGAATCTTTTTGACCAACCCAGCCTTTTGCAGAACACTTCCAATTCTGTAAATCAGTACCACATACAACTTGACCATCCGTTCCCGTCACAGGCGTTCCATCACACGTAGTTCCACCTGCACACGAAACCACTGCCAAAGAAATTGTTTTACTTTTAGCACAATATTGCCATGCCGTTGTTTCTTTACTACCAGAAATATATGCCGGTTTACCATTCTTACTCACCGTCTTCGTCGCACACCACGGTTGTCCCGCACTATCATATTCGGTACATCCATCAAAAGGTCCTTGCAACTTCCCTGCTCCATCCTGATACCACCACTTTCCTGCCACACATCCTCCATCAGAAAACCCCGCAATCGCTTGACCAGCAAAACTAGTTTGTCCTTGACCGGGTTTACCACAACTAGAAACAACAAATAATAAACTAATAAGAACAACACTAAATACTAATTTCATCTTCATCATAACACACCTCTAATTATAATAATGAGATAAGAATTGTTTTCTTCTTTATAAATTTAAGCTCCCCCCCCCGGTAGTAACAAAAAAAGAATAGAGATAGTTTTCTTATTTCTTGTATCGGTAACTTCTAATTTGATCTATAATCAGGTCCAACATCTCAGTAATATAACTTTTATACTCATTTTTATCCGCTTTTTCGATAGCTCGGTAATATGGTTCTCTCTTTTCAAAAGGAATAAAGAACATAGGATAACCTTTCTTCAGTAAGATAAAATTCATTACGGCTCTGGAAGTTCGACCATTTCCATCCTCAAATGGATGAATCCAGGCAATTTTAGCATGAATAATAGCCGCTAATTCAAAAGGATGGAGTTTGTTTTTATTGGTGTTGTACCATCCGAATAAATTAAGGAGATGCTTCTTAACCTCTTCGTGCTTAGGTGGAAGATGATTTGAACCCTGAATTTGCACATCAAAAAAACGCACACGTCCACTATAAACTACGCTTGTGTTTTTAGTTAAAATTCCATTTATTTTTTCTAAGAAGCGCTTGTTTAAGTCCCCTTTATACCATTTTAGGTATTCTAAACACTCCTTTCCGTTAAGGGCTTCATTATAATCTTCTGCTCTAACTCCAGAAGGAATGACTTTATCTTTTAGGATTAAAGCCGTTTGTCTTAAAGTTAATCTGTTACCTTCAATAGCATTAGTGTGATAGGTAAAACGAATAACAAAATCTTCATTCAGCTTTTCTCTAACACTTTTTGGGATTTGTTTAAGCCATTCTTTGTAGCTCTCTCTGAGATCCTGCAATGTTTCAGCGTCGTGTTCAGAAAGATAAGAATATTCTGATTTTTTAATGAATTGTTGTGATTCTACTTCAATTTTCTTGGTAAATTGAGCAAGTTCCTCTGTAGTGGGTTGTTTATCCCCCAGATAAATACGCACTTTTTTCCATTTGTTGAGGCTTAAGCGGATGTTTTTAGTGAGGTAGAAATATTCTTTCTTATTGCGTTTGATGATTTCTACATAAGCCATGTAGGGATGTATGGGCACATTATATTTAAATGTTTTGGTAAAATGGGGACATACAAATAATCTTAAGCAAAGCCTCTTGAACCATATAGAATTATTGACTAATACTAAAAAGTCAAGGATAATTTCCAATTCTAAATTATTTAGAACGGGGAGTATCTACGCGGATATTTACTAAAATAATTAGTAAAATTTATAAATACTAATAATATTACTAATAAAATGACCGAAGTAATGATTACCAGAGGAGGCCAAATCACCCTCACCAAAGATGTACGCCAGAAATTAAACGTCCGCGAAGGCGATACTGTCCTCATCAATGTGCTAGGTGACTCAGCCATGGTGAGCAAACGTGACCCCAACGCATTTAACAAACACAACTTTCTACCAGAAAACTTTTCCAAAACACTCAAACGTATAAGAACATTTTCCATGGAAGAACGATTGCACAGATTAGGCATAACAAAATGAGATTATTATTTGATACATCTATACTTGTAGAAATCGACCGCCAAAATGAACAAGTGGTTACACTTCTTAAAAAATGGGTGCAAGAAGGAAAAGAACTCGTAATTAGCACCATAACCGTTGCAGAAATTCTAACAGGATCATATCTTCATCGTGATATTCGAACCGCCGTGCTCACCGCCAAAGAAGTACTAAATCAATTCACCTGGCTTGAATTAGACGGAGAAATTGCTGAAACTACCGCAAAATTATATGCCTATCTTCTTCTGGAAAAAAAAGAGAAGTCAATAGAGTATCCCGATGTATTGATTGCCGCAACCGCTCTTGCCCACAACTGCGACGCCATAATCACCTTGAATAAAAAAGACTTCTGCCTCTTTCCCCACATAAAGGAAAAAATATATACTCCAAATGAATTTGAAAAGAGAAAAAATCTGTAATGGTATCACATTGAGTGGAGGTATACGATTATGGAAAAATCTTAGATACAGAATATGCAAAGCAGATTTTAGCTTTTCTAGATAAAACATACCCTCTTCTCAAAGAAAAAGTAAAGTAACTTCTTTAACTCTTCATTCCATAAACTTCTTCACAGCCGGATTCATATCCATCATATGCTGTTTCGCAATCTCTTCATACAACTTATACACAATCATCACTGCTAATAATATCCCCGTACCTCGCGCCAACGCCCCAGTCAAATCAGCCAGTGCCGCAAGTAACCCAATCGATGCCCCGCCAACTAACGTCAGAGGCCAAATGTATCGCTCTAAAATTTTCTCCAAAACCCGTTCATCACGTCGAAAACCCGGAATCTGTAACCCTGAATTCAAAATTTGCTTCGCCTGGCTAGCCGCATCCATCCCTGATGTTTGCACCCAAAAAATACTAAACACCACTGCTCCGCCCACCATCAAAAGAGTATAAAAAAACGCCTGTCCCACTTGCCCCCACGTAAAACTTCCCCGAATAATACTCTGCACTAAATCTGGCGAATGAATCCAATACACAAGACCGCTCACAGGATTATTGCCCGAAAACGTCCCAAAAATAGGATGCCCCCACTTCTCCAGTAATCGCGCAAATAACTGAATATTCGCAATCAACGCCGCAACTAAAATAACTGGAATATTTGAAGTATAAAAAAAATTCAACGGCCAGCGCATACTATACCCTCGTACCCGTCCAAAAGATAAAGGAATCTCCACCTTCATCGCCTGACCATAGACACAAATTGCAAATACCACAATCGTAGAAACAATTGCCGCAAACATCAACGCCGCCGTAGTCACATCACCAATCGACAACGATTGAAACAACGCCGGAATCGCTCCAGACGCAATTTCTGGATTCGTAGGAGAAGGTAAAAAATTAAACGCTCGGATAAAAATTTCTTGCGCCACACCCGCCGCAATAAATAAACTAATACCTGAGCCAAACCCCCACTTCGAAATCACTTCATCCATAAACATAATTAAAATTCCACCCAGCACCAACTGAAAAATCAACAACAACTCAAACTGCAAAAATAACGGCGTGCCCGCAAGCGACGGCGACGGCGCTAATCCACCCATAAATACATATATACAAGACTCAAAAATAACAAAAAATACTCCCAAAAACTTCTGCAAACCTTGAAACTTCTTCTTTCCTTCATGTGACGCCAAATCAAACTTCAAAATCCCTGTTCCATTCAACAACTGCAGCACAATTGACGCCGTGACTAGAGGTCCAATTCCTAAACTAATAATTGAACCAAACGATGCACCTAAAATAATCGATAAAAATTCAAACTGTTGTAACGCATTCTCACCTAACCCATAAAGTGGGATATGTCCCATCACAAAAAACAACACGAGAATAATCAGCGTCCACTTTAACTTTTCCTTAAACGGCAAACGCTTCTGAAACGGAGCTTTTACTTCTGGCAGATACGACACAAACGTATCTAAAATCCCCATAAAGTATCTCCTCCGTAATTTAATTTAACGTGATTTAAAATAGCATGAAGTCGTAATATTTACGCACTCGCCATTGCCTCTGCGGACACAACATCCCCACCACTTGCTTTGATCTTCTCCGCCGCTTGCGCACTACATCTCTCAACGGTTACTTTCAACGCAACAGCTGCATCACCCGCCCCAAGCAACTTCGTATATCCCAACGCCGTTAAATTAACACTGTAACCTTTTCCTTCTTTAGCCGCTTTTCCTTCAGCCACCCATCGGCCTAACTTCTCAACCGTCAAATCACCAATATTAATAGCTCTGACAACTGTGGCGTCTCGGCGTGCTCGAAAACCAACACTACCTAAATAAGCATACTTAATCCCTGCTTTCTTCTGTCCTGCTCGCTTACCCGTTCCCGCCATACCACGGCCCCCGCGACTACCCGCTCCTCGCCGCTTCTTGCGCATACCACCGCCGTGATTACTACTTCCACGATACTTTCCCACTTTCTTACGTTTGTATACAACCATTATTATTCACCAAATATTAATATTCACAAATTGATATTCACAATATCCAATTATAACATCCTCTGAATTAAATCATTAATTTTCTCGCCTCGATTTCCTAATCCGCCACCTGCGATAAACGCCACTTTAATTCCCTTGCGTCCAAACCCTTTTCGAGGAGGACTTAATCGAAAATAAGGCAGATAATCTTTTCCTGCAACCGAGAGCATATCATACGAATACTTTTTCTTGCTATCCATCTTGCGGCCTAAAAAGAGCACGCCGCGCTTCTTCACCAGTTCACCAAACACGTCATCAGAGATTGGCCCATACGTAACATAATCTTTCACTCGTACAACCATCCCACGAATGGAAGGTGTATCTTCAACAATCGTACAATGGTTTTTTCTATTTAAATGCAACATGCGTAACGTATCTTTCGTTTCCCTATTCAAATCAATTAACCCGCGAACAAGTACTACCACTAACTTTCCTGCACTCTTCTCTGATTGTGGTGCCACTTTCTTTGCTAGTTCCGTTTTCTTATCCACATTCATATTCTTCACAATTGTTGCCATAGTCAATACCTTTTAAATTACATTCGAAACTATAATTTTTATAATACTTGTTAATCTCACATTAATCATTTACACAACTTGTTCAGCCTGTGCTTCTACTTTTTCTTCTACCGGCATCTCGGCACGAACACGTCCTTCTACAATTCCTAACTTTGCCACATCTCCTGGCTTAATTTTCACTTCAGATAATTTTTTAAGTGCATCAAACAACGCATAAATCAAATTTAATTTAGTCTTGGTCTGCCCCTCAGTTGTACTCCAGACATCTTTTATCCCTGCAAGCGCTAAAATCTTTGCACACTCTTTCTCAATACATAAGCCTTTTCCTTTTGGTGCCGGCATCAAAGTGATACGCACAGACCCGCATCGACCTGTTACCGCAAACGGAATCGAATTCGCCTCTCTTTGATCTGTTTCCCAACTGCCACATCCCCGTCGGATACGAAGTAAATGTAATCGAGCATTACGTCGCGCTTTATCCCGTGCAGGAACTGTCTCTTTGCTTTTTCCAAGACCCATCCCCACATATCCGTTCTTATTGCCAATAATACAACAAGTAGTAAACTGGATTCTATTTCCTTCTTTAGTCTTCTTCTGTGTCTGCCTGAAAATCCGACGTTGTCCACCGCCAAATTTACCCTTCGCCTGGCCAATCAACAATAAATCTTCTTCCAAATCAGGCAATAATTTTGTTGCAATCTCTGCCTCTAAAATCGTGTATCCTTGATCAAACACCACATCAATATCAGAAATCTTACCTTCCTTCACCATCTTACCTAACGCTGTCTTAGGCTGCCATGCTGCTTCTCGTGCCTGTACTTCCTCAAGCCCAACATCTGCCGCTTTGACTTCTACATCACTCTTTCGAGCTCCCGCTCTTCTCTTTCCAAACTTTTCCCTTGCTCCAAATTTCTCTTTTGCCATAGTAGTATACACCAATTGTAATATGTAATTGACCGCAATATGTAATTATTTTTTTATTCTTTCTAACTTACTTTAATTTGTTATCTCTCCCATAACTTTTTATTTCATTTTCTCTTGCAACACTTTTTGCTTAACCGCATCAAAAGCCTGTGACATCTGTTCAGGCGCCGCATTGCTTTTTAAATATTGTGTAAATTGTGAAGCATTCTTTCCTTGCTTTTGTGACGCGTAATGCGCAATATGCCCACCCTTTAATCTCTCAGCAGGCATCTGTCCAACTTCTGCATCATGAGGCACCTGCATACCGCCATCAACTAAACCTTTCAAAAATGCAAAACACTTGCCGCCTTTTAATGGTTGTTTAAATCCCGTATCTAATACCGCTTCCTTAATCCCTAACGCAACCGCTCTGCGAGCAAATAAAACACCTGTTAGATACGCCGCAGGAATATTTTTAAAAGAATATTTCCATCCTAATGAACTCAATCCTTTTCGTGAATCCACACCAACTAACACTTTATCGCCACTCGGTGCAAACGTAATTAACTGCGCTAAAATTTTCTGATTAGTAAATCGCAAAACAACTCGAGGCATCTGACCCATCAACAAACGTAATCGCTTCTTATAATTAGTTCTCGCTTCACGCTTGCGTCTGTACAACACTGTTCTAGGTTTTAATGATTTCATGATAAGTATGAAATAAATAAGTCAAAAGAGATATGACTTTTTATTTTCCTCCCGTTTTCGCGTTTACTAAGTTACGCTCTGCCAGATACAATTTAATGTGACGCTTATTCCTAAAGTATCCGCCTTTACACATATTATATAATACTCTATAATTTTGTGTTGAAACTAAATTTTTTTCACGCAACTCCCGAATGAAATTTCGCTGTGTTCGAATACGTAACATCCATTGTTCTTTTCGTGGCACCGCTGCAAAATGAGACCCTTCTTTACTTCCTCTATTCTTACGTCGTCCTTTTCTTTTCTGAGCTGCCAACTTTCGTGCTCTTCCCCTTGATTGCTCATTGACACCTGCTTTGTAAATTTTACCAACCGCCACCAATCCACGAATATCGGAACGTGTAATCGCTTTTTCTATATCTGCCGAAGCGTCCGCTGCAAAACGCACTTTACTCGCAGCTGTACCCAGCACAGATGCCGCTAATCTTTTTTTAGGATTCATAGTCTCACGTTGGTATATTTTATTGATCTTTTCTTATTGACATTTCTTATTACGATTTTCTTATTACTGTTTTAGGTTTTTATTAATGCTTTTTATTGACGTTTTATTAATTCTTTCTCCACCGCTTCCCTCTCTTCTTGTTGTACTTGTTGCGCATCTTCTTTCTGATCCGTTGAAGCCGCAACATTACTCGAAGTTTTTACTGCCTTCGCCGCTGATTTTGCCTCATCTTCTTTCTTCTTCTTCTCTTCTGCTCTCTTAAGTTTTTCTTGTTCTTTTTTCGTCTTCTCTTGTGTTTTTTGCACTTTTGCTTTAGTACGAATTTGAAATGCCGTTGTGATTTTCTCAACCGTCTTTGCAATATTTTTGACGCTCAAAACTCGAATCTTTTTCTGCTCAGCTACTGCAAGTAACACTAACCGTTTTTTACCACCAACTGTACTCCCAATCACCGCACCTTGTGTAACTGGATTCAAACGTGACATCTCTGCTTCGGTATGCACAACAATTTTTTGTAATCCCGAGGAATGTAATCCTCGAACCGCTCTAGGTGAACCATATCCTGGACGAGGCAGCGCCAACCGATTACCTGTACGCTGACGTATGGGAGAATGTAATCCCCGTGGATACCTCCATCTCGCTTTAACCCCTGCTTGATACTTTGATTCTTTAACCACAAAGCCCGGCTTACCCTTCTTTGCTTTTTTTCGAATCTCCAATAATTTTTTAATATCCATTGTATATACACCAATTATCTTAAGTATTATTTCATTAACCTATTACTTCCAATCACATTTAACATCATATTTAATCTAATCCTAAACTCCTCATTTCCCACTCTTTGTAACAATGTAACAACCATCCTGAAAAATACGTCTATCTCGATTAGTGATACGGCATAAATTCTCAATTTTGGACGCCATCAAGCCTGCTTTCTCTTTATCAGTACTAGTAATTATCACATCAGTATCCTTCACCTTAACATCAACACCTTTCACAAGAGCGACTTTTCGTGGCACCGCTTCCCCTAAAAAGTTCTTAATCACAAAATCCTGTCCTGCAACTGTTACAGTCATAGGAAAATGACCGGAACAAATTTTAAGTAAATACGTATGAACTTCTTGAACTCCTTTGACCATATTAACAATATGTGCTTTAAATGAACCAACCATCATCTTTTCACGTTTAGTCCCTTTTGTCACTTTGAGTAAAACTTTTCCACCCTCAACACTAATCATAACACGAGGATGAACTAATTCACGCTCAACTTCTCCTTTAGGACCTTTTACACGAAGCACTGTTCCCGTATACGTTGCACTAACTCCCTGTTCCAAAAGTACTTCCCGAACAATGTCATCTTTCATGGTATAATATAATTAATGATAGCAATTAAATTATTAAATTGTTAGATTAATAACAATATGCTAACAGCTTCCCTCCAATATTCTTCTGTTTTGCATCAAGATGAGTCATAACTCCTTGCGGCGTTGACACCACAATTACTCCAAAATCTTTTGCAGGCAAGTATCGCTTCTCCCATTTTTCAAACTCATTCTTCTTTGTTGAAAACCTTGGCTTAACAACCCCGCACTTATTGATATTGCCCAGCAAACTCAACTTCAAGATAGTCCCTCGGCCATCTTCTATTTCTTCATAGCCACCAACATAACTACGTTCTTGCAAAAGCGATAAAACTTTTTTAATCATCTTAGATGCGGGAACGAGCATTACTTCGCGCTTTCCCACTCGTTCTGCATTCATTATTTTTGACAACACTGCCGCCAACGGATCATTTAACATTTTTTCCCTCACTTCAAATCATGTATTGTTATATTTTGTTGTATTATTATTTTAACTTTTTAATTTTAATTTTTTATCAATCAGCTTTAACTGAATTTTTTAAATCCCAAGCCCAACGCCATCTCCCGAAAACACAATCGGCATAAATGTAACGTATACTTGTTAATTTGTGCGCCATTTCGACCACAGTTTTTACACTTGCGCAACCCAATGCCGCAACTTCGTTTTTTAGGTTGATTGTGTTTGATATACTTCGCTTTTTTAACCGGCTTTGCATCCAGTTGCGTAAACATTTTACGATAATCGCTTGTTGTCATGGCTTAATTGACCTCCACTCCTTGGTGCTTCAAAAAAGCCATTGCGTCTTCTTTGGTAATTCGTTGAGCTCGACCCACTCTTGTTTGCTTATTTCGACGTCGTTTAACACGATATCCCGGCCTCTCTAACGTAACGGCTACTTCTAACCCCATAATCTTAAGTTCAGGATCGTACTCAATCCCACCAATATCAATATACTCAGGAATACCAAACGAAACATTACCCTGCATATCAAAATTACTCGCAGACAACTTATTTTCTTTTGCGACAAGTAACCTTTTAAGCAACTGTTCCGCATTCTTACGCACGGTAACCTTACATCCAATCGCCAATCCCGGACGTAATCCCCACCCAGGAATCCTCTTGCCCGTAATTGTTTTAACCGGCTTGTAGGGTTTACCTAAAATTTCCAGTAACTTGAGACCTCTTTTAAGTAAATCTTCACTTTTGCCAGATCCCACATTAAGCGTAACTTTCGCTATGTGAATCTTCTTCATTGGATTTTCGATTGCTTTTTTCATGGTTGAATAGTATAAATCATATCAATTTATTTTTTTAATTTTTCAATTTATTCTTTAACTAAATTACTTATTTAGCGTGAATTGTCATCTCCGCCGTTTTTTCACCTACAACGTAAACATACTCCCGTAATGTCTCAACTTCTTCTTTCTCGCGTTGATAAACCGCCTGTGAACCTTTTAGCGATTTTAATTGACCCACTTCACCACTATGCTTCCCTTTTGTCAGAAAGATATGTGCTCCTTCTTTGAGTGGGAACACTTTCTTAATCTGTAAACTAGGCAGCGCCACAAGCACACTATCTCCCACTGAAATGGTAATATCGCTAGTGACATTCTTGCCATCGAATAAGTGATATTGGATTTTTTTACCACGCAACATCGTTTTGCCTACAACTTTACTCACTTTGATAGCGCTCTCCGCCGCGGGAATTTCTGCAATATGCAATCGCCCTTTATCATCTAATATAACACGATAATGTTTTTTATGATCCACAACAGTAATTACATCAAATAATCCCACCATAAACTGATGATCTTTTCGTCTAACACCATCAACCAACACTTCTTTTGCGATAAGTAATTTCCTAATTTCACCCATTGTTACCGCCAAATGCAAAACATCCCTCAAAATCGTCCCTAAAGCAAGACCCATCTCTAACGTATGCGCGCCAGGATTTGGACGAACTGCATACATATGTGCCGATCGATCAATAAACCAGCTTTTGGGTGCCGCAATGCGCTTCATGTGATTTTTCATAATTTCAAACCTTGTTATTTTCTCACTTTATTACTTTTTCACTTTATTATTTCTCAAATTAGTAGTAGGTGTAACTCCCGCAGTATCGCTTTTCTTGAAACTCTCAAGTTTAGTACGTCGTAGAGCATCTCCCAGATCTAACTCTGTAATCATGACTACTGATGCACGTAGAGGAACAGCCACTTTGCTTCCATCTTTCTTAAGCGCATCCATCCCATAAACATAAATTCTCTCTCGCTTTAACTCAACTCGTTCCACTTTCCCTTCTTTCTTAGCAAATTGACCACGTAACACTCTTACCTTGTCGCCTTTGCGTACTTGCACCGCTCGCAATCCATATTTTTTTCTCAAATCCACAGACAAATGAGCATGCATCAAACTCTGCTTGACATGTAGTGGAGCACTATAGCGATAAAGCCTCTGCTTTCTCGACTGCGTACTCGCCCTCCAAACTCGCGCAAATGATGTTGTTTTTGTCATAGTAATACTCAGTTAGTTATTCATCTCAGTTAGTTATTCATAGTGTATACAATCAACATTTTATACAATAATACTCGCAACTTTAGCAACCATCGGCCATCTCTCTGCCACTTCTTTAGCGATTGGACCCTTGTAAATTGTCCCTTTGGGATTTCCTTTTTCATCTTTTAATATCACACACGCATTATCCTCAAATTTAACTCGTGTACCATCCGGTCTGCGAAACTCTTTTTTTTGTCGAACAATAATTGCCGGAACAACCGTTTTACGCATTTCTAATTTTCCTTTCTTGACCGCAACCATCACTAAATCGCCAATGCCCGCTGCCGGAAGTCGTCCGCGCACCGTCTTATGGCCAATAACTGCAATAAGCTTTACCACTTTCGCTCCCGAATTGTCACATGTTCCAACCTCTGCTTGAAGAGGTAATGCTCGAGGGATGCTACTTTTAAGGGTTTTCATTATTGTTCACCCTCAGTAACTTGTTTTGCCTGTTTCTTTTTGACTTTACCTGCCACTTCCTGCTCAATTTCTCTCTTTGTCAGTGCACTCGCCGGCGTTGTTACTTGAATAATGACGTGATCTTTAGTTTTACTCAATGGTCTTGTCTTGACAGCCACAACTTCATCACCTAATTGCGCATCTAAACACATAGGATTATGAACACGCAATGTATAACGGCGAATTTCATAACGCTCATACTTAGGCACGTACGAAGACTTATGCCACTCAACTGTTGCCGATCGATTGGTATCTTTCTTGACAACCTTGCCCTGCAGCTGTTCTGGTTTTACCGTCAAGCCGCCATGGAAAGGACATTTTTTATCAGTACACGATTTAGCCGGAGCTGCTACTCCAAGCACGCTATGTTGTTGTGTTGTAACCATTGTTTTCCCTATTATGTATATTATATCTATTTTGTTGTAAGTGTGATTTTTTAAACTTTTGTAGTTATCCTTTGACTCGTTCTTCCGGCCGCTTTGCCAACATCTTTCCTGACAACTTCCCCGTTGTATCCTCAACCTCAATCTCGATCTGGGTCTTGAGTAACCTTCGTTGTCTACCGCTACTCTCAACAAGCAACGTCATTTTTGTCTCATCAACTATTTTCCCTCGCAAACCTACAAGCCCTGGATTCGTGGAACCAACCACTTTAATCATTCGACCTATAAGTTCATGAGGATAACTTTTCTTTCCACCAAAATATTTCATTTTGATGAACCTACATACTGCCCATAGCATCGTCAAGCACAATCATCTCTTCCGGAAACCCTAATTCCACAAGCGTTTTCTTCGCGCGAAACTTGTGATCACCTTGTAGCTCGATTGCGCCGTTTTTCGCCGTGCCGCCGCATGCAAACTTTGATTTAAGCATACGAAACACCTCATCAAGGTTTGCTTCTTTAGTAATACCCTCGATAATGGTGTACTTCTTGCCAAACTTTCTTTTTTCGATTTTAACAATGATTTTCTGTTGCTCGCGTGCAATAGTCTCACACACGCACAAATCTTGGGGTAGCCCACATTGATTACAAACAACCATTGAGCTTAAACCTTCCTCCGTTCATGCAACACCATCATCAGCCTTGCAATGTTTTTCTTTGACTGTTTAAACTTACCCACATTGGCAACATTAGCGCCACTATGAACTTGACTATTTTGTTTTAACACTTCTTTTCGTAACTCACGCAGCCTAGCTTCTACCTCTTCTGATTGCAAATCTCGTAACGCTTTAATTGTTTTCATGAGTGTGGATACCTTATTCTTTATACTTATTCATTAAACCGATTCATTAGACTTTATCCTCAACTTCCTGTGAATCGTTCACTTTATTTTCAACCGCTTCATCCATTTTAGCCGTTTTTTCTTCTTCAACTTTTATTTCTTTCTTCTTGGGTGCTTTTTTCTTTTCACTCTTCTCCGCTTTCTCTCCTGTTTTTTTTCGTTTACTCTCTTTACCTTCAGTGGATGAATCTTTTGGCACACTACCAACTAAAGGAGTTTCTTCCACTACCTGATCTAATTCTTTTTTGATTTCAACATGATCGGGTAGTACAATACCCGGAGGCATAATACTTACTTGTACACCAATAATTCCTGTCTTTAATAACGCTGCAGTTTTCGCTTTGAGTACACCTGATGTCGCAATCTCGCCGCATTTCTTTAAATAACCTTGATAAAAACGCCAACTCTTTGCTCGAGCGCCTGGAATCTTACCCGAAATTAATAACTCAATACCCAGTGCACCCGACTTCATCACATTTTCCATAATCTTATGACCAATACTTTTAAATCGAGCGGAACCAAATCGCTCAAGTGATCCTGCAATCCTATCCGCCACAATCGCTGCATCAAGATAGGGATTCTTCACTTCATTAATTTCAATTTGGGGATTTTCTAACTTGAAATCCTGCTTCAACACCCTAGTCAAATCACGGATATTAGCACCTTTGGAACCAACAATTAAACTAGGTCTGCTAGCATAAATAATAATCTTCTCACCCAATGGAATTTTTTTTAACTTAATCTGCGAAATGCCCGCCCCTTTGAGTTTGCTCTCGACATATTGCTTTATGTAAAACTCTTTTGTTTTTTGTGATATAAAGTCGCGCTCAATCATAGTGTATTTCCTTCATTAATTTTATATCTTTTTCTCTGTATATTCTTCATTAACCAGGCATGGTTTTTTTTGCTTTAGGTTTTTGTTCAACCTTGCTTTTCTCTTTTACAGATGAACTCTCCTTTTTGCTTGTTTTTTCTTTTCGTTCTGTAACTTCAATTTCAATATGCGATCTTTTCGTTTTAAATCGCTGTCTCTTCCCCGTAAAAGGAATAGCTGCTTTATTAGCCAGCAATTTGGTTATCACTAAACTATTAATATCAAGCCCTTTATATTGTGCGTTTGCTTCTGCTGATTGAATCAAACGCAGGAAAAATTTTGCTGCTTTTTGAGGATATCGACCGCTCCCCATTCCAGGTTTATGTCCTAAATCCATTGTCGCTTTTGTAAAAGGCAACGCTTTTTTCAAATGCATGATTTCCTCAAGATACACTTTCGCAAACGCCGTTTTCTTAAAACGAAAATGGTTGCTGATTTCTACCCCATGTTTTGTAGAGATAGGTAAATTAGTCATCCTTGCGCAAGCACTATGTACATGTTCCGTTTGTTGTTTGTCAGCCATCTGTATATTATTGAGAGGTATATTTGTGATACCCAAATCATGTTTTTTTTATTTTCTAGCTCACACTCAAGCTTATCTTGCCGTCACCGCTTTACTAGATCGTGTTGCCCCAATACCTGCCGAACTATGCGATACTGATTTTCTTGTCAATGAAAATTCCCCTAGCACATGCCCGATCATATCAGGAGCAATGATTATTTGGAAAAACTCTTTTCCGTTATAGACTTTAAAGGTCTTGCCAATCATCGCAGGCACAATAACCATATCCCTGCAATGTGTTTTAATATTATTCTTACCTTCTTGTACAAGCTTAAGAACTTTCTGCTGTTGCTCAGTAAATCCTCTCTTGAGCGTTCGGCGTTGTCGAGCAGGAATCATTGTCATGAACTGCTTCATATCTAACTTCTTGATGTCCTCTTCCGACTTCCCTTGCCAAGTGAATTCTTTTGCCATTGTTTAATATGCGAATGCAAACCTCATGTATTTATCTTCTGCGCCCCGTTCTTCGTGGAGCAATTTTCCCAACTTTTCTACCCGGCGGTGCATCACGTGGAGACTGTGTTGGACGACCTTTAATGTGCGAACATTTCCCACCAAATGGATGATCAACTGCGTTCATGGAAATACCACACACATGAGCATATATCTTACCCAATGCTTTCATTTTCTTATATCTAGTTCCCGCTTTTAAAAACGGCTTCTCAGGTCTACCCGCTCCCGCCACAACACCAATTGATGCACGACAACTAGGTAAAAATAATCTCTCTTTTCGTGAAGGTAACTTAACCCTAATACCTTCTTCTGTTTTGGATACAATCTTCCCATACGTTCCAGACGCGCGAACAACTTTTCCACCATCGCCGGGCTGTAATTCAATATTATGAATAAATGTTCCTTCAGGAATCTCTCCTAACTTTAACACATTTCCCTCTCGGCATTCTTCCCCGCCAACAGTTACCGTATCCCCAATCTTAATTCCTTGGGGTGCAATAGTTAAACCTTTCTCACCAGTTAAAAACGAAACTTCCATCAACGGAGCCGTGTGCGCTGGACAATGAACAAAGTCAATAACCACCCCTTGCGTATCCATAGCATAATGTTTAGCCTGACCTGCAAAGTGATGACTAGCAACCCGATAAGTGGGCGTTCCTCGTCCTCGTCGTTGTGATATTAATCGTTTACCCATTTTTCTAATTCACCTAATTACAACCCATATTTTATATCAATCCTAAATCCGCACTAACATCAGATGCTAAATGTTGCGACGTTAAACGCACACTCGCTCTTTTCTGACCGCGAAATGAATTTTGTAATGTCACTTTTGCCACACGAACTTTAAATAACAACTCCACCGCTCGCTTCACATCAAACTTAGTCGCATGCGGATTAACCGCAAATGCCAGCTTATTTTCAAACTCAATTTGTCGAATACTTTTCTCTGATGCTAACGGATATAACAACACAGTATGAGGATCAAACACATCTTTTACTACACTTGCCACAGCGCCCGTAGCCATTTTGTTAGCAACTGCCGTCACCGATGTTCTCACTTTTTTTGCAATTATTGTTTTAGCCATGTTTTATTTAAATATACAACTGTTTTTCTTTCATCACATCAAGTGCTTTCTCGCTCCAAAGCGTTACTCTTCCCGGCATTGCCCCAGGTGCTAATAATCCCACATTCAACGCATTGACCTCAACTACTTCCACCCCTTCCAAATTTCGCGCTGATTTAAGTAGTGGACAATCACCGCTTACTACAAACAAGACACTCTTTTTACGTTGATATCTTCTGCCACGTCGCTTACCTAACCCCGCTCGCACTTTTTTCTGTGCTCCTCGTGCCAATTCATCTGCAAACCCTAACGTCACCAACGCTCGTTCAATTTCACTAGTCTTATTGATCTGTTCAAATGAACTATCCACAATAAAAGGATATTCTGCTGGAAGCTTATGCCCTCGTTTTTCTACTAGATTTTTATGAACTGTTGCTGCCAACGCTGAACGAATCGCTTTGCGATTCTCTTTAACATTGATTTTTCTCTCAAGTACTTTCTCCGATTTAGGAGGATGTGCTCGTCGACCACCCACTGTTTGTGAAGTGAACGCCCCCTGCCAATTCATACGCGTTCCACGTCGGGATAATACTTTTCGTGCTACCCGGCTGATACCAAAACCATAGGAACCACGATAATCGCGTCGTCGCTTACTCACACTCGATGCGCTGCGCATACCTGCTTCAGGATGTGCCCCATACGCTTGTCGCCCTGCACTCTGTAGTGCATGTAACGCTCGCTTAATTAAATCAGGACGATATTCCTCGGAAAATTGCACTGGTAACTCTTTCTCTTTTCCGATTTTCTTATGTCCATCAACAATTGCTAATTTCATAAAGTAGATTCATTCCTCATTTTGATATATACGTTAATTCAGGCACATCTTTACTAATATATTTACTTGACCGTAGAGGAGCTGTTAAGACAACTTCGCGTTTATCTGCCCCAACTACCGAACCATGAATCAACACATAATGATTGTGAACAAGACCATACCCTTGTATCCCGCCTGTGCGATTAACATCAGCCGGATTTTGTCCTACACGCACAATCTTTTTATTATATTCTGTTCGTAAATGAAAACCCATCTTACCCGATTGCGCCACCGAAAACTCAACTCTCTTAGGCGTCCAAGATCCTAGAGACGCAATTCCCCTCTTCACTTTCTCGGCTTTATGCTGACGAATGGGCACACCATATCGCTTAACTGTTCCTTGAAAACCTTTCCCTTTGCTCACACCATGAATATCAACTTGATTACCTGCATCAAATACATCGCTAACCATAATCTCTTTACCTAGCATTTTCCGAGCATACTCTAATTTGTCATTCTTAGCCCCGCCTATTCCCACTTCAAATAACTTAGGCTTCTTCGCACCAACCGAGGCCACTTTTGCAGGTAATGTTTGAACAAGTAAGCGTAAATCATCAAAATCTTTAACCGCATCAAGCGATGCTTCTTTCTTTGGTAACTGCACACGACGATCAAGCATTTTATCAAGCTTTGGTGCAAAAATACTCGTCTGCTTTACTAGCCCATACACATCATGTTTATAGACTGCAACACCCGCAACAACCACCGGCGGACATTCTAAAATAGTCACAGGAATATTAATTGTTTCTCCTTTCGTTGGACTCTTTGCTCGCATATCCGTAAACTGCACGTGCGTCATCCCTGCTTTATAGGCAATAAACCCTAGTGGCTTAACCTTTGCCTCTTTCACCCATGAACGTACACGTACTAATGTATGCCGTGACCGTTTTCGCGGCCAAAACTGCATACTTCCTCGTCGCGGATGTCGTATATTACCCATTGTATAATTACCGAATTAACTGAATATATCTTATGTATATTATTAGTATATTATACTAATGTCACTAACTTATGTAAGCATAAATGGCTACAGAGCACAAGCCTATGCATGAGCATTTGTCAAATTGCCTATACGTAGTCACCATCCAGAACCTCAAGAGGTGATGGACGACTTTTTCAGGCAGTATGCGTGTCATCATTTAGTTATTTCACCAATAACCAGTGTGAACAACAACGCGTCTGACTCGTTCTCGTCGTTAACGACTCTTCAACCTACATCTATCTCGTTAACATCTCTCAACTCAACGCCGCTTATTTATAAAGCTTTCGTCGAGAATAAATTAAAGACGTAAAAGAAGAAGAAATGAGGATAAAAACAAGCACACTCAACGAGGGGCTACCAACGCAGGAAACAGCCGCCGTTGCTAAGATCGTCGCCACCATCGGCAGACGAGATGCAGACAAGGTCATGCACAAAGACCGCCCGCAGTTCATCGGTAGGAGTATTCTTTCTCACATCAAATCCCATCTGTTTATGGGTGGAATGATATTTAGCACCATATGCTCTAAAGACAATATCTGTATATGCTCTCAGTAACGTTCTATCGCCTTCCATTACCGCAAGCCACGCAGGATGCTCCATAATCTCTGCGTTGGTTAATGATTGGTTATATTTTCCTTTTGAACAATCTAATTCAACTCCCATTATCGTATTATATTCAACGGGCAAGAAGCGTTGTGAGAAATCTTTGTTGATACCAATCAATTCTGCACATTGAGGAATTATTTTAAATTGAGTTGTACCCGTTTTATACGCAATGCCTGTACATGAATCGAGCCATATATCAAACAAGCTATGATCGCCGGACTCATATGCTTCCACGCGTGCAAGAATATTTTCTTTGAATGTAAATGGACGTTTCACAGAGGCTGCACGTAATGCTTCAACACCACGTGCGTAGGTGGAGGCTTGTGGCATTAAGAGATATTTTCCGGCGATGAGATCAGTATCCATAACCATTCCAAAACAAACCTCCTTTATAAATTTATTTCTTATTCTCAAGTAGTTTCTCTAACACTTCTCTTGCGTGCCCCTTCACACTCACCTCTCGCCAAATCTGAGCAATCTTTCCTTTAGCATCAATCAAAAACGTCGTCCGTAATACTCCATCATACTCTCGCCCCATAAACTTCTTCTTGCCCCACACACCATATTTTTTGAGCATCTCTTTTGACTCATCACTCAACAACATTATTTTCAACTTCTGCTTCTCTTGAAAATTGCAGTGACTCTTCACCGAATCCGGACTCACACCCACAACTTCCGCTCCTGCCCGATGAAACTCTGACAATAACATCGTAAAATCAATACCTTCAATCGTGCAACCCGGCGTATTATCCTTGGGATAGAAATAAAGCACCAGCCACTTCCCACTAAAATCTTTCAACGAAATTTTTTTGTTCTCTTGATTCACCAGCGCAAAATCCGGCGCTTTCTCACCCACATTCAAAGACATAACCATAATTATCACCCAAAGCGCAGAAAGTAATCTGAATTTATAAAACTCTCTTTAGTCCCACCCTTTCATTAAAAATCCAGGCCAACCTATGAGTGAAGTCATAAAAATGGTTTCGTTATAGTAAATGTGTGAAATAATCAAATAGTAACCTACAGAGTACTTTGAATAACCCCTATATTCATCGATATTCAAAGTACTTCTTAGAGGAGTTTGACAAGTGTTATAGGGTTAATCAAACCCCTCTATATTATCGATCATATACTCGAGAACGTCTATCTATTCTGGCAATAAGTATTATTTTTTCTGTATCTTTTACACTATACAAAGCTCTATAATCACCAATTCTAAACCGAAAAAATTTTGTCCCATCACCACCTCGAGAAATAAATTTTGCATCACTGGGAACAGGATTCTCTCCTAATTTTTTAAGACGTTCAACAATCCTCTCGCGTATATGATTATCAAGTTTATTTAAGAATTTTTGAGTTTCCTGTGAAGCTTCTACAACATACATCAGTTCAACCTTTTTGTTTTGCCTTCTTTAAGGTCTTTTTCTGCTTGACACAAAGAAGTAATATCCTGTTCTGTTAATACGACATCTGAAAGATGTTCTTTGATATAGATTAAATCAGATTCGATATGGGTTAATTTATTCATTATTTGTTGTACTTGTGTTGTCATAATATTTTATATCTTAACTCATTTATATAATTTTCTGCATGTTTTTTATTTTTCTGATTCATAAGTGTAAAACCTCACTTCTCACCCACTCTCCTCACCACAGACTCAAGTGTTTTCTTATCCTTGCGTAAAACCGCATCATGCCCCGACCCCGGAAAATCTGTTTTCACCCAATTCTTCTTTCCACAATCATCACACTTCAGAGACTTGTAATGATGTTCTCCCAAAGAACCCTGCCACTCTGAGCGCCATAGCTCCTCTTTCAAACTCTCTGAGCAATACAAACACTGCACATTCCCTAACTGTGAAAGTATATGTTTCATATACATCTACGAACAAAACTTCATTTTAAATAGCTTACGCAAATCAAGCCAAATGAAAGAATTTCTATCTTAAACCATTATCAAGATTTGACCAAAACATTTAAATATATTGAAAAAATAGTGAAAAGATAGTGATACAATGGATACTCCTTGGCAAATTGAAACGGTTGATATCACTGTAAGCAAACACTTTGCGCTCAAATATATGCGCAAATGGAATTGGGATTTTCACGATGTGCGTGATGCCCTTCGTCATGCCTATGAAATAAAAAAAGTGAGTCAACATAAATATGAAATATACATCAATAAAAAGAGCTACAAAAAAATAATTACAATATACTATCACCCAGAACAAAAATTATTTTGCATCACCGGTTCAGACGGAGGTACACGACAATGAAACCATGCCCATCCTGTGAAAAAGGAAACCTAACTGAAGTAGAAGATATAGCCAATGAATTAGAGGGATATATTTTCATTGTAAACGGACAACGTTGTTCCTCTTGCTCAGAAGAATTTATCGAAGAACACGCCGGACAAAAAATGATCACCACCGCCAAAAAACTTGGGCTCTGGGGAGAACCATTGAAACTACATCGTAAACTAAGCAGAAGTGCTCGTGGAACAGTATTACGCATC
Source organism: archaeon (assembly GCA_023259115.1). Classification (GTDB taxonomy): domain Archaea; phylum Nanobdellota; class Nanobdellia; order Woesearchaeales; family GW2011-AR9; genus JACPNA01. The sequence goes on from JAHFQW010000008.1 coordinate 36,342, forward strand.
CCCACCGATATTGAAAAAAATCTCCATCTCAAAGGAACCGAAGACATCACCATTGCCAAAATAGGCGACAGAAAATTACTCATAGAAATAGAATAAAAATGAACTAGTGTTCTAAACGCTTATAAATTACTTCTTCAGGAATCCCATGTATGCACTTCGAAACAAAACTCAAACAACTCGCACAGATATATCCTTATTTCCCAAAAAAAGACGAGCAGCCAACATTAACTGAATTTCTCACCCAAACCTTCCAGGCGAAAGAAGTAAGATACTACCAAGCGCAAAGTTGGCAAGAGAAAACACATTGTGAAGTAGTATTTCCTGCCCCTGGACTACAAACGTATTGCCAATATACTATTCCTTTGCGCGAAGAGGTAACAACCTATCTTTCAAAAAACAACGAACCCGCCTCTCCACCAGCGGAAAACAGCTATATAGCCATGTATCTGCGTTATGAACAAAATAGGGAACAAATCGAACAACTCCATGAAATTCGTCTCGATTTTGGCAATTCTATTCCTTTTGTTATAACCGGAGCGCAAAAACAAGTCAAACCCTCTGGTGCAAAAATATATACAAAAGAATCAGAAAAAGGTAAATTATACGCCTCTGATAACGGCGAAAGCCTCTACGCCAACTACCAATTGCACAGCACAGAACCCTGCAAAACAGCGAAAGATGAAGATGAAAAACTATTAGAGATCAACCTTACCCTAAAAGGAGATGGAATTGATGGGATTAGTATCAAAACACAAAACCTAGGCAACACTCTTCTCACCTCTTTCTTCCAAGATATCGGCTATCTAGGGTTAGAACAATTAATCGACAAATCAACACTTTAACCATTCTCACCCAAACATTTTAAAAACCACCCTTTTTCTAACACTCCATATGACATATGTCTTCAATCACATCATCGGACAAATCATCCTAGATCAAAATAGTAAAATACTAGACATTATCTCGCCACAACAAACTCTTCCTTCAAAATACTCCTCTCTCGAACCACTTCCTCAAAATAAACTATTCCTCGCTCTCGCCCAAATAAAAGATCAAAAATATTATTCTCAATTCAAACAACTCAATAGACTTCTCAATATAAAAGCCATGCAGCAATCAGTCAACGAAGATCAGTTAATCATCCAAGGCATTGCCAACATCAACGAATTAGATAAACTCGATAACATCTTAAGCAAACGTCTGCGAGAATGGTATTCTCTGCACTTCCCCGAACTCGGTGAACGTATTACCGATCACGAAAAATACGCTAAGCTTCTCTTAGAAAAAACCAAAGCCCAACTCATCAGCGAAATAAAACAAACAGAAGAAAGCATGGGTGCAGAACTCTCAGAACTGCATCTCGCCGAAATAAAACTCCTCGCACACCAAATTCTCTCACTCTATGAATTACGCCATAAACACGAACAATACCTCGAAACCGTCTTAAAACAATACGCCCCTAACTTGCAACATCTCGCAGGAACCACCATTGCCGCAAAATTAATTGAACTAGGAAGATCACTCAAAAATCTCGCGCTACTCCCCGCCTCCACAATCCAACTGCTTGGTGCCGAAAAAGCCCTATTTCGCCACATCAAAACCGGCAGCAGAAGTCCCAAATACGGTGTCATCATCAACCACCCTCTCATCCAGCACGCCAAACGTGATGAAAAAGGCAAAGCATCAAGATCCTTAGCCGACAAACTTGCATTATGCGCAAGGCTCGACTACTTCAAAGGCGAATTCAAAGCATCGCAATATAAACAAGACCTAGAGACCAAATTCAAATGAGCCAAAAACTAATCCCTCACAAAATATTTGAAATCTATCAAGAAGCAAGAGGCAGACGCCTCTTCACCAAATCTCTTATCCCGCAATACAATCCTTTTGACGAACGCACAATCACTGAACACGGCGAAGAATATCATGAATTTGATCCAACACGAAGTAAACTTGCTGCATCTATAATGAAAGGCACAACAAACGCCGGCATTCGAAAAAACGATGTTGTTCTCTACCTTGGCGTCTCGCACGGCTACACCGCGTCACACATCTCCGATATGATTGGCCCAGAAGGATTAATATTTGGTATAGATCCTGCACCCCGAGTCATTCGCGATCTCGTCTTCATCTCCGAACACAGAACAAACATCATCCCCCTGCTAGTAGATGCCAATCATCCCGAAACATATATCCATCGCGTCTGCCAAGCCGATATTGTCTACCAAGACATCGCCCAGAAAAACCAAGCCGAGATTTTTCTCAAAAACTGCCAGCTCTTTTTGAAAAAAGGTGGATATGGCTTGCTCGCCATCAAAGCCAGAAGCATTGATATTAAAAAATCCAACAAACAGATCTTTGAAGAAATCCGTAAAAAAGTCGAAGCAGAAATGACCGTCATTGATTATCGCATTCTTGAACCATTCGAACACGATCACTGTATGATCATTGTGAAAAAGTAATTTCTCAACACTAAAAAAATCATCCCAAAATTATCCTAAACTCACGCATATCACTCAATAGATAATCCGGGTTATGGCATGCTAACTCTGCCCTCGTATAATGTCCCGTGGCCACACCAACCGAAACATACCCACATTCTTTTGCGCTTTGCACATCTAATGGTGTATCACCAATCACATAAATATGTTGAGGTAAGAATAAACGATTTTGTTGTTCAAATCCTTGCACTGCTCGAAGAACAATTTCTGCTCTTCGTTTTGTCTGCACGATACTGCATCCCATCACTGAAAAATAATCTCGTAATCCCGCACCCTGTAAGATCGCTTCCGCAATCGGCTCCATATTTCCCGTCACAATACCTCTTGCATAACCCTTCTGGCAAATAAAATCTAAACAATCAACTACAGAATGTAAAACATAAGTAGGAATGTCTGGCTGTCCTAATCGCACAACCATCCGCCTTTCACTTTCTTGCACTAACTCATCCACTTTATGAGAAGTATACACTCCTCGTCCTTCCAAAATAGCTTTATGTCCATCATACTCTGGCGGACCAAATTTACTATGCAGCTCTGTTGGCATCAACTCAAACCCTGCCACATCAGTATACAACCGCATATACATCTCTTCCCATATAGAACGCAAATTAACTAACGTCCCATCAATATCAAACAGAAATAATTTATTATTTTGTTCCATGAAATCTACCCCAATATTTCATCATAATATCTAAACCGTAATATGTCGGCGCCAGCACTTCATACTGCTTCAAATCCGAACCTGGAATTTTTCCATTTTCGAGCAATCGTCCAATCTCATCAGGATTTGATAACACCACCAGCTCTCTATGTTCTCGCGCATCCACCGCACCCATCCACGCATCAGTTGTAAAATAACCCTTTTCCTTAGTCGTTTTTGCAACATACACAAAATCTGCTTCCAATGTTTTGGAATGGGCAACTAAACCTAGCATACGTAAATATATAATATCCTCTCTCCTAACTCCCAACTCTTCTTCTAACTCCCTTCGTGCATCATTCTCTGGATGAACCTTTGTAAGATTAGAATCAAACGTCATCCATCCTGCTGCGCCATGAATTGCCCCATCATACAAATCACTTTTGCGAATGCCAACGACAACATCACCTTCCAAAGTGAGCGTTAACATTGCCGCACCTAACCCTTGCGAAAAATAAAACCCCGGTCCTCGTACATGATCTTCAAGCTGTTTGAACCCTAGTTCTTGTAATAGAGCACTCTCTTTCTCAGATCTATTATAATCCTGCATACATTCGTGCCACACCGTTGGTCCGATACCCACAGTAAGATGTCGAAAGCCACCATCATCCTCAACAAACTCATGATGACTATATCGACACTTCAAATCACGCTTCGTCAATGGCGCACACTTCATCCCTCCCTCTTCCGTAACAGAACCTAAAGGTAAAGCAATCTTTGCCTCAATTAATCGCTCCAGCTGTCTCACTTTGTGCTCAAATGACGATGCACTCCCTGTCTCCAAAACTCCTCTTCCATAACCCGGATTAATTAAAATCTGATCTCGACCTCGAAAATAATGTTCTCGTTCATATCCAATATGCACTATTCCTTTAAATTCATTTATCATGTTAATAACCCCACTAATATACCAAAAAAACTTCTCGATTTATAAACATGATGTTATAAAACTACTTTAAAGAAGTAACAAACCATTTAATACTCAAGCATTCACCCATCTATCCATGAACCTCGCTTATGAAGCCGCCTACATGTTCATTTACGCCAAAAAACTCCAACGAGTGGCAGATAAATTAAAATCATTAAGTAAAGACGCCCAGCACCATCTTCTAAAACACAACACCGCCCAAAATCCCAAAGACAAAGAGAAACATAAAAATAAACATCAAAAAACCACACAGAAAATTCAAGACGTAATCAAACGCCACAACGAACTGCTCGCCAAACTTCATCATCATCAATTACTCTTTGCCTCAACATTACAACATGAACATAAGATAAAAGTGTAAAGCAATCATCAAACATATTTCAAAAAATCATCTCTTGTTAAACCTAAATCTTTTTTAATAATCTTATTCAATAATCCAGGTCCAATCTCTTCACCAGCATGATGTGGTATTGTTTTCCTTCCATCAGGATGCTTAAAAATCATATGACTACCCGTGGTATGACTGTAAAAAAAACCTAATTTTTCCACTATTCTAGCAACTTCCTTACCTGTCAAATGAGGAAGTTTCAAGAATTACACCTCAATTTGTTGCACACCCACAAATTCTTGCACAACTTCAAAATGCGTATCTTGTAAATACCCACGAATTGCTTCTTTTGTACGTTCTAATAACTGATCCATACTCTTTGCTTGTGTATGACACCCAGGCAATCCCACCACCTCAGAAACAAGCCAACCCTCTTCATCTCGTTCAATTAAAATCGTATATTTGTGTGTCATAAATCTTAAAAATGAAACAAACTATAAAAAAGTTTCGTCAAAAAATCACTTCTCTTTCCGCTCTTTAATATGGATAATATTCACCGGACACACATCCGCCGCCTCTTGATTGATCGCTCGTGCTTCTTCGGTATTGATTTCTAACTCAAAATGATCCTCTTTCTTCGTAGAACCTTTTAAATCAGCAAGCCCTTCCTCATCCATTGTCCAAAACTCCGGTGCAATCGCTGCACACGCGCCGCAGCTAATACACTGATCTTTGTAATGTACTATTGTATGTTTTGCCATCAGATAATAAGTATTATTCTATCCAATTTAGAAGTAATTTATAAATTCTCTTCAACCAAAATCACATCCTCCCGACTCAAACCACCAAAAAGCTTATATAAATAGTTTATTTAGCACCATTCATGAAAAAGAGTGAGAAAATAGGTGTAAGTATAGTACTAACCCTCGTTCTTATCCTCACATCTTGTGGTAGCCAAGTCCCCGGTGGAGATAAACCGATTGATACCGCCACCGCATTAAACATCGTCAAAACCGGCACACTAGGCATTCAAATGCGTTTATTGCCTAATTACCCGCCACCCCTCATTTACGACAAAACCGAACTTGTCGCCATGATTGATATTGATAACAAGGGAAACTTCCCACTCGTGCCCGAAGACTGTTTCATCCAAATAACCGGATACGATCCCAATATTATCAAAGGCGGTCCAAATACCCTCTCTTGTGCCACAAATAACAACGGCCCACTCGAAGGAAAAACCGTCTACAACCTCAACGGCGGCACCAACCAAATCACTTTTACCTTCCCCGATGTCAGCTTACCTCCTGGAGTATTTGATTATAGTCCCACCTTAAACTTTGTTGCCTGCTATCATTATCACACCACTGCCAATCCTGTTGTCTGTGTTGATCCACGCTTCTATCAAGTCACACCACAAGAAAAAACCTGCTTACCTAAAGCCGTAAGCTCAGGCGGCGGTGGTCAAGGCGCACCCGTAGGCATCAGCTACGTCAATGTCGAGATGGCCGCTGGAAAAGCCATCTTTGAAATCAATGTCATCAATTATGGTACGCCCGGACGCGTTATTGCCCGTGACACCGATTTACTCAACTGCGGCACTTCCCTCTCAACACAACGCACCGATTTAGATAAAGTATATTATTCCGTCAGTATGGTTGGAAAACCCATTGATTGTAAACCCTACGGCTTCATCCGTCTCGTTAACGGCCAAGGTAAAATTGTCTGTAGTGCTCCCGTTGATGGCACAACCGCCTACGAAACCCCTCTCTTAATTGATTTAGATTACAACTACATCCAATCATTCAAACAACTCGTCAAAATTGTACGAACCCCTGGAACCTAAAAACTCCTATGCTAAACCCAAACCCCTCTAAACAACAACCAGCAAACCTTTAAATACATCAGATTCATATCTATAATAACTTAATAACTGGATAAAGAAGAGATTTAACCCACAACAAAAAAAGAGGCGAACATCATGAAAAATATCATATCAAAAATTCTTGTAAGTATAGCTCTACTTGGTATACTGCTTATAGCCGGTTGTAATAGCACTCAACAAACACAGCCAACCAAAGGCATCTACGTCGGCGGCACACAAGGCATCATGGCCAAATTTGAACCACTCGGTGTTGTTGAAAATACACTCTACAGCATCTTTGATTCGGAAACCTTCCCCATCGAAATAACTCTCACCAACAAAGGAGAATATGATATTAAACCCAGTGACATAACCGTCTCCCTTCTCGGCCCAGCGCAAAGTGAATTCTCAGGTATCGCCTCCTGGCAGCTCAAGAACCCTCAAACCATCGAAAAAATATCCGACCTCGTACCTGCCGGCGGACAAGACACCATTAATTTTGCCAAAGATGCCAAATACACCGCGCCCGTCACAGGTATAATTCAACGCCAATGGTTTGCCAACATCGATTATTATTATGAGACCTATGCTATCGTTCCAGAAACTTGCCTCAAAGAAGATCTCACTGATACACGAGTATGTCAAATCCAAGAAAAGAAATCATTCGCCGTCTCTAGCGCTCCCTTCACCGTAACCGATGTCAGTGAAGAAACCGCCGGAAAAGGTATCATGGCTTTGAAATTTCACGTCAAAAACACCGGTTCAGGAAAAATCGCCAAACCAACTAACGACTTTGGCATCAACGACGAATTCGCCTTCAGCCTTGATGACCCAGATTGGGAATGTAAATCCGCTGGTAAAACTAATGAAGGCCGCTTAATCACTGGCGAAACAGATGTTGTCTGTAAACTCAAAAACGCACTTGCCAAAGGTACACTTTCAACCAAACAAGTCAAACTAACCCTGCAATATAAATACCGCGACATCATCCAAGAGAAATTGCAGATAAAACAAAGTGCCAAGTAGAGTTATTCTCTTTTTTTCTTAATTGTTTTTTAATCTCTAAATTCATTTTTGACTAAAAACATGCATTAATCAAACTCCTCTTTACCGTAGATTCAACTTTGCCTCTTTGCGCAATTTAATAATAAGTGCCTCTACTTTGGTAAGCTGTAATTTAGCATTATACACTCTCTGCTCAAACACTTCTTGTACCCCGATTAGAGAGGGAGTTTTACGAGAAAGTAATTGCTCAGACACACTCTGAAGTTCACGTAATTCATGTGTAAATGAATTGAGCGCCCCTTGTAAACCCGCTACCTCAGACTGAAAATGATGTTCGGAAGTAATATGAGTATCCAAAATTCTCTTTGCCTCAGCAATCTTCCCTTCTTTTGCTTTTTGGGAAATACTATCTAACGTTTCATGAAAAAATACCATGTTTTCTACCTCTTATGTTGTACCATTGGAACTACCAGGAATACAATATTTAATTCCCCTATTCGTACAACCTTCTAATTTAATAGCCAAGGGGTTCCACCTCCGGTATTAAATAACAAACTAATCCCCTCACGACAAACGCATTAAGCAGATGTTGGGAAACAAACCCCTCCTCATTTCTCGACACATATCTTTGATGTGGTTCTGAGATTTGATGGGAATCGTACAGTTTTTCTTGCACACCTGAAATATTAAGTAAAAGGTAACTAGAGTAATTATGCGAAATGTGTGATATCGCCAAACCTCTTATCGCATTTTCATCTAAAAGAATATGAGAAGTTTGAACATGAGGAGAAAATAGAAAAACATCTCCCTGCTCAACAGGTGCAAGAGTTACTTTCCCATCAGGTTCAACATAATAGGGCACCGATACAGAAAACTCTGATAAATATGCTTTTGCCCACACTCGTGCATCAGTTTTTAAAAACGCCGCATCTCTAGGTGTAAACGTAATAATAAAATCATCCAACACAGGATCATTACTTATTTTTTGTTGTTCATCCATAATCTACCTCCTAAAGAGTAATCTCTTTGCTATTATATCTTTTAACTGCCTCATCTAGTGTTTTGGTAGAAACTCGTTTAAACAAATATTCTACATTCCACTTAAAATGAACTTCCTCCTCAACCACTCGTTCAACCCCTTGTAGCACTTCATTACGTTGAATCCATCGATCAAAATCCCCCTCCATATCACTCTGCATCAACACGGTATACTTACTTTCTAGCCTTCCACCTCGTTCTTCTAAGGTATAATTCTGAATCTTCATCACCGGCCGTATGCCAAATCCCACAAAACCACGATTCCGCAGAATCAGAACATCACCCAAATTATACCTATGATAGGGATTCTCTCGATACCAATCTCCTAATTTATCCCATAACAACCAATCTCCCGGCACAACTATATTCACAATTTGTCCTAAAGTCTTTTGTATCATAGTGTATTATAAGAGGTAACCACCAATTTAACCCATATCTTTTTTCTACCACCAAACATACACTTTTGCTCCACCATCTTTATCTAGCACAGGTTCAAATTCTCTATGAAATAATCCCGTGATCTCTCGAATCCAACCTTCCTCCGAATCATCATCAACAATCTCTTTAATCGGAAAATATTCTTGACTCCCATTACGAACATCCTCAAAACAAGTGCCTATCAAAAAGTTCCAATAAGATAATTTGAATGGTTCGGGATTATTTTTACTCCATTTGTTATATCTAGCAAAATGTTCATGAATCAGTTTATAATCAGCATCATACTCTTCTTTTGTTGCCTCTATTGTTTTCCCTTCCCGCATAATCGTGTACTCTGATTTAAATCCTAATTTCTTGCCAGAAGCATCAGGGTAGCCATTTGGCATTTTATCGCCCGTTATTCTTTGGTAAGAATCAAAATGAGATTCTGCCTTCTTGATGCCAAGACCACGATAATCATGAAAATCAATAAGGTATTTCTCTCCAATATGATCTGTAATATGAATATAATCTAACACCGGGTTCATAGATTTATCATAACCGTGAAAAAAATCATTAAACTTTCCCCAATCCTCTCGTTTCAATTCCTCTTCGAGCGTTACAGCTTGTGTCATCTTTAAACAGAAATATTGCCACAATAAATATCCATCCCTGAAATAACACGCAAAATACGACATATTTAAATAAAATAAGCATATTTCACGTGGTATGAAATCAAACAGCACCAAAACTCCTCTGTACCAACCAGGCATCATCTACAGCAAACCCTATCCATTTGACGGCTATGACAAAAAACTTCTCCAAGAACTCGACAAAAATGCCCGTCAATCATTGGCCGACCTCTCCAAAAAAGTAGGCTTATCACGCGATGCTATTCGTCATCGCATCCAAAAACTCATCAACGCCAAAGTCATCGTTGCCTTCAAACCAATCTACAACACCCCTAATATGGGCTTTCCCATTATTAACTACGTCTTTATTGCATTATATAATCCCACCGAACAGCGAGAAAAAGAATTCATCAAATATTTAAAAAGCAATAAACATGTCACCTATATCGCCAGTTTAATTGGCAAATGGGATTACATACTCGACATCATGGCGGAAAACCCAGGAAAATTTGATAAAATTATCAAAGAAATTCGCCACACCTTCCCTGATTTAATCAAAGATTATGAAGTCTACGGCGTCGTGCAAGAGTATGAATATGAAGAAATAGGAAAATTAGTATACCAATAATATTAAACAAAAGAAATAAACATCAAAAAAACTAAGACAATGAAAATCATAAATCAATCTCTATTAGACCGCAGTGATGCCTTCTTCAGATCTATAAAACCAACCGACAAAATTGCCCTTCTTCATGACACCGACCCTGATGGCACAACCTCAGGTAAAATAATCACCCACGCAATAGAACGTTTAGGTGGAAAAATTTCATTATTTCTCATCACAGAGCGAAAAATTCACACCATTAGCGATAAAATTATTTCTTCAATGAAACAACAACGCATCAACATCCTCATTACCACTGACAAAACCGTCGACTCAGGACCAGAACAGATAAAAAAAATAGAACAATTCGCCCATATCGTCATCTTCGACCATCACATCATCGAACATGATGTCTCCTCTGCAAAAACTCTCCTGCTCAAACCCCAACTTATATTTGACACAGATAGACCAGACCAATATTGCAGTGCCAAAATTTCTTATGACATTCTTAACCGTGTCATAAATCTAAATGACCTCGATTGGATCTGTGTCTCAGGCATCATCGCCGATATGGCATTTCCCATGTGGAAAAAATTCATCGATAAAGTCTTCAAAAAATACAACCTTCCAAAAAAGAAAAATCTCTTTGACACACAACTCGGTGAAATCGCCCAACTCATTTCTTACGCCGAAGCACTCGATGAACCAGAAACATGCTTCGAGCTCATCCTCAAATCAAAAAATATCAACGACACATTAAAAAAGCTGCATAAATACAACAAAATAAAAAAAGAAGTAGATTATTACACCAACAACGCCGCATCCCTGGGTGAATGGCACAATAAAAAATCTCTCCTCATCCTTGAAATAAAATCAAAACATAAAATTAAATCCATGGTTTCAAGCAAAATCGCCCACGCCCTCTACCCGCATAAAACAATCATTGTCATACAAAAAATAGATAACCAAATAACCATCTCCGCAAGACGCAACGACCTCAAAAAAAATATGAACACACTCCTCAAAAAATCTCTTGGCTCTCTTCCAGGAAACGCTGGCGGCCACGCTCCTGCCTCTGGTGGTAGTGTGTCCATAAAAGAGTATCCTGCATTCAAAGAAAATCTAATACAAAATGAGAAAAACATGAAACCCGCCCCATAATCATTTTAGAAGTAGGAACATATCGCAGATGGAGATATCATAAAAAGAGCATCCACATGAAACTCAACATACACCTCGTAAAAACAAAAGAACAATTCGCTCAGTTTCTGCCTTTATACAGAGAAGCGCAAACAAAACCACCCACAGCAAAAATCATAAAAAATATAGAAAAAGACTTCTCATCCTCCTCCCACCCATTTACCATTCTCCTAGCCAATCTAAATACAGAACCGGTAGGATTCATGATAATCATAGAAACATACTCCTCCTCTCTTGCACGCAAAACCATCTACCTTGAAGAATTTCATATCAAAGAAACACATCAAAACCAAGGAATAGGTAGACAGTTATTCCAATACCTCACCCACTACGCCAAACAACAAAAAATCGCTCGTATCGAATGGATTACTCATAAAAAAAATATCAAAGCCCAGCAATTCTACAAAAAATACCCCACAAATAACGAACATGTATCTTATGTCTTATTATTAGATGATTTTGAGAAAAGATAAATTTTCTTAAAAAAAAATCATAATTTATTGTAATTTATTTTAAAATTTTTCCCGCATACCTTTTGAAATGTTGGGATCAGCACATCAAGAAAAGATTTTAGACTATCGCCATTATCTCTAAAAGAATTAAAATTAATTCCTGTTTTCTCTCCTAACTTAGAAAAATAAAGAGGTACATTCTCTGAATTCAAAAATCTCGAAACAGAACTAAGAAGTACTACTTCACATAAATATTTAAGAGCCGAATGAATTTCTAAATGAGTAATCGTATAATTTTCTTTATCCGTGAACATTCCATCCATGAACCTATTCTGCGCAACGCTGCCATTGACTGCAAGCATTTTCCCTTGCTCAGCAAGCGCCAAGAATGTTTTTATCACTTCTCCATCAATTTCAGCCAATCTCTTAGGAGCAATAAGCTGAATATCAATACCTAACTCATTGCGTGACCAAAAATTATATGATGAAGAAAAATCACTTTCACGAATATTTGTTCTTTCTGCACGTATGATTTGTCCCAGACAAAAATCTTTTCGTGCTGTCCTCTCCACCTCTTGAATAGAATCACAAACCGGTTTAGGGATATCATGAACAGCTAAATAAGGAGAAAACGGTAATGCCAAACTATTGAGGGAAACATCCCCGTATTCTTTTTGTGCCTCAACTGATGAAACGGCCCCCCATATCCTCCCATAAGAATCAGAACCTTCTTCAAAACCATACCAATCCCACCACGCATTGGGATGAATCACTGACTCTCTCACTAACCTCATACCAAACAAACTACTATCACTCACACAATCTGCCCCAAAACCTTTAAAATTCAGCACGCCGTAAACCGTCCCATTTATCTCTAAAGGCTCATCCAATAATACATCAACCGTTCGTCCTCGCCTATAGCCTCGTACAGAAATGATCTCGTGCTCAACTGATGCAGGTACATAACGTGGATGTAATAATACAGATTCCTGCAGCGTATCACCTGTAATCGGTACCCGTGCTAAAGTAAGAGGTTTTAATTCAAGAATAACAGGAAAGTCATGCCTGTATTCAACAGAACAGGAACGCCAACGAGTAATACCATTTTCAATTATACGAGACATCCGATAACCAGAATATAAATAAGATATAAATCTTTGGCAGAAAAATACTATTTAAGAATAGTCTCAAAAATATATCACAACCACTTCTTCATAAACCCAACCAACAACATAGTCGCTCTCCCCATCATCCCTTCTTCCTTGTAAGTATGTCCACAGCCATGTAACACCGCTAACTCATCTTCCTTCTTCAAAGAAGACATCAACTCTTCGCTCTCCTGCAACGGCACACTTGTATCTTGATCACCATGAAACACCAACACCGGGCAAGTAATCTTGCGTGCCTGAGCATACACATCATAACGCATTCCATCTTCCACCAGCGCATACTTCACATCCATTCCACCCCAACTTTTATCAAAATGTTTGTATCCTCTCTTCTTCCAATCACCTACATCTCCCCAATGTGCAACTAACTCTTCAAAATCAGATACTCCCGACTGCACAACCAATACTTTCACCCGAGAATCCGTGGGAGTGTACAAGAGCACCGTCATTCCCCCTAACGAATGCCCCGTCAAACCAATTCGTGAAACATCTACTATTGGTAAACCACAAACACAATCAATCGCACTCCTCAACACTCGCAGCTGCAAAGAAACCGTCATCTCCTCCCTCAAAATTTCACTCAACCCATTAGGCTCATCATAAAAATCAAACATAAATGCCGCAATGCCTGCCTCAGCTAACTTCTCACACATAAATCTATTCTTCAATTCATGAATACCACCACCAAACCCATGCACCAGAATTACCGCAGGAAATTTACCCACCCCCTCCGGAATATAAGAAAATCCTCCAACACGTTTGCCTTCAAACAAAAAGAACGTCTTCTCAACTTTCATAGAAACAAATACCTCACTTCGTCCCAACCATCATCACAAACGCCAAAAAACTCTCTAATTGCACATACTCATCCGAACCTTCCACTAAACGAAACTCCACTTCGCCGCATTTATCAACCAGCTCCACTTTCTTGCGATCCTCCAATTTCAAATTCCAAATCTCTTTCTGAATCTGCTTAATCACATCAATTCCTGATAACCCATAATCAAGCATTAAAGATAACAACTTTTTGCGCGAATCAATAAACTTCCCCCCTGCCGCCAAACTAAGCACTTCATTCACTTCTTTCGGTTTTGCAACAGACGCCATGGAATAAACTAGTTCTGATGTTACTTCATTCTTCAAAATCGCACAACTCTGCATAATATTTTCCAATCGTCGACAGTCACCTTCACATACCTCAAATAACGCCCTGCGTGCTTCAGGAAGCACTCTTAACCCTTCACCACGTGCAACGTTATCAATTACTTTATTCACTTCTTCTTCAGATAACGGTTTGAATCGAAACACCGCACATCGTGATTGTATCGGATCGATAATCTTCGAACTATAATTGCACGAAAGAATAAACCTACACGTCTTAGTATAATTCTCCATCGTCCGACGCAACGCCTGCTGTGCCTCTCGCGTCAACGCATCGCTCTCATCCAAATAAATCAACTTAAATGGCACATTGCCAATCGCCTTGGTGCGGGCAAAATCTTTCACCTTCACTCGTACCACATCAATTCCTCGCTCATCTGACGCATTTAATTCTAACGTATTCTCGCGCCAATGCTCGCCAAACAACTGCTTGGCAATAACCAAAGATAACGTTGTCTTCCCCACACCCGCCGGTCCCGAGAAAAGCAGATGAGGCATATTCCCTGATTTCACAAACGCAGAAATCTTCTCCACAATCTCCCTCTGGCCTTTAATCTCTTCAAACGTACTTGGCCGATACTTCTCCGTCCAGATAGTAGATTCCATACAGTAGTAGGAAAAGTGCTCATTTATAAGTTTTTGGAATATATAGTAAATTACCATATAAATCAAACAAAATGTTGCGAATTTCACTATAAAATCAACAACAAAAAAGAACAAACTCAAAAAAATAAATATCCATTCAAATTGTACTAAAAAAGATTATCCTTATATCCCTCTTTCACAAGTACCTCTAATTCTCCCTCCACGCCAGGCCCGCAACTCCCCTCACGCAAATACCCAAACGCCGCCATTCCTTGAATTGCATCAAAATATTCTCGTCTTCCCCGCACTACCTTTAATACACCCTGTTGTGCGAAAAGCTCTTGCGCTCGTGCTGCCGCAGATTCCCCATCACCCACAAACGCTAACAGATAGTACTCTCTTGAACGAGCCAATTTTGCCATGACCCGCTCTGGGGTCAACGAATAGCAATCACGAACATTTCCGGATTGAGAACTGACATATAACAAAACTTCATAACTTGCACCTTTATCATCCATAAACTTAATCGGAACAGCATACTCACCTGGAAAAGTATATTGTAGGATTGTAGGAACATCAGAATTCATACCCATCCACGATTTAAAATAGTCTACACCTCGCAAGAATCGTGACTTGTATTCGACCGTATACACATCAGAAGATTGATTATTCGCTAGTTTCGGCTCTCCCACACTTTCCACTAAATGCGATACTTTTTTTTCCGCAAGATACTCATACGCTCTTGACACTGCTTCTGAAGCAGAAAAAGTAATCGTATCAAACTTCTGAAACGCCCAGTACTCTTCTAGTTTATCTTCATGATCATGCACAGGCGTGCGTGATGGAAAATCGTTCTTTCTCCTAAATAACCACTCCAACATACCACAGAAAGACAAGTACAATTATAAAAGAATTTCCATACTCTTCTACCTACTTCTTCACATACACCACTTGTGTCGGATAAGGGATACGAATCTTCGCTTTATTCAACGCATTATAAATTGCCTCAGTTGCCTCCATTTTGCGTGCCGCCTCATCGCGCCAATCATCCACCCAAAAAAACACGCGAAACTTCAGTGCAAAATCACCCATCTCATAAAATTGCACACTTGGCTCTTTCTTCTTCGAAATTCCCTCAATCTTTGAGACCGTATCCAAAATCACTTTCTTCACTCGAGAAATATCACTGCCATATTCCACCGTAAACTCCACTTTTGTTCGTACATCTAAACTTGGATGCGTAAAATTCGTCACCCGTGAATTTGCCAAATACCCATTAGGTACATATAAAATTTCATTATCAAACGTCACAATCTTTGTTGTACGCAAGCCAATATCATGAATTTTCCCCACATCCCCGCTCTCCAGCTTTACCTTATCCCCTATTTGATAGGTCTTATCCATCATTAAATTAATGCCGCCTAAAATATTTTTTAATGAATCTTGTAATGCCAACCCTAACACAATACCGCTGATACCCACTCCTGCTAAATAGGGCGTGATATCCACTCCCCAAATATGCATCACCCACATCAGTGCAATAATCACAAAAATCACTTTACCCAACTTATGAAAGAGTGGCAGCAGCACTTCATCAATTTGCGTCTTAGTCTTCTTCGCAAACGTCATTCCCCAACTCTCCACAATAATATCAAACACCCGCAGCAAGATAAACAAAAATAATACCGCCATCAGCGAATCCACTAACTTCGACGTGAGTCCCAACCAGCCTAAATCCAATAACGCCAGCTTTAATCCATAAATCAAAATAAGAAAAAACACCGGTTTTTTTGTCTTCTCAAAAATCAAATCATCAATAATCGTCTCTGTTTTTCCCGCAACCTTCTTCAGATACAACCCAAACAAAAACAACATAATCTGCGCAATTATACCTGACACAACTAAAATCGCCAGTGCAGAAGCATACCTATTCTGTAAATAAGGAATCGCCTGTACTTGAGCCAATAAATTCAGCAAAAATCCATCCGTAAGCCCCAAGAGTGAAATAACCATTTAAACCGCTCAAACCGTAATCTCTTTAAATAGATTTCGATTAAGAAAAATAAATTAAACAATTAATAGAGGACTTTGAATAGCCTGTATATTCATCAATATATAGATACGGCAGTAAATTATTGAACATATAACAGCTGTATCTATATAGTACGGCACTAACAAAATATTCAATTAATTAGTGCCGCACGTATAATAAACCACAGTTTATTTATTAGATCGCTGTGTCATATACTATATCCTCTACACAGTTATCTAAATTCAAAGTATACCAAAAGCACTAATTAATTCCAAAAATAGTTAGTGCCTTTGTATATACAAGAAAATAAGAAACAACTTATTTTCTGTACAGAAAACAAATCGTTGTTTGTTTTCTTGTACAACGAACATAACTATTTTAATTAAAAATTAGGTTCGTTGGTATACTTCTTAGAGGGGTTTGACAAGTAAAAATCACTTGCCTATTCGAACACTTGAGATGATTTTTACTCTTGAAAATGGTTTTTGCATTTTCATTGAGTTTTATAGGGTTAATCAAACCCCTCAATAAATTAAAAAGATAAAACAAAGAAATCTTAATCTTCTTTATCAGCCATATCCGTACTAGGAACAGCATTCTTAGAAATAATAATTACATCACCCACAGACTTCACCAATTGATGTGGCACAATCACACCTTTTGCACTGCCAATCACTCGGCTCAAAAATGACGTCTTGGTAGCTTTAATCTTCCATCCAGAGATTTTATTGCCTGCAACGATACAATCCTCAATATCGCCAAAATAATCACCAGAATCTGTAAACACCTTCAAATCATAAGCATCCGACACTTTTCTCATTTTTAACATTCAAACCACCTCAATTTATATAAATATCATTTATTGTTTTTACACATGTATTTTTAATGAAATATGCCAGTGAGTATAAGTTTAAATACTTTTCTGTTATCGAGTAGTCAATGGAACTCCAACTACTTGGCACATCTCATATAGCTAAAGAAAGTATCCAAGAAATTAAACAGCGAACACAAACTTGGAAACCTGACATCATCGCCGTAGAATTAGATCTCGAACGTGCCAACGACCTTATGAGCAACGAAACCCGCAAAACATCTATGAGCATCATTCCCGAAATTGGCATCAAAGGCTACCTTTTCGCCAAAATTGGCCAAATTGTCCAGCAGCATCTAGGCAAAAGCGTGGGTATTTCACCAGGTTCAGAAATGAAAACCGCCATCGAACTAGCCCAAAAAGACAAACTCCACATCGCCTTCATCGACCAGCCCATCCGCATAACGCTACGCAACTTCTCCAAACAATTCACCTGGAGAGAAAAATTCCGCTTTGCCCAAGACTTCTGTTATGGTCTCTTCTTTCCCAAACGCTACGCAAAACAACTAGGCTTCACCCAATTTGATTTGAACAAAGTACCCAGTAAAGAACTCATAACCAAAATGATGCACCACATGAAAAAAAACTACCCCAGCCTCTACAAAACATTAGTCGAAGACCGTAATCGCTACATGGTCAAACAACTCATAAAACTCATGCATGAACATCCCGATAAGAAAATTCTCGCCATAGTTGGCGCAGGACATGAATCAGGCATGAAAGAACTACTCTTAAAAGTAGATATTGTAAGATGAAATAACGTGAACTGTCACTACCTCAGAAATCTCTTTTTCTCAAATAATTCTCCATTAACTGCGCATCAACTTTTCCGATAGGAATTATTTTTGAAACGTATTTCATTCCAATCCCCCTCGGACAATTTATTTGAAACGCAATAGAATGATTCTCTCCAAACCAGCTATCCGGCCTCAACTTATAATCTCTTGCTAAATCTGGATGAAATTCCAGAATATAACCTTTTCTTTGTTTAGTCTCTCTAATTAACGTTGCAATATCCGAATCCGTCAATCCTCTTTGACTCATTTCACAACGAACTCTTCTACGAGTAGAATCAGAACAATTTCGCCACTCTTCATATTCCCCGATTGGAAACCCGCATCTCTTTTCAAAATAATCTCGCTCTACATGACCTCTCGCAAATCTTTGAGACCATTCAACCGGATCCCAATCATTTTGTCCAAACGGTATTGGCGGAGTTAATCCATTTGCTTCCCAATTTTCTTGCACTGGCCAAATATAAATAAAATTGCCTCCTCTTCTTTTCTTAGAATTGCCCGTCAATACCCCTTTTTCAAATAATTGAACAACCATCTCGTAACTTGTTCCACGCATTCCTATAGGTAAAACATCATCACCAGGTAATTTACGTTTTATATCTTCTGCATTCATAAAAAGACATAATCTAAACGTAATATTTAAATCTTTTGAAATATAACTACTGAAGAATAATTAAATTTTTCAATCAAAATATACCTTGGAATAAGAACCACAAAATAGAGAACCAACAACAGAAATACTTTAAAAGTTAAAGAAAAGAAAGTATATCATGCCCCAATACGTTCCCTATTACACCATTGTCCCGCAGCCTGGAACACAATTTCTTCGAGAGTTTGGCAGCAATACCCCTATGGGCAATCGTGACATGGATTCTGGTGAGTTTGGACGTCTTGCACAAACCGATTGGTCACAATATCACACATTAGTGAATGGACTATCATTAAGCCACTCATTTTATCATAGAGCCCCTAACGAACCGCATTGGATAGTCACTTCGCAAGGTGAGCAAAAATATCTCAAAGGCACCGCAGAACTAAGTCAATTTTACAATAATCTGCCTGCAAACGAAAAACAAAAAATCATCCAAGAAAAAAGTCCACTTGCCCAATTAATCAAATAAAATAACCCTCTCGTTCTACCGCTTGTGTAAAAGCAGAATAATATTCCCTAACAACCCTCTGTTCTAAAACTAAACTATTTCTCTTTTCAAAATGAAACAAATCAAACACTCCTTTGAGACTTACTTTTTCCATTTCTGCCAAAAAAGTGAATGGACCTCCCCTCGCCCCACATCCATAACAAACAAACGTATTTGTTTTTGGATAGAAATAAAGCGAAGCCGTTTTCTCTTGATGAAAAACACATAAAGACTTATAATTTTCGCTAATAGGACCTCGAAAAACGTTCTCACCCAGATAATGCTTCGCCAAATCCACAACAGATACACGCTCTAGAAAATATTCAAAATCAAACCGCGATAAAAAATAACGCATATTGGATGTCTGATGTACAATAGTTGATAACTCACCCGTAAAAAGATCTAATTGCCCCATGAAGTATATCAAAGGCACTAATTAATCATACGAGGTAGTTTGTGTCTTTGTATATATAAAAGCACGAACAAATATATGAATATTTCGTGCTTTTAGTATAGAGGACTTTGAATAACCCCTCTATTCATCAATATATAGATACGGCAGTAAATTATTGAACATATAACAGCTGTATCTATATAGTACGGCACTAACAAAATATTCAATTAATTAGTGCCGCACGTATAATAAACCGCAGTTTATTTATTAGATAACTGTGTCAAATATTATATCTTCTACACAGTTATCTATATTCAAAGTATACCAAAAGCACTAATTAATTCCAAAAATAGTTAGTGCCTTTGTATATATCAAAGCTCAAACATTTAAAAAATAGAGCAAACATTCTTAAAATAGCCTGCATTTTACCCTCTGAAAAGTAGTAGTGGCAGGAGCAACGGGAATCTTGTAAAAGACACCCAGGAAAGTCCGTCCACCACAAACACGTTGCTTCCTCTAGGAAGACGGAGAAATTCCGTAGCACTGGCTCAGACACGACACGTCCTGCAGGATGGGATGATTTGGCGAAGGATGTTGTGAAACATCCGAGTTAACCCTTTGACGTCCCTGCAGGGACCGATGAAACGGTGAATCTCAACGGGTGCAAGTCTGTTACAGACGCTCAGTAGAATGCTCCACACACAACTATCGGCAAAACCTGTTTTTGCTTTGGGTTGTACAAAAGACGGCTTACGCCACTCTACTTTTCATTTTTTACTTTTCCTATCCAAAAACCTTATAAAACCCGCCTCAAAACAAACTCAACATGGCCAACGACCAAATGCGCTTACCCTCCGGACAAGGCGGCTTGATGCGTTTCGACGAATCAACCTCCAAAATCAAAATCTCACCTGGTGCCGTTATCATCTTATGTCTTCTCGTAATCCTAATCATCCTCCTTCTCCACTACTTTGGAAAAACGGTATAAACCATGTTCCCCGGCGTCAACCCTCGACAAATGCAGCAAATGATGCGCAAGATGGGTATTCAGCAATCCGATCTTAACGCCACCCAAGTCATCATCCGGCTTGCCGACAAAGAACTCATATTTGATCATCCTTCTATCGCCAAAGTCAACATGATGGGTCAAGTTACTTTCCAACTCACCGGTGAATACACAGAACACTCTCTCTCAACCGCCCCCGAAATATCCGACGACGACATCCAAACCGTCATGGAACAAGCCTCAGTAAATAGAGATACCGCCAAATCTGCATTAGAAAAATCACAAGGCGACCTCGCCAAAGCCATCATGTCCTTGCAATAATCTTTTATATCACTCCCCTCTTAAACAATAGATGAACCGCTCGCCTCTCCAAAACGCCCAAGAAGAACTCAACACCGCCCAATACCTTCTCAACGTCACCCTACGCTCACTCAAAGACCCCCACATTCTCGTCAACGTCATAATCCACATCCACTCCTCCCTCAACTACGCCATCACCGCTCTGCTCCAATATGACTACCAACATAATACTATCTCACGCAGCAATGAACCTCAAATTGTTCTCTATCAAAAAAGCGCCAAACTCCATCACCTCGAACCAACTCATCTCACCTTCATCAAAAAAATCAATCAAATCATCGAACTCCATAAAAAGAGCCCCGTAGAATTCCAACGAGGAAATAAATACGTCCTCGCCGATAACCAATACCGTTTAGAACCCCTCACTCTCACTAAAACCCAAGAATACGTTCAAACCACTGCTTTGTTTATAAACACTATAAACCAAATTACGAACAGAAAGTAATAAAAAGGACTGCTTCTTTTTAAATGAGCCCTATACCCCATGAATGAATACTTGCTAGAATCCCGTGAAGAACTCAAACGTTTAGAACACATCATCTACGTAAGCTTAAAATATACTCGCACCGTCGATGTCCTCATAAATGCTCTTAACCGCATGGTATCCACGTTTGACCTCATCATCGAGGCATTTCTTGAAAAAGCCAAAGAAGAAAATCTCATCCAATCCCTGCCCAAAAGCCCCGCCTTGCGTGCCACAACCGTCACAGACATTTATCCCGATGACAAAGAACTGCAAAAATATCTAACATTCTACGCTTTTCTGCGCACCATCCTCAAACTGCCATATAGCAAACGGGAAGAATATCGCCGTCATGTGACCTTAATCGTCCAACTCGAAAAATCCACTGCAGAAATCAACATCGACAACCTCGTCAATTGCGAAAAATTCATCCACGAATTCTATAAATACGCCTGGGGCGTCATCGTAGGCAACCCTCAAGAAGATTAAACGTAGTATAACCAAACATCATCTTCCCAAGATAAATTAATCAAACTCCTCTATACTCTCTTGCCAAAAACATTAAATAGCCCTCACTCTTTCCTTCTTAACAAAACATGACTCGTTTCATCGCCATCGTATCAGGAAAAGGAGGTGTTGGAAAAACCACCACCGCCATTAACATAGGGCAAGCTCTCACCGATCTTGGTAAACGTGTAATTGTCGTTGACGCCAACCTCGTAACTCCTAATATTGGCATCCATCTAGGCATCATGAATCCCGAAGGCACAATAAACAAATTTCTACGCAAAGAAAAAGATATTAAAGATATCACCTATCATCATGAATCCGGCTTAACTTTTATTCCCGCTTCACCATCATATAGCGAATTCCAAAAAACTAATCCCCAAAAATTAACCGAAATTTTTGAACACCTTGACAATACCGCTGACTACGTCTTAATCGACGCCCCCTCCGGGTTGGGCTACGAAGTCAGTCAAATTCTCAAAAACTCCGATGAAGCACTTATTGTAACCACCCCTAATCTAAGCTCCGTTATGGACGCATTAAAAACCATCCAAATGGCTCGTGCCCATGACAACACCATTCCCGGCATCGTGCTAAACATGACCCACTGGGCTTCCCGACATGAACTAACACCACAAGAGATTGAACGAATTGTAAATTATCCCATACTCGCAAAAATAAAAGTAGATAGCAGTATCCGTAAATCTCTGCACCGACAAGTCCCTCTGAATTATATTCAACCCCACTCCCGCTCCGCCAGACAATTTAAGAACATAGCAGAATACATCACATTGCACAAGAAATAAGAAAATAACAGAACCACCCTCTAGAAAACAAACCATGAAAATCCATCCAAAATTAAAACTCATGCAACAAGGTTGGAACGACGCTGAAATCAACCGAGCACAAGCCATCTTAAATGACACCCAGCCACATGATATCTATCTTTCAAAAATCGTCTTTTGGAGTGCTCTCATCGTCATTATTTTTGCCAACCTTCTCGTCTCTCTTGTATTGATCCCTTTTATCACCGTTTTTAAGAGTTGGATGTTATATTCCATCGTCATCCTCCTCGCAGGAACAATTGGCTTTCTCTACAACTTCCTCATAACCGACATCGGACACCTCGAACGCCATCATCACGTTCTCGCAAGTATTATTGTCCCCCTCATCGCTCTGCTCAATGTCATCTTAACCGTCACCATCTCCAACAACATCATCACCGAACTCAAAATCAACAACTCTCAGCATAACCCCTGGCTGCTCAGCATCGTCTTTGTCATCGCCTTCATTCTTCCCTACTTATTTGACCAGATGAAAACAAACTACCATGCCAGCCGAGCCGTAGTCATAAAATAACATTAAAAAAGTAAAACATAAATGACATACTCCCTAAATAAATCCAGCTAAAGCAGTGGAACAATCTCAATAGTTAAATCTCTTTTCGTACTCTTTATGATCAAACCATTCTAGAATTATGTTCACAATTTTTAATTCATCACTTTCAATAGTGTACACCAATCGCCATGCGCTGGGTAAATCATACTTCCATAAATTAGTTATGTTGTGTTCTTGAACATATTTTTTTGGCCATAAATTCTTAGGAATTTTAATGCCACAGGTTGGATTCTGCTTTAAATCATCCATAGCCCGATTGATGAATTTGTAGAGTTGCTTGTCTTCAAACTGTCATTCATTAAGACGTTCAAAGAGTTCTTTAAGTTTCTGGGAGATAAAAGCGACGTGGATTTGTTTGTTGTTCATCGTATGATTAAATCCTCTCTTACTAATCTCTTTATTCTTTCTGGATTGAA
>JAHFQW010000030.1 GCA_023259115.1 archaeon
TTTGCCCCCTACGTATACGTCTGAGCAATTTGCGAGGTTGCACCCTGATGTGAAGAAGATGGAAGAGGTGAATGGGGGAGCTGATGTTTGGGCGGGAGAGAAGGGGTATGTGGTTGATATTGCTACAGATACGTTTGGGGGGGAGGGCAATCAGAGTGGTGATGGAAATAAGATTGAGGGGAGTTCAATTGATACACCAATAATGGATGTGCCAGAAGTGTTAGCCCCCTATCAGCCAGATGAGCATTGTGTTGCTTTATTCCATTTTGAGCCGCCGCTGGAGTGGTATGATTCTTGTAAGAATTTGAAGTTGAATAATTATGCTACCAAAGAGGTGACTTCGATGCAGGGATTTGGGAAAGCAAGAGCATTTAATGGAGATGCCTATATAGAATTACCAGATAACTCTTTGTTGAAAGTGAAGAAAGAATTGACATTAGAAGCGTTGGTGAAGCCGGATTTGAAGAAGGATAGTTTTAAAGGAGATTTTGGAAATATTATAACAAAGGCAGAAGGGGGAGCAGATTCGTATAGTGGATATTCTTTGATTGTAGGAAATGGGTATGTTTCTGGTGCACTTGCGTTAAATGGAGGGGAGTTTCATGCTGTAACTGTTCCGTATGATTTTCCCACAGATCAATTTACGCATGTGGCGTTGACGTATGATGGGAGCAGTATTCGATTGTATGTCAATCGGGATTTAAAAGATCAAGAAAAAGCAAGTGGCGAGATATTTTACAAAGCAGGGAAGAGTGTGTTTATGGGATGGAATCCGTATAGTAATGGATTTGTTGGGTCAATTGATGAAGTGAGAATTAGTGATGTGGCGAGAGATTTTTAGGGGGTGTTTAATATTAGGAGGTGTCGTTCTTAAGATAGATTTTTTATTTTTTAATGGGAGGTTTTATATATCTAATAGATTTTCTAGCTAGTATGGGCATAGCTAAAGTTACTACAAATTACCAAGTGACAATTCCGAGAGATGTGAGAAAAATAAAAAATATTAAAGTAGGTGATACGGTGTTATTTACGATAGAAGGAAGTCGTGTTGATTTCTTTAAGGTTAGTAAACCTATGCTTGTGCGTGAAACGGCAGGTATTTGGAAGACAAAAGGAAGTGGCACAGAATATGTCAATGAAATACGAAAAAGCTGGAAAAAACGAGCAGAGAGATTGGGGTTATGATAGTAATAGATACGGATATTTTTATTGATTTTTTACGGAATATGGCTGAGACAAGCAATTTTATAGAGCAGAATATAGATGACATTGCATTTTCAGCGATTACAGAGGCAGAATTACTCTCAGGCAGAGAGTGTAATGACAAAGATATTAAAGAAAAATTATTGCATTTTTTGTCGCAGTTTGAAAAAATTCCCGTTGATAATCCTTTAGTGCAAGTAGCAGGTGAATTTCGACGCAAATATGAAATTGAAGTGCCAGATGCATTAATTGCAGCCACGGCATTTATGGTGAATGCGACGTTGTATACACGCAATATAAAACATTTTGAAAAAGTGAAAGAGATTACGGTACGTAAACCCTATTAAAAAAAGAACAAGATTTACGCGATCTTTTTGGAAAGTTTAAAACGAAAAAAACACCACAGGTGCTTAAAGATGAATCTCGTAGGGGGTGGCAATAAACTGATAGAATTATGATAAGTGACCCGACTAAACGTAGTGAGGGAGAGTGCAATGGGGCAAGCGATGGAAGGGAACTCAGAGTTTCTAATTCTTGGAAGTATTAAGAATGCAGAAATATCCTATTGGTGTTTCTGTGATTTTACAATTCCAAGAATCGACTTCTTCCTTTGTGAATCTTTTTACTTTTGTAAAGCCATTCATAATTATTGCATTCTGATCAATGTGGTCAATTTCAAGATTAATTGATTTGAAATATGATTGAGCCAATTCATCATTGAATTTTTCACCATAGACGGAAATGATGGTATTTTTTCCTAAGGATTTCATTTTATTAATGGCTTTTTTCTGTTCAGGAATGTAACCTAATGTATTATTGAGACAAATGACATAATCGAATTTGGGTAAATTTGGCGGGTTGGTTATATCACCATGAACAAAACTGGCTTTAAGGCCGGCTTTAGTTACTTTCTTTTTTGCAAGTTCAACAAGTGGAGCTTCAATTTCTATTCCTGTAAGTTTCAAATCAGGTCTTGCTTCTAATAATTTAATTATTCTTGTCCCATCCATACTACCCACTTGAAGAATAGAAGCGTTTTGAGACAGTTCTTTGCTGAGTAACTTAATTTCAAAAAGCCAGTTATCTCTGTTTAATTTAGGTAAGTCTTCTAAGACATCACATTTTATATAAACATTTTTTGGTTCGGGCATAGAATCAAGAAGAAGTTGAGTCTATATAAAATTTACGTGTCAATAGGGGAGGAGAATTAGAAATTTTACTTAACAGGCATTAATCAATATTTCCCTAAACTCATCTGGCCAATTCTTTTTCTGGCAGATATTTCTTCTGGAACATCTTCTCCTAATTGTGATTTGACATCTTCGGCGATTGTTTTACCCAGAATTTGACTCAAGGAGGTAAGATCAACTGATTTGAGGTTGCCGAGGTCTTTTATGCCGTTGCTGTAGAGTTTTCTTGCTCTTACGCGACCGATACCTTTGAGTTTGAGCAGAGTTAAGAGCTCTTCTTTGACACCATATTGCAGACGCAAGCGAAGTTTATGAATCTCTTTGAGAGCATGGTGTTGATTTTGTGCTTTGGCTAATTCTGAGGCAGAATAGAGAAGCCAGTCGGCGATGTCTAATTTGATATGGATTTCGCCGGGGCGGATATCATAGGTCTCGAGAAGATATTCTTCGTCGTGTTCGGAAATCCAGTCTTGAAAAAAGAGAGCGGTTTTAATAGAATTGATAAACATGTCGTATTCAAGATCATATGGGCTTGGCTCTTCTTTGAGCAGTTGGTCGTAGTGTTTTACGAGAGCGTCTTGAATTTTATCTTGTTCTTTGGCTTTGACAGAGAGTTGAGGACGCATCTCAAGCGTGTGGGAGATCATTTGCAGCAAGGAGAACGTGGTCTTTTGATCTGTGAAGTTCTGGAGAGAGTCGATGAGATGTTTAGCGGTGAGAGGGTCGACATATAATTCAGAGATACGTTTGCCGATTTGGGTTGGACGCATTTTTGGAGAGAGATTTTTCTGGTCTGCGAGGGCATGCTCTTTGGGTAATGAGGCGGCAGACATAAAATCGCCAAACGTATTGCCATTCTTTGTGGTATTTGTATTACTACTTTTTTCAAGTATAATAAATTGCCATTCTTCTAATAGATTAAGAATTTTACTGAGGATGAAAGATAATTTTTCGTATTCTTGAAATTGATGCGCCCAAAAAGTATTTGAGAAAAATTCATGCAACGTTTTATCATCGCGAATAATGCCTGAGGAAATGAGAGAGAGCAGAGAGGCGCGTAAAATGGGTTCGGCGGCTAATTTAGAATAAATTTCTTCGGGAACACCGAGGATGTAACGTTCGTAGATTTCTTCTTTTTCTGCGCTGTTTTTAGCAATAGAGATGGCTTCGCCATATGCTTCATATTCGGGACGACCTGCACGGCCAGCCATTTGCAGATATTCTAGCACAGGAATCCAGTCATTGCCCCATTTTTCACTGTAGCGTTTTAATGATTTGATGATGACACGAAATGCAGGAGTGGAAACACCCGCGGCTAAAGTAGGAGTGGCGCAGATAATTTTTATTTTTCCCATGCGAAAATTTTCTTCAATGAGTTCGCGTTGTTTTGAGGCAAGACCGGAGTGGTGGAAGGCTATTCCTTTCTTTATGCAATGAGAGAGACGGCGACATTGTTTAGTTGGCGCGGCAAGAGCGTGCAGTATTTCTTTTTCTAATTCAGCAAGATTGATGCTTGTGAGAGCAGCGATTTCTTCTGCGGTTTTTTCGGCACTGGGACGTGAGGCAACGAAGATTATGGCTTGTTTGTTCATCTCAATTGTCTCAAGAGCGACACGAGTGGTTTCTTCCATGAATTATTATTATTTGAGTGGTTTTATTAAGGTGATGGTGAGAAATTGAACGAAGGGTTTTGAGTGGAAAATTAGTGTTTCTGTTTGATTTCCTGCAGTGCTTTATGTGCTGATACTACAGAATCATCTTTGATATAGAGAAGTAAATCGGGCATACTGTAAATCACTTCTTCGATGTTGATGTCACGAAGAGCTAATTCTGAGGAAATACGAGCGACAATGCCTTTTATTCTTCCGATGTCTTTGCCAAATTGCAGACGGATTTCCGTGAGATTTTTTTGGGTGCTCAGAAGATCTTCTTTTTTGAAGAGAGATATTTTCTGATCTACGTCTTTTTGATTGATAATTAGGGTTATGGTTTCTTTTGATTTGATTAATCTACTATTTTCTTTAAGAATTTTTTTATGGAGATAATCTTGGCAAATTTCAGCAAATGCTTTATCTTTGAGGACAAGACGAGCGACATTGTCTTTGGTGGTGATGACCATCTGAGAGAATTCTTTCTGTGCAGCAATAGAAGTGGGAAGAGAAATATCTTCCAGATCATATCTTCTAATAGCACTGATAACGGCATCGAGAGAATAGGTGAGGGAATGTTCTTTAATTAAGAGACGGGCAAGTGAGCGTAAATTAATCAGATCTCGTTTCAAACAATTTTGGATGGCAACATCTTGGTTAAGTAAATTGGCTATGTGTTGATTTATGCTTTTCATGAAGGGGAAGTAGAGGAGGGGGGTTTAAAAATCTTTAGAAAGAGTTAGGTTTTTTTAAATGTTGTAAAGAATGATTAAAAAAAATAATATTATCATTTAGAATAATTATTCTTTTTGGTTGACAATATAAATGTTATATTTTTCATTGCCAATTGGTTGTGGTTGAGGAGCAGGAGGAGGCACAATGGTTAGGGGGGTTGTAGAATCTTCTTCCACTAGGTTGACTTCCCACGTTTGTTCTACGGTGTCTCGGCCATCAGATACTTTGACGCTGACTTTTTTTGTGCCTGGAGAGGTGAAAATTCTCTCAATACGATTTGTGCCTTCAATAGTGGAATCGGTGAGACCAAAGTTCCATTGGTAACTGAGGGGATCGTTATCTTCATCACTAGCAATAATGGTGAAGAGAACGGGCTGATTGACTTTAGCGGTAGCGATGAGATCTGGAGAAGAGGACTGAATTATAGGAGGGCGATTGATATTTTTTATTGTAATTTTGACGGGATGGATAGTTTGGGCTTGATTATCAGAGGCTTTGAATTTTAACCACACAACAGCTTGTTCACTATTGATTTTTTTGTTGAGGAATTCAGAGTTACTGGCTAAATCGTTGAGGGTTTTGTCGGTTTTATTACTTACACTCTCATAGGAGGGTGTCCAGAGAAAAATGCCATTGAGAAAACTGGAGCCGGCAGGAGGATTTTCAAGGATGAGTGTAACGTTATCATTATCTGGATCTAGGGCATTGATGTTGAGCTGGAATTGTTGATTTTCATTGACAATGACATCGTCATTTTTTAGTTGAATGGTAGGCGGGCGATTGTTTTTTAATACAGTAATTGAGACGGGCTGGGTCGTGGGGATTTGACCATCACTCGCTGTGACATATGTGGTGTATTGTCCTCGATCACCGTACTTGGTATTCCAAGTGCCATCGTGTTTTCCTACTGGAGGAGTTAGAAAGAAATGAATGATATCATTATCTGGGTCAATAGCAGCAGGAGTTATCTTAACGGTTTGGGTTTCTTGTACGGTTACACTAGAGAGAGGAAGCAGGGTTGGTGCGCGATCAACATTTTGCACAATAATGGTTATGGTGGTATTACTACATTGTTGCTGAGGATCACAGGCGTATAATGTGAAGGGAGTTTGTTTTTCTTTTAAGAGATGTTTTTCGAGACGTAGAGTATTTAAGATGTTACTGATGACACCGCCACGACGTTGGATGTAATCGTAGCTGGGCTGCCAGGTTAACTGTTTTTGTGAAGAGGATAGTGTGGCACCTGAGGGAAGATTCTCAGCTTTGAGAGTGATGGGATCTTGATCTGAATCAGAGACGTCGATGTTCCACACCCATTTTTCTCCTTCGTTGAGGTAGATTTTTGCAGGAGTGGAAAATTGAGGAGGACGATTTATTTTACCTACAACAATTGTGATTTTAGATGAGACTGATTGTTTGCCATCGGAGACAGTTATGGGAAAAGTATGTACGCCGGCATCACCATATTTTGTCTGCCATTTCCCATTGTCTGTGAAAGGAGTGGGAAGAGTATAACTGAGTGAATCACCATCTTCATCGAGAGGGGGGAGTTTTAGAGTGGCAACTTCTCCCTCATTGATATTTAGAGTAATAGGATTAATGACAGGAGGACGATTGCTATCTTTTACTAATAATGTCCATTGGTGTTGAATAATTTCTTTACCATCACTTATTTCTAAACGAAGGGGATGTTCTCCAGCACTGGTATAGGAGAAAGCATAGTTGAAACTTTTTTCTTTGCTAATGGTTTTGTTGTCGAGCTGCCAGAGATAGGTGAGAGGATCGTTATCGGGATCGTGGGCATTTACAAAATAGGATGTTTCTTGGCCTTCAGGGATTTCTGTAATGGTTTTTTCATCGAAAAATGTTTCAATTACAGGAGCTTGATTGGCATGTAAAATAGTGATGGCAACTTTTGCAGTGTTGGTATATTCTTCATCGGCGTAGGTGAAACTGAGTACTTTATAGCCTTCGTCACCAGAGCTGGTTTTCCATGTGCCACTTTTTGTGAAAGGAGAGGGAAAAGCAAATGTGAGGGGATCGTTATCAGGATCTTGGACAAATTGTTTGAGATCGATTGTTTCTCCTTCTGTGAGCGTGATGTCATTTTTCGTTTGCAGTGGAGGACGATTTCGTTTGTCAACAATTACCCGAACGTGCTTAATGACATTATTTTGACCATCAGAGACAAGAACTTCAACGTCGTATTCTCCCGCATTGCCGTATGTTGTCTGCCATTCTCCTTGGGTATTGAATGGTTCGGGGAAGGAGTAGATTAATTTGTCTTCGTCTGGGTCGGTGGCAGTTATTTTTAAACGCACCATTTCTCCTTCTTTGACATGAACCTCGGGAGCGGCGAGAAGAGAGAAACTATAGATTAAGAGAAGAAAGATACTGCAATACAATACTGAGCGTTTTTGTTTCATGGGAAGAGGTATAGATAATTTTATACAAATATCGATTTACGATAATTGAGTTACTATAAACATCTATCCCTTTAGATACAATTTATAGATAACTGCGATGATTCATGTGAGACATCCTACGCAGTTTACTATACTTACATAAATATTAAAAATAAAAATAAAAAAATAGAGTGATTTTAACTCTTCTCTACAATGATGTCTTTAATGATGGGCGGAGCGTTTACGTCATCAACAATGACATGAACTTCTTTTTTGCTCACATCTTTACCATCGTCGGCAGTTACAATGACGTTGTAATCACCGTGATCAGTATATGTTGTTTGCCACACACCTTTATCTCCAACAGGGTTGGATATTGATACTTTGACATCATCGCCATCAAGGTCAGTTACTTTTGGCTTGAGGGTGACTTTCTCGCCTTCTTTTACATGAATCTCTTTAGGTACATTATCAATTGAGGGAGGAACATTAACGTTTTCAACGGTTAACTTTAATGTTTTTTCTGTGCTTAATTCTCCATCACTGGCTTTGAGTTTAATAACATATTCACCGGCACTGGTGTGATCTGTTTGCCATTTGCCATCTTCAAGAGGCGTGGAAATTTTTAGGGTAATAGGATCGTTGTTAGGATCAGCTACTTTAGGATCTATTTTAACCAAATCGCCTTCTTTGATATGTAAATCTGTTAAATTGGAAATCACAGGAGGCATGTTAACTCGCTGAACAACAATTTTCACTTTTTGAAGAGTGGTGAGTTTGCCATCATTTGCGCTTAGAGTTGCAACATATTCTCCGGCATCGCCATAATTTGTTTTCCATTCGCCATTTTTATCAAGAGGTTTACCAAACGTGAACGTTACGGGGTCTTTATCGGGATCGGTGACGTTGACTTTTAATTTGACTATTTCGTTCTCTTTGACGCGGATAACAGATTCATTGCCATCTAAAGAGAGTTCGGCGGTTTTCTGAACTGGTTCTTCTTTTACGTTCTGCAGATCTGGAAGAATTTTTTCGTCTTTTACTTCAGCTTTCTTAGTTTCGACTTTATTTTCTACTTTTGCATTTTTATTATCTGCAGTTGATAGAACCGGTTTTGTGTCATTTTTTAGTGGAGCTGATAATGTTGTAGAATTATCAGTTACTTTGTTATTAGTCTTATTCGTTGCTTTTACTTCTTGTTCCACTTTGGCAATTTCTTGCACCAAACTGGCATCACTTTTTGCGTCTTTTGTTTTTGGTACATCGTACGCTTTATAATCTACACAGCCAACTATTACAAAGGCAATCAATAAAATTGAGAGAGCCACCAATACTTTTTTCATTATAAACACCCCCCGAAGGTCTTTTTGTTGAGTATTCTCGAATGATGACTGTTTTATAAAGATTTGTTTTCGGAAGAATATATACTACACCACTATAATATTTTAGGGATTGTTGTATTTGAGTAATACTAAATCGTAATAGTATATAGAGGGGTTTGATTAACCCTATAACTTTTGTCAAACCCCCCTAAGAAGTACTTTGAATATAGATAATTGTGTAGAAGATATAATATTTGACACAGTTATCTAATAAATAAACTGCGGTTTATTATATTGATGAATATAGGGGTTATTCAAAGTCCTCTATAGTGACAAAAACCAACTTACTTAGGAGAGGTATAAATCTATCACGGAGAGGGGTATAAATCTAATTTTAGTTGATAAAGCATTATAGTTGAGGAGATATCTCTTTCTTCTGGGGTCATAATATGAAATGAGGGGGTTCGTAAATATATCCATGCTGCTCTTTCTTCATATCCCTTTGCGACAGTTAAATACCTCATATCTCCTTCTCTTCTAATTATATCTACAAGTCCATCTCTATCTAGATCATACATGTAATCACCATGTCTTGTTCTCCCTTCACGTGGCAGATTTTTAGAGGTTAAGCTTCTTGGAATATTGTAAACTACGTAAGAAGATAATCCTATGAACGCGGGAATCACAATGCCCATAATCAGATATTTATTTTTTATCATTGATTTTTTCCTAACACTAGACGTACACTATAAAATATAAAAACATGAGATAGTTTAAGAACTTTTGTTGTATAAAAATATACAAAGATTAATAAATAATAAATATTCTTAGATAAATTATGGTTAAAGAACTATTGCAAGAAGCAGGATTGAGTAGAGGAGAATCTGAGGTTTACTTGATCTTATTAAAACTAGGAGAAACTTCAGCTACGCAAGTTGCAAAGCATACAAAAATTGCTCGCCCAAATGTATATGATTATCTTAATAAACTAAAAGAGAGGGGATTTGTTAGTTTTGTCAACAAAAATGGAAAAACATATTATATTCCATCGCCGCCTCAAAGAATTGTAGATTATTTTGAAGAAAAAAGAGATAGACTTAAAGATAATCTGGAAACTTTAAATAAACTTTATGTTACTAAAAGAGATGCACCAATAGTTGAGATTTTTGAGGGAGAACAAGGATTCAAATTTCTGATTAATGATATTATTACTACAAAGAAAGATTTTGTAGGTTGGGGTGGTTCTGATAAACTCAAAGAATACCTGCCAAAACATATTATAGAGAGATATCTTAATCTTAGAAAAAAATATAATATTAGGGCTAAGTTACTTTATGTAGAAAAAGAATCTATCTTGAAAACTCCTCTAACGGAATTTAAATCAATACCTCAAACATATACCTGCCCTTCTACAACTCTTACCTATGCTGATTGTGTTGCCACTATTATTTATTCAAATATCCCAATTATTATTTTTATCAAAAATAAAGAAGTGGCTGAATCTTATCAAAACCATTTCAAACTATTATGGAAGAAAGTAGAGTGATGAGAAAGTGAAGTGATGTATTACACTACGCCATTTATACATACATTATAGAGGGGTTTGAATATTGATGAATTGGGGGGTTATTCAAAGTCCTCTACAACGATTCTAACCACTTCTTTGTCTCTTCTTGTAATATGGCAAATGAAGGGATGACAAAGAAATGCGGTTGTTCAAATGAGTAATTGAAATCTGTGTTTATGATTTCTGAGATGTTGAATGGTTTGATGATGGCTTTACCACTACATGCGTTGGTGAGGTCTTGGATGCCGCCGAGAAGGCCGGCGCCGAAGGCTTTGATTTGTCCGTTTTCATTGATGAGGCCATATTCTATAGTATACCAATAGAGCCGGGTTAGGGCGGTGAGTTGTTCTTGGTTGGCGTTGAGAGCGGCTTTGCCTAATAACTGAGAGAATTGGTTGAGCTCAATGTTGGTAAATAAAGGAACATGACCAAGGACTTCGTGAATGATGTCGGGTTCAGGAGTGAATTCAGGTTTAGATGAATGACGGATATATTGAGTACAGAGCATGATGTTATGAGCGAGTTTTGTGAGAAAATGACGAGGTTCAACGAGACCATGAATGGGTTCTAAACGAAAGCCATTGAGTTGTTGGAGCTGCTGGCTAAGATGGCGAAGTTGAGGGATGTGATTAGGGGAAATGTTTAATTGTTTGATGCCTTGTTGATAGAATGAAGAGGCGTGTTTGGCATGTAAAATGGTGAGTTTGGCATAGACGTGCTGCCAGATACGATGCTCCTCTGTGGTGTAATCGATTAGAGGAATTGATGATGCGCAGGAGAGAACTGTGGTTGAGGAAAAGGAAGAGGCAGAAGAAAAGGGAACAGTTGAGTTGGAAGGGGTGGAGTGAAATGCAAGGGCTTGGGATGTGATTGTTTCACGACGTTTTCTGTAGTTGGGATCATTGGCTCCGGGATGATCTAGATCGAGAATAGGAAGAGTGGCAGGGGATTGGGAAAGAGAAGGTAGTGGTTGAGGAGGAAGTATGAGTTGTGCAGTCATGATGTTATCCCTCGATGAGACATTTGAGTGTGGCGTTTTCTAATACGGAGCAGGTGTCAATGAGAGGAAGAGGTGATTGAGCGGATTGGATTTGATGAGTGAGATCGGTACAGGCAAGGATGATGGCTTGGGCGCCGGATTTTTGAAGGGCGTTAATCATTTTAAGTAAAGCTTGCTGGTCTTGTGTTGTGGAGGCTGCGTTGATGATATTAATGATAATGGTGTTGAGATGTTCTTGGTCTTTTTGAGGAAGAATCAATGAGGTAATGCCGATTTTTTCGAGCGCTTGCTGGTGCAGGGCTTCAGTTATAGTTTTAGTTGTTCCAAGAAGACCTATGGTCTGAAGATTTTTTTCACGGCAGATGAGGGCGGTTTCTTCAATGATGCTCAGAATGGGTTTGTGAGAACGTTTGCGAAGTTCGTCTATGAAAATATGGACGGTATTACAAGGTATGACTATAAAATCGACATCGGCGTGGTGCAAACGCTGAATGGCGTGAAGCATTAATTGAAAATGCTGTGGAGAACTTTTCCCGCTGATTAATTCTTGTTCTGATTTTTTGGAGAGAGGAAGATTTTCTAGGATGATATCGGGCTGGGTGTGCATGATTTTGCGAAATTTATTGTTGAGATTAAGGCAAAAGCTAAAGCTGGTTTGAGGGCCCATGCCGCCGACAACCCCGACGCGGATTAATTTGTTTTTAAG
>JAHFQW010000051.1 GCA_023259115.1 archaeon
ACCTTTTTCTAACCGTAAACTACTTGGACAATAACAAACAACTCTTGAATTATCCAATAAGTTCACACGTGAATGATCAAATTGGCTCAACACTTTCTTATATATTCCATTAAGCGCATCAGCATAAACCGTTTTTTCACCTCGTGTCGACACAACTACTTCCAGAGGCAAAAGTGAATCAGGCACAGTTGTGGGGTTTGAGATATTATATACCTCACCTAGAATTTTATAAGATTCAGGGAAATAATCCATTTTAACCAAAACATTACCAGAATATAAACGAAGATGTAAATTATCTGAAGGGTCAACATTTATATTTCTCCTCATTGATAGTTTACCTACTATCTCTTCAAACGTTTCAAAATTTCCCGGTCCGTCACTCAAACGATACCAACAATAAAGTTCCAATCTATCCTCCGTGGGGAATTTCTCTATTATTTGAGGGCTATTTTGTAAAATAGAATTATACTCTGCAATTAAATCAGAAAACATCACTGCTGCCTCTCTTTGTACAGGGATAGAAAACAAATTTTGCGTAAGATCTCTTGCCTCTTGTGCTAATTCTTTCAATCTCTTACCAGATGGTGTTTCCAACTCTCCCCTACTCTCCAACATCGCTTGTGATCTATCCATTGTATGTAAGCTCTGAGCATGCATTAATGAAAACAACAATCCTGCCGCACCATTATAGGCTTGTGCTAATTGATTACGTTTAATTAACCTCAAACGCTCATAGAACTCAGATGAACTATCTAGAGGTAATTAATACTCTTTTTAAATCAGTTTTAGGTAACGGACTAAAATATAACGTCTTTTGAAATTCTTTTGGCTCTCCTCTCTCAAGTAATTTTGCTAAGTCCAGCTCTCCAAAAACGCCTGTACTATTTATAGTTAAATCAGAACTCATTTTAATTCTTATGTATCCTCTTCATTTATAAACGTTTCTATAATAACTACTAAAAAGTAATACTAAAAAATTCCCTATCTCAACCCAAAAATCTTCTCCGGATTCAACGTAATCTCCTCCAACTCTCTCCCCCCATACGGATTCAACCCCTCAATTGAGAGTCCCATCTGAAAATGTAAATGCTGCGGCCATCCACCATTCTCCACCGTAAAATCCATGCCCATAACTCCCAATAACTGTCCTCGTGAAACGCTCTGCCCTTTTGTATATCTCTCCCCCAAATAACCCAAATGGCCATATAACGTAAACACGTTCTCTTTTTCATATTCTCTGAGCACAATCACATAATTCCCATACGTCTGCTCATTAAATTTGTCTGATAAATCCTCAACACTATTCACCTTCACAATTATCCCCTCATCCGCGGCATACACTGGCTTACCATATTCTGACATCACATCAATCCCCCAATGATACCCAAACGCCACTCCATTATACACCCTCTCCTCCGCATACCCCAAAATCATCCCCTCAGAAATAATCTGTTCATACTCTGGCATCGTAACCACTTTCTCAAAATCTGTTGTCCCAAATCGCTCCATCAATTCAGAAAACCGCCGTAACGTACACTTCTCCATCCCCTCAACCGGATAATACAATTTCCCCGTCAACAACTCCGTTAAAGATTCTTTAGACATAACTAAAAATGAACACAACCAGTTTATATAATTTATTATAGACAATTCTGTTACTTATATAGTAAATTGCGGTAATAACGTTACATAAAATTAAGCAATTTACTTACAAGAAATGCGAAAACTATCGCATTTCTGTACCGAAAATAAATCGGTGTTTATTTTCGTGTATTAGATAATTGCGTGTAATGTAACAATAATAACGCAATTATCTATATAACAACTATTCAGAATTGTCTTATTAGATAATTCTGTACAA
The DNA here is from genome assembly GCA_023259115.1 of archaeon. Taxonomy (GTDB): domain Archaea; phylum Nanobdellota; class Nanobdellia; order Woesearchaeales; family GW2011-AR9; genus JACPNA01. The sequence continues at coordinate 1,862 of JAHFQW010000051.1, forward strand.
AATGTAGTATAACCCACAGAATTATCTATAAAATCGAATTATGCCAAAAACCTAATTAATATCTGCATGCACTCTTTTCTCCAGAACTAATGGTTTCTCTAAATCCGGCGCATAAAACCCATGTACATTTTTCCAATACCCCAACGCATTTGTCTTCTCATCTGCCACCAACGCTATTTTCTTATAGTGTATCCCTCGTGCTACCCTACACAAATGCTCTACAAAATCTCTGCCTAACCCCTCTCCCCGATACATTGGTTTAACATAAATACTCTCAATACACATTTTCTGTTCCCGAGGCTGAAGTGTTAATAACAATCCCGGAAAACCGATCTCTCCACACAACGGCTGGTCTTCAATAAGATAATTCCCTTTTGTATCATATAATTGTATTTCCAGAGAAGATTGTAAACTTCCAACATCCGCAACCACTCTTGTTCTTGTCGTATCCACTAATGGATGCCTAAACTGTAACAATTTCTCTTGTACAATCGGGGTATCAGAGTATATACTACATATATTTGTTATCATCTTTGCTCACAGTTTGAGAATGATTTATAAACATTTTTATAGTTCAACCAATATCATTCAAAAACAGGTGCAACATGAAAATAATCTTACTCGGTCCTCCCGGCAGCGGCAAAGGCACCATCTCCGAACAACTCGAAACAGAATTTAAATTTCAACACATCTCCGCCGGTGAATTATTACGTGAAGAAGTAGCCCACAAAACAACGATAGGCAAAGTAATCAAAACCTATATCGAAGCAGGCAATCTCGTTCCTGACGAATTTGTCGTCCAATTAGTAAAAATCGCCATCAACAAGAAAGATCATTATATTCTCGACGGCTTCCCTCGCTCCATTGAACAGGCAAAACATATCGAAGATCTCCATATCAATCTTGTTCTCCTCTTAGACGTGCCAGAAAATATTGTTATTGAACGTCTAGCCAATCGTCGTGTCTGCCAAACCGGCGTCCACGGGTACCATCTCAAATACCTCCCTCCCAAGAAACCGGGCATTTGCGATGCCGATGGCACAACATTAATCCAGCGCCCCGACGACACACCCCAAATAATAAAAAAGCGCTTTCAAGTCTATCATAAAGAAACACAGCCTTTAATTGACTATTACAAAAAATCTCATCTCCTACAAACCATCAATGCCGCAGACACACCTGATACTGTTTATGCTCAAGTCAAAAAAGTAGTAACAGAAGCAATGACTAGAATA
>JAHFQW010000031.1 GCA_023259115.1 archaeon
CAACGGTATGATTTTTTTGATTTTGTTTTAATGAGGAAATCACTTTTTTGCGGTTGAACTTTAATGACTTCGTCGTGTATCCAAGAAGATTGGAGTACTTCCTCTACTTCTTTTTTTTTGAAATGGATCTCGTACACGGGGACAATAACGGGTAGAGAAAATTGTAAAAAGGTAAACGCATTTAATTTTTTTATGTTTGTGAACGTTGTACTTTGGATTAGTTGACAGAGATAATTTGAAGCAATGTCTTGCAGATTAGAAGAGGTGATGAATGTTTGGGCAGAGGTGTTGTATAATTTCCAAAGATAGGGATTATTACGAAGAGAATCAGGCTGCGGATGAAGAATACATTTTTTTTTAAACAGTTCATATTGTTTTTTGAATTTGTAAAGATGATAGATTAATTTGAGATATTGTAGAGGGGCGGAGAGCAGTTTATAATTAAAGATAGAATAGGAATATTTAGATTGGTGAAAGTAGACTTGAGAGGGTTTGAGCTTTTTTCCTTGTTGAATAAATGCAGAAACATTATGATAGATGCTCATGGCATAATAAGCCCCATATTCTACTGCACCGGTAGAAGATTCAGTGATACGACCTCCAATGTTTGGACTGATGAGGCAAAAATCTTGTTTTTTGTTTTGAAGAGTTGTAGCACAACCGATGCCAGAAATACCCCCGCCGATGATAATGGTTTTGTAATATTTTATCATATCAGGAAGTTATGTTTTAAAAATTATTAAATCTATCGATGAGAGACTAATCGAAATTGTTAGGAAGGAACTATCGAAGAAAAAAATTATCCAATATAGCTTGCTTCTTTCTTTTTGGCCTGCGTGCCTGCGGCTGTGGCTTGAGACATTTCAGAGGCCCATTCGGTGGTTTTTTTCATGATTTCTTTTTCGGCGGCGAGAATTTCTTGGGTCATTTCTTTGAGGTTAATATTATATTTTAATTTGGTGTCGAGAACGCGAATGATTTCTTTGGCGCCTTTAATTCCAAGGTACATGGGATGGTTAAATGTTTCAGCTAAGAGAGCTACACCAGGAAGATGGCGTTTTTGGCCTAAACCTAAGAGAATGCCAGATACGCCTACAATGGGGCCAACGATACCAAAGATTTCTTTTTCAACAAGCATGTCTTTTTTGAGATATTCTTTGAGGATTTTTTCGTTGTTGGCAGTGCAAAATACTTTGGGTTTTTCGGGAATGTGCTGCAGACCAATGCCACCGGTAGTGATAACTTCAGAGCATTTGAATTGGGAAGCGATTTTGAGAATTTCTTCACAAAATGAGTAGCAGCTTTCTTCATCAATGGGTTGAATATCGCCGGAGAGCAGGAGCACATCACGTTTTTTGCTTTTAGGTGGGAATTGTTTGTAATAGATCTCTAATTTAGGCATCTCGATGAGATTTTTTTCGTTGATGAAGACAGAGTGAGGAAATTTATAGGAGAAGAATGTGTAGAGTTTTATGGCCTCGAGTTCTTCGATTAAATAATCAATGGCAATTTTACCTACGTTGCCGATACCGGGTAAGCCTTCGATGAGCAGAGGATTGTGTAGTTTGGGGAGGGTTTTTACTTCTTGTGTAATTTCCCATGCAGTTTTCATGTGTTTTTCGATGGGGATGTTAGGGTTTATATAGTTTTGGGGCATTTGTCGATTGATGAAGATGAGATGTAAGATTATTTATATGATATTTCTTATTCTTGTTCTGTGTGTTTTAGTAAATGCGAAAACAGATAGAACGGTGAATTTTGCGGGATATGATTGGGCGGTAAAGCAAGGCTATGGAGGGCCGGGACCAAATAATTGGGATGAAGATAGTTCTGCGGTGTTTGTTGATGAGGCAGGGCTACATTTAAGAGTTCTTTCTTTGAATGATAAGTGGTATTCGTCAGAAGTATATTTGCCAACATCATTGGGATATGGCACATATGAGTTTGAAGTGGCAAGTGATGTTTCAGTGGTGGATATTAGTTTGGTTGGTGCGGTGTTTTTGTATCAAGATGATGCACATGAAATTGATGTAGAGTTCTCACGATGGCATAATGAGGTTAAAGAAAATGCGCAGTATGTGGTGCAACCATTTGAAGTGAATGGAAATATGAAACGCTTTATGTTATTGCCACCGCAAGGAAATGTTGTGCAGCGTATAATGTGGGAGCCGACAACTATTCTGTTTGAAACGTTGGTAAATGGAGTGGTTGTGAAGCAATGGGGATATGTTGGAGAGAATAATTTTTTGCCGGGAAAAGAGAGAGTACACATTAATTTTTGGCAGTATAAAGGACTTGCACCAAGCGATCTGTTGAGCAAAGATTTTGTGGTGAAGAAGTTTACGTTTATGCCCATGGATACAGGTAGTGAGATTTGTCAGATGGTGAAGATGCAGAGAGGAAAGCCTATTGAGAAAGGATTTTTTTCTGGCTTAGCGAAGAAGTTGAAAGAGTATTTTGGGTGATTGTTTAAGGGATGGTTTTAGAAAGGGAAGATTTCTTATTGAGAATGGGGATCAATAAGAGAATAGTTAAATTAGAGTTAGGAGAAAATGTATTTTCTATATCTCTTGACGTAGTATCTCAACGGCGGTGTTTATTTCTTCTGTGGATATATCTAGAGGAGGAAAAAGTAAGATTTTCTCTCCGAGTGTACTAATGATTAAACCGGCTTTTCGACATCTTTCTTCTGTGCCCTTTCTCTTTTCAGGAAAGCTTATACATAGTCCTCTGCCTTGGGGTGTGCAAAAAGAAGATAGTTTTTTTACAAGGTATTTACCATGATCATTTGCTTTTTGTATAAGATTTTTGTTGGTGATATAGTCAATGTTGGCGATGGTGACTTCTACGGATATGGGATGCCAACCAAAAGTGGAATAATTGCTGAAATCAAAACGCATGGATTCGGCGACATGAGGTTTGGCAATTGTCGCACCAATGGGAGCATAACCAGAGCTTAAACCTTTAGCTAGGGTTATAATATCCGGGTTTAGATTATAATGTTCAAAACCAAACCATTTTCCCGTTCTGCCAAAGCCTGTGGCTACTTCATCGCAAATAAATAACGTGTTAGTTTTCTTACATGCGTTGGTTATAGTGGTAAAAAAACTTTGGGGAGGTATGATGACACCTAGATTACAAATAATTGGTTCACAAATAAATGCGGATATTTCTTTTGTTTCAATAAGTTTGACTGCTTGAGCAGTTGTTTTTTCCCACTCTTCTTTGCCCTCTTTGGCGGTAATTTGGATATAATCTTGGGAAAATGTTCCAAAGTGTTTTTCATGGTCAGGAATTTTAACAAGGGAAAGACAGGCAAGTGACTGACCGTGATATGCACTTTTGAATGCGAGAAACTTTTTTCTTTTGTTGTATGCTCGTGATATTTTTAACGCAATTTCGTTGGCTTCTGTGCCGCCGGTGGCGCGAAAACAGGTTCCTTCTTTTGTGGGTAAGAGGTTTACTAATTTTTCGGCAAGGTGTTCCCATCTTTTATAGATGTAGCTGGGAGAAACATACTCTGGGCCATTGAATTTGATTAGGGCATCATGAAGCTCTTGTTTTTTCCAGCCAATATTGCCAACGCACCATCCGGCCATGAAATCAAGATATTTTTTCCCATCTTTGTCAATGAGATAACTTCCTTGTGAATTTACAATTTCAAGAGGATGGGGAGGAGAATCGCGAAATAAAAATTCTTGAGATTTTGATTTAGCCATTATGTATCTTATTTTGTTTGTGTATTTAAAATTAATGAGGGATTGTTTGGGGATTAATGATGAAAAAAATGGTGCGGAGGAAGGGATTTGAACCCTCGAACCCACTAAGGGACTACCCCCTCAAGGTAGCAGATACAGTCAACGAATCTTGAGCAGATTGGTTATTGACCACTTTCCTACCCCCGCATGTTTTACTCTAGAATAAGGGAGTATTTAAAAAAGTAGTGGGCGATTTTGACTTTTTGGAAAAAGAGATAGTACAGAGATGAGAGAGTGATACGGACTATTTTGTCTCAGTGGTAAGAGAAAGAGATATAAGTCCAATTGTCTTCTAGAGAGTAGATAAAATCGAAATGTCGCACATGGTATGCAGACCCCACCAATACACTTTGTTTAGAATAGCTCAGCCAAGTTATATTCAACAGAGTGATACTCTTTTAAATTATACGGGAAATAGACTGCCGCAGTATCAGGGGAATTTTCGTGAACAAGACTTTTATTTACGAGGGAAAAATGAGAATAAGTATCAGACAAAAATAGGCAATTATCAAGCAAGATTAAGAGATAATACACTCAATACGTTAGTTGATAAAACAGATTTAGGGTATTTATTTCCAAAAGAAGAAATTAATTTTAGTTTTGCACCAATAGAGTATTTTAAATTGCCCATTGGGGAAAATGTTACCGCAGAGGCAGGAAGAGAAGAGCAATATGTAGATAATTCTGGGGGTTATAATACATTTTGTACAGAATTATCTAATAAGACAATTCTGAATAGTTGTCATATAAGTAACAGAATTGTCTATAATGAGAAAGATACAGTGAATGATAAAAAAAATGAGTATGTGGTACAACAAACAAACGCAACTTATAAGGAGGGTAATTATGCAGGACTTATTTTTTACCAATCACCAACAACATCGATGGCAACAGAAGTGAAAGTGGATGCGACAAGTTTGGGGAAATTAATCGAGCAAGAATTGGCTCAACTACAGCTAGAGGTGCAACATGTGTGATTTAAAAGAAGCGCAACGGCAGGAAAAGATGGCAAGGATGTTTGAGGATGAGGGAAATAAAGAGAAGGCAATTGAACATTATGTAGAGGCTGCGAGTATTTATGTGTTGAATGCGCAGTTATTGACACAAGATATATTGATTAGAAATGCGAATGAGTGTTATGGTCGAGTGCAACTATTACGCGGAGATAAAGAAATCAAAGAATTTTCAAAACAGGAGTTGGCAAGAAGAACATTACTGGATGGAAAAAGACATCATCATGAGAGGGATGATTTAGAAAAAATTGGACATTTATTACACTGAAGGGGATAGGGAAGTTTGAAATTGATGAAATAATGAGTTATTCAAAGTTCTTTATAGAATGATGATTGAGAATTAGATTTGAGAATTAGATGTGAGGATAAAATTATGTGCACTAAAGAAGAGATTATAACGTTAATTGAATTGGCAAAGAGATTAGAAAAGACCGATCCAACAGATGCGGCAAGACAGTATTTCTTAGCGGCAGAAGCGTTAGTGAGAGGGGCGAGAGAACATCCAGAAGAAGAGAGAACTTATTTGGAATTGGCACAAAAGAGTTTTTTGAAGGGAAAAGAGTTGAGAGATAAACGGGTACAGATGAAGAAGTTGGTAAAAGGGAAGAGTGAAATTATGTTTGAAGATATTGGTGGACTGGAAGATTTGAAGTCGGAGATTAGGATGAAGATTATTGAACCGTTCAAGCGTCCTGATTTGTTTAATTTTTATGGCAAGAAGGCGGGTGGGGGAATTTTAATGTATGGGCCGCCAGGATGTGGCAAAAGTCTAATGGCCAAGGCGACAGCGAATGAAGCGGGAGCAAATTTTATACAGGTGAAGAGTTCTGATCTGAAGAGTAAGTTTGTGGGTGAAACGGAGAAGAATATTGCGGAATTATTTGAAAAAGCACGAGAGAAACAACCGACTATTATTTTCTTTGATGAGTTTGAATCTTTAGGTTCGGATAGAACGGATGCACCAGCGCATGATAAGAGTGCGGTGGCACAGTTATTGACAGAGATGGATGGGATGGAGGCAAAAGAGCAACAAATTTTACTATTAGCAGCAACAAATGAACCTTGGTCGGTTGATGTGGCATTACGCCGAGAAGGAAGATTTGGCGTGACGTTATTTATTCCGCCACCAGATCTAGAAGCGAGGCGAGAGATATTGCAGATTCATCTAGCAAATAGACCTATAGAACATTTAGATTATGATGTGTTGGTGAGGTTAACAGAGGGATTTTCAGGGGCGGATTTGAAAGCGATGTGTGAGATGGCAACAGATATTCCGCTCAAAGAGAGTTTTGAGACGGGTGAGAGAAGGAAAATTTCAATGGAGGATTTACGAGAGGGGATTAAGAAAACTAAATCGGTGTTACGGCAGTGGTTTGCTAAGGCATCAGAGCAAGTGAAGAGAAGAAAGTTGCAAGAGGATTTTTCGGAATTGATTAAAATGAGTGAAACAGAAAAAGAAATGGCGGTGATTAATTGACTTTACTCACAAATTTATTATCTTTTATGAAGAAACGCCAATGTAACTGGGTGGCATCTTTGATGCCGATTCTGGGACTTTTGCCAATAGATTTTGGAATGACGCCGTCGTCGTAGATTTTTATAGATTGATTGAGGGGTTGATGGTTGAGGGTTTTGGTTATGTTAAGGGCTTGGCATAGTTTTCCAGGACCAGAGCAGAGGTTGTGAAGATTGCGAGTGTTTCTTCTTTGTTTCATTTTTTCTATTCCGGTTAATGGTTCGAGGGCACGAATTAAAATGGCACCGGGTTTGCCAATTGGTTCTGTTGTGAAATTAAGACAATTATACATGCCATAGATGAAGTACACGTAGATGTGACCGTAGGTATCATACATTATTTGACTGCGAGGAGTTTTGGTGTAGGCATGAGATGCTTTATCTTGTCTGTAGGCTTCGACTTCGACGATTCTGGTTGTAATGCCGTTGACAATTATGATTTTGCCAAGGAGATCTTTGGCTACATCGAGAGTATGACGAGCGAAGAATTGGGAAGTAAGGAGAGGCATTTTGGATTGTAACAAAGTGGATTTTATAGGGGGGGTGATTAACTTTATAAATTCAATGAAAAAGTTATAACATGTTTTGCAACGCCAGCAAAATTAGATGCTCCAAAGAAATATATTGGAAAAAGTACCTATATGTTAATAATTAAAGATTAATTATGGAACATAGCAAAAATGAAGGAAAGTTAAGGATCTATTTAACATCCAAATTCAAGCTTTCACCACTGATACCAACACCTTGGGTGATGCCTTGCATATCAATTACAGGGTCACCGGTTTTGTCTATTTTGAGACTGCCGCGGAAGTAATCTACTTTGAGGCCATCGTTGGCAAGAGTATAACTGAGTTTACCTGCAACATTAATTTGACCTTTTCCGCGAGGGAAGGTGATGCCTTTTAATTCGACATTCGCAAGATCTAATTTTTGGTAGTTAATGTTAGCAAACGATAATTTAATATCGCGCTGGGTGGAGAGAGAGATGCCATTGACATCAATACTTTTGGCGAGCCCACTGAGAGAGAAGCCGTCGTTGAGGTTCATATCTCCGGCAAACCCTTTGATAACAAAGGTTACCTCACCAATGTTGCCAAGCTGTAATTGATCGTTATTTACCAATAAATTTTGAGGTAAATCTTCAAAGACTAAAGTGACTTCTTCTAATTTGACTTGTTTGTGAATACTTGGGATACTGTCAAAGGTTAAAGAAGTGTCTGCTTCATTTTTTGGAGCAGAAGTGAATTTTGATCCAGAGGGTGAGGGCATGATTGGGGAATCAGCTTTATTAGGATTTGATTTACTTACTAATTGAGACGCGGAATCAGCAATATTAGATGCTACACTCTGAGCACCGTCAAGGGTATTAGAAGTTGTACCATCTGGTGTAGATTGGTCTTGGTTATTTTGTAAATCGGTTACGGCGGCGGTTGTGCCAAAAAAACTGCCTTTGTTACTTAAGAGCAAGAAGACAAATATAGCACCGATGATTAAAGTTACGACGACAATAAATGTGCGCACCCGATGATGCCTAGGTTGATACATTGGCGGATTATAACTCATGAAACTTCACCTCTATTTTTATATGGCTTTGAATAGATTAGACGTTAATAAAGCTTTTGGTGCTGAAGAGGGATGTAGAGGTGATGGAGAGAGGAGTTAAATGGATTTAGGAGAAAGGTTTTTAAAGAAAAGCAGGGTTATATATCAGTCGAGAGGCAGGGCGGTTGGTTGCTTCCAAGTAATGGGCTTCCCTGTACTGGAGAGAAGTAGAAGATGCAGTAATTCTCCGTATCGATTAATCATGAAATATAGTATATAGAGGTATACAACAATGGCACGAATGCATTCAGGTGCGATAGGAAAAGCAGGAAGTAAGAAACCGGCTAAAAGAATTCCGTCATGGGCACCATATAAAGAGAAAGAAGTAGAGAAGTTAGTGGTGAAGTATGCGAAGGGCGGCAAGAGTAAGAGTGAGATTGGTATGATGCTGCGAGATAGTTATGGTATCCACAATGTGAAGGCGTTAACGGGAAAGAGTGTGGGCGCAATTGTTGCGGAAAATAATGCAGGCAAAAAGCTGCCAGATGATATTATTGCATTGATTAAGAAATTGATTACAATCCAGACGCATTTAGGTAAGAACAAGCATGATGAGACGGCACATCGAGGATTAATTTTGACTAATTCTAAGATTATGCGATTAGTGTACTATTATAAGAGATCCAAGATTTTACCAGCGGATTGGGAATTAGACAAAGATCGCTTGAAGATGTATGTAGAATAGATCGAGAGATCTTTTTGTTTTTTTATTTTTTTTTCTTGTTTCTATTTTTATTCTCTTAGTTCTTTTTTTGAAGAGGAGGTTAGTAGTTATTTCTGGAATAGAGTGGTGTTTTTTTGGATAGAAAATGTAGAAAGAGTAATAAATTAAAAACAAAAAGAAAAATGATTCATTAAATTACAACATACTACGAATACTCTCGATGTTGCCGGCAATGTCTTTACCTTTCTTGGTTAATTCCAAGAGTTTTAAGCGGCCTTCTTTTTTGAAGTTGATTAAATCCGCTTTTTGCATTTCTTGCAAAATCTTTACAACATGCGAATAGGTGCAGTCAATTTGTTTGGCTAGCACGGATGCATATACGGCATCGTTCGCGTTCTTCAATTCGACCAGCATCATAGCTGGTTTTTCTCTAAAAAATACGTCAAAGATTACTTTCTTTTTATTCACGGTTACACCCCCAATATTCATCCCCCACCTCTAATCATTTTTTCTGAATAGTTATATTTAAACATTTATTCACTCTAATAGATATATTTGAGAAGTTACTTTTATTTAAAGCTTTTGGTGAGAATTTGGTCATTGAGAGGTTAGGATTTTTGTTTTTTATGGCCATTTACTATTACTCTATGTGAAGGCTGAGCTGCCAAAACACAAGTGTTTTAAGGAAGTGGTTGGTTTGAAGAGAGGTATGGTTTCTGATATGACAAGAGGATTTTTTCCGTATTCTGTTGTGCGGGAGGGACAGGAAGAGTTGATGCAAGATTTAGAGAGAGCTATGCAGGAGCAGAAAATTCTCTTGGGGCATGCGCCAACGGGGTTGGGAAAGACGGCGAGTTCGTTGGCGGTGGCGGTGGCGTATGCGCTTGAGAAGAAGAAAGTGGTGTTTTTTTTAACAAATAGGCATACGCAGCATTATATTGCGGTTGAGACGTTGAAGGGGATGCAGAAAATGCAACGAGAGAAGAGTGAGGGGGGCACAGAGATTAGAGTGGTTGATTTGATTGGGAAGAGAGGGATGTGCTCTCAGAGTGTTGCGGAGTTGTTTGGGAATGAGTTTAATGAGTATTGTAAAGCGGTGGTAGAGAAGAGTGAGTGTGAGTTTTATAATTCGGTGTATAGCAAAAAGAGTTTAACGGTGGATGCGAAGAGTGTGATTAAAAAATTGCAGGCACGGGGAGCGATGCATGTGGAGGAGTTAAAAACGTTTCTAGAACAGGAGAAGATGTGCAGTTATGAGATTGCTCTTGCTTTAGCGAAGGAGGCAACGGTAGTTATTGGTGATTATTATTATTTGTTTCATCCCCATGTGCAGGATACGATTTTGACAAAGTTAGGAAAAGAGTTGGAAGATATTATTGTGATTGTAGATGAGGGGCATAATTTGCCAAGTCGTATGATGGATATGATGAGTAATACGTTGAGTAGTGTGATGATTAAAAATGGGTTGATTGAGGCGAAGAAGTATCGCTTTGAGGGGATGTTGATGTGGCTGCAGGAGCTGATGCGAATTTTGACGGATCTGGCGGATTTTAATGTAGAGGAGAGAGAGAAGGAGAGGAAAGTTGAGAAAATTGAGTTTGTGCAGCGAGTGAAGATGAAGGTGGATTATGATGAGTTGATTAATGAGCTGGAGATGGCGGCGGATGAGATTCGTAAAAAGCAGCGGCGAAGTTATTTAGGCGGGATTGCGGCGTTTTTGAATGCATGGATGGGCGAGGATGAGGGCTATGTGCGATCGATTACGGAGAAGAGCAGCAAATTTGGGCCAGTGATTGCGCTCAATTATGCGTGTTTAGACCCACGTGTTGTGACAAGAGATATTTTTGCGCGGGTGCATGCGGGAGTGGTTATGAGTGGAACGCTGCAACCGTTATTGATGTATAAAGATATTTTAGGAATTGGGGGGAAAGCGATGTTAGGTGAGTACAGATCGCCGTTTCCGGTGGAGAATAAGTTGACGATTATTGTGCCGGAAACGTCAACGAAGTATACGCTGAGAGGAAGTGGGATGTACCAACTTATTGCACAGAAGTGTTCAGAGATGATTTCGTTGATACCGGGTAATGTGGCGTTGTTTTTTCCTTCTTATGATTTACGTGATGAGATTTGCCGGTATCTTACGGGGGAGAAGAAGCGATTCTGGGAGAAGCAGGAGATGAGTAAAGAGGAGAAGGAGACGCTGCTGATTTTGTTTAAAGAGGAGAAAGAGAGAGGCGGGGTGTTGCTGGGAGTTACGGGTGCTAATTTTGCGGAGGGGATTGATTTTCCGGGAGATTTATTGCAGGGAGTGATTGTGATTGGGTTGCCGTTAGCAAGACCAGATCTAAAGACACGGGAGATGATTGCATATTATGATGCAAAATTTGGAAGAGGGTGGGATTATGGTTATACCTATCCCGCGTTGAATAAATGTTTTC
>JAHFQW010000032.1 GCA_023259115.1 archaeon
GCAGACTTAACTTAATACGTACAAATGGGAATAAGCTTTAAAAAGTCTTATATTTTTAGAGAGATTATGGTTACGGTACGCACACAAGTCAAGGATCTTTTGAAAGAGAATGAGATGGATAATATGTCAGGAGATTTTCTGGATAGGCTGGATGAGAAAGTGAAGCAGATGATTTTAGATGCGGTGAGGCGAGCAAAAGAGAATGGTCGACGTACGGTTATGGGGAAAGATGTGTGAGATGGTATTTCTTTGATATGATTAATTAATACTTTTGACAAATGAGATATAGAGGGGTTTGATTAACCATCTAAAATTCCTCAAACCCCTCTAAGAAGTATACCAACGAACCTAATTTTAAATTAAAATAGTTATGTTTGTTGTACAAGAAAACAAACAACGATTTGTTTTCTGTACAGAAAATAAGTTGTTTCTTATTTTCTGGTATATACAAAGGCACTAGCTATTTTTGGAATTAATTAGTGCTTTTGGTATACTTTGAATAATTGATGAAAATAGGGTTATTCAAAGCCCTCTATAGTTATTCAAAGTCCTCTATAACTTATATCCGCATCTTTGGGGGCGGGGGCAAAGGTAGCATCTGTTCTATTTGCTGGAGTTCTTGTGGCGATAGTTCTTCGATTTTTTGCACAGGGGGGACGTTGAAGAGGATGGTGTGCTGGATGACTGTTGGTTCTACTGATTTTGTTTTGGGGGTTAATAACATGTTGAGTTTGTCTTGGAGGAGATTGATTTTTTGCTCAAGTAGTTTGGCTTGGAGAGGGTTTTGCTGTTCAAGCTCTTGATGTGATTCAAGAGTCTCTTTTAATGCTTCGATACGTTCTTGGAGAAGAGTGATGCGTTGTGCGGATGAGAGATGTTCTTTTGCTTTGTGAAAAATTTTGATTTTTTTGGTGCTTGCTTGAACATCTTTTTTGACACGTTCTTTGACCAAATATTCGCCAAGCATATGTGACATGCGTTCGACTTTCTTTTGTACTTCGATGTCTTGAGCGAGAGCGAGTCTTTGACGTAGTTTTGTGATTTCTTCTTTGAGCATTTTTTCTTTTTTTTGCTCATGGAGTTTCTGAGTGATTACTTTTTTTTCCATCTCATAGATGCCTTGGAGCTGATGTTCGAGATGGATGATTTCTTTACGAATGCTCAGACGAGAAACGGATTTTTGTGAAGATAGATATTTGATTTCGTTGATTTTGGCTTGTATTTCGGCTTTGGAGATAGAAGATTTTTGTGTTTGGTAGGTTTTAGAGAGGTTCCATAATAGTTGATTGGTGTTGAGCGAACTCATGGGTTTAATGTTAAGATTTATTTGAGTATGGATTTATTTGAATAGGCCTCTGCGTTTGCTACTCATGCTGGGAGGAGGGGGTGGTAAGTCGAGGTCGTCTGATCCATTCATCCCCTGAGCAGACATTTCCATCATGGGAGGAGCCATTCTACTAGGTCCACTCATGGTGGGCATCCCCATGGTATGTTGAAGAGGCATTTGTGAACGGGACATAGAAAGTGGTGGAGCCATGCTGGTAGACGCCATACTCATATTAGGAGCCATACTTGGCATATTGGTGGTTTGTTTACCCATGAAGTCTTCTAATTTGTCGGAGATGGCAATCATGCCTCTGGCGATGGTTTCGTTTTGGCTGACAACGGCATCGATTCGGCTGTTGAGATTTTTCATCAATACGGAGGTTTCTCCTTCAGTTTTCATGTCTTCGAGAGCTTTTTGAAAAATACTGGTCATTTCATGTAGAGAATCTTTGAGACTTTCCATTTCCAGAATTAATTCTTGCGCTTTGGCATCTGGCTGTGTGATTTTCTTCTTTAATGCTTCTACTTCGTTCTTGAGATCAGATAATAATTGATGCGGAAGAATTTCATAATCTTCATCCATAGTACACCACCCATTTTTTGTGCTATAGTAGAATTCCATGATTTTCGAACACAAGAAAATGAATAATGATCATTTTCTGTGCAGAAATAAAGTAGTTTCTTTATTTCTTGCATTTGTGGAATTCTACTAATAAGTAAATATCCATAATTATGTTTGAGAGCTAGGATATTTACTATAGTTTTAGTCATACTTAGCGTCTTTATAAATGTTACGGGAAGAGGGCAGTTGGGGGAAGGTTATATGTAACTACTTTTTAGAAATTATTTTGAGGAATATTTATAAAGAAGGGTTATTTAGACGAGATATGATTACTCAGACCATGGATTATATTTATTCAGATAATGTGGCGGCCAATCTTGTTGAAACGATGGTTTGGCTAATACGACATCATCAAAAAGAGACCCTTCTAACTCGGGGACCAATTGTGGATCTTGGTTGCGGAAGTGGCAGAGTTCTCAATGAATTAAAGATACGATATCAAGATACAAATGTACTTGGTATTGATAGACAACCAAGACGAAGTTTTAGCAGAGTATGTTATGTAGAAGGAAACCTACAAGATACGAAACTGGCTGATAAAAGTGTGGGCATTGTACTGATGGTTAATTTGTCAGATTATTTGGGGGAGACTTTTCAATTTGATGAATTTTTTAATGAGATAGATCGTATTCTTATGCCAGGAGGAGTGTATGTTCCTCTTGATTTGTTTCGTGAAAATTTGATACGCCCCTTCAAGTTTGCAGGATATCATACTTTTGGCCAGGATTATCAGGAAAAACCGCAATAGATTAGGTGTTCTATTCAATAATTTCAGGGCCAACTCAATGAGCTCTTCTATAACTTGAGCAGCTTCTACATTACGGCGGGTATATTTTTGAATGGTTTTATCAAGCAAATCCATAAATGACTTAGCTTGAAGTGCATTTTTCTTTCAGTTTGGGGTGAACTGTTTTAGTGAACTTAACTACTTTTTCTGCGTATTCTTGGTCTAAAGCGGTTCCATAATATAATATTCCGTTTCTGAAAAACCGCATTTGATCCATGAATTGAACTTCTTTTTCAGTGAAGCCTACTTTTCGTAGGTAAGATACTTCAGCTTCGTGTGCTCCTTGACCACTTGCATAGTAACCGTCTAAGTACATTTTTGCGCGGATCAAGAACATGATTATATCATAACAATGTTCTACATAATCATTGATATTATCAACATTAATTCCCACTTTCTCTAAATTGTTATTAAGCGAACGTAACTTTCTTTCTGATTCCTGAATTAAGCTTTTGGCTCTTTCATTATTTATCGTAACTGCTTTAATTATAGAAGGTTTTGAATAACTATCTAATTTGTCAAAACCTTCTAAGAAGTACTTTGAATAATCGTTGTAAAATGGGGTTATTCAAAGTCCTCTATACCTTCTGTTAGATACTCTTGAAATAATTTTAAGTGCCTCATAATTCAATGCTCCCCTGCAGCAAAATGCCATTAAGTATATTATTTTTTAGGTGCTGATGGATATGCTGCCAAGATTTGTAAAAATTAACATTTATTTTCCTGTTGAGAACAGTTTCATATTTCTCTAAATGTAATAATTTATCTTTTCTTTCGAGTACGGCAAGATCTATATCCGAAGCAATTGTATCTTCCCCTAATGAGTAACTGCCGAATACAATAATTGTTCCTCCGGCTAGTTCTTGCTCTAAATAAGTGGATAATCCTGAAATGTAGATATTTTTTAGATTTACTACCCTTTTAAACTCGATGGCTTTTCTTTTCTCCCGATTAAAAGAGATAAAATTAATTGTTTTTGTTTTTTCTACTTTGATGAGCTGAGCTTCTTTCAGACCTTGTATTGAATTGGTGATAGCAGTGGGAGATACGTTGAGGATCTTAGCTATTTCTCTTTGGCTGAGCTGTTCTCCTGCTCTCACACACAATAATGAGAAGATTTCTAGCTGTAATACGGTAAAGTTAATTGTATATATGTCCATTTTAGTTGATATATGTAAAGTTAAGTTTATAAAGGTTTTGGTTGGAATTTTTCCACATGATATATGAACAAAGAATAGAACAAAATAATATTATACGTGCGGCACTAATTAATCAAATATTTTGTTAGTGTCGCCCTATATATATACGGCTTTTATATGTTTGATAATGTACTGCCGTATCTATAATTTGCCTAAATATCACAAAGATTAATATAAAACTAGATTCTTTTGAGGTTATGCTCTTAGAAATTGTGCTGGGTGTGGTGACGCTTGTGGTGTTAGGTGCGGCTTCGTATACGGATATTAGAACAAGAGAGGTGCCTGATTGGCTTAATTTTGCGTTTTTGATTGGGGTGTTAGGTATTCGGGGGATTTTTTCTTTGCAGTATGGATGGCAGATTTTGTTGAGCGGGATGTTGGGTCTGCTTGTGTGTTTTTTATTGGCGAATTTATTGTATTATACCCGGCAGTGGGGTGGGGGAGATAGTAAGTTGTTGATGGGGATGGGTGCAAGTATTGGGGTGGTGTATCCACTTACGGCGGTTAGTTTTAATCTGCCTCTGTTTTTTATTGGGTTATTGTTATTTGGAGCGGTGTATGGGCTTATTTGGATGGGAGTTATTGCGGTGTTGAATAGAAAACGATTTCTGTTGCAATTTCAGGCAAAAATGAAAGAGAAGTATGTATTTCATTATATGGCTGTGGGAATTTCATTGGCTTTTGGTGTGGTGACGTGGTTTGTGCATTTATTTTGGCCGTTTATTGTTTTGCCGCTGTTATTTTTCTATTTGTTATTGTTTGTGTCTTGTATTGAGGAGGAGTATTTTCATAAACGGATTTTGCCTGCAAGATTAACAGAAGGGGACTGGTTAGCGGAGGAGATACGAAGTAATAATAGATTGTTATTTCAGCCAAAAACACTTGAAAGAGAGGATTTAATTGTGCTGCAAAAAATGCATGGGCAGGGGAAGCTGCCAACTGTTTTGATTAAAGAGGGTATCCCGTTTGTACCGAGCTTTTTACTGGCGTATGTGGCGTTGCTTATGGGTGGATATTTGGTTGTACTGATGACAGGGTTATTCTAAATTGTTCGAGTGTAATCTTTTTCAAGTAGTTATAAAAGAAATATTTATAAAGAAATACTCTCTCTTGTTTAAAATGGTACAAATCACCAGCAATTTATCTAGAAATGATTTAGAAGATTTGATGCAGACTGGAAAAACGAGCGTGAGTTTTGGACCTAAAGTAGGAGATAAAGCAAGACTGTATCAAATTGTGGGTTTAGTTCTTAATTCACCTGAGAGTATTCATTATCAAGATTTGGGGGAAGGTCGAGGATTGTATGTGGTTCGAAATAATACGATTATTTCTCCCAATAGATTATACTTAGGTGGGACTCGATGGAAGCACTACGATACTGAAGAAGCGGCGTTGATGGATGGTAAAAAATTGGCGCGCGGGATGAGTCATAAATGGGCGATCTTGAATTTGATGCTCTCTCTGATGGCATTGGAAGAGAAAGCAACCATGGCTGAAGTCAATGCTTCTAGAATAGGGGGAGGCAAAGCGGTTATTTTTGATAGGCAGTATGATGCCAAGAATTTTTCCTCAAATAGCGAGGATTTAAATGAATTGGAAATGCGAGTGCTGGATAGAATTGGTCCGGTTCTTGATTTATTAGGTCAATATATCTTTGCGCCGGATATGGGCACTAATTCAAGATATGTAGATTATGTTTCAAAGTTCTGTCCAAATACTGTTGCTTGTGTATCACGGGAAATTGGCGGTTCAGGTGATCCTTCTGTGATAACGGCTAGAGGCGTTTATGAGAGTATGCTTGAAGCGGTGAAGCATAGACTAGGAAAAGATTCTTTAGAGGGATTGACGATTGCACTTCAAGGAGTAGGTAAAGTGGGAAAAAATCTGGTGGAGTACATTGCAGAGAACAAAGATGTTCGGCTGATTATTACGGATGAAAAAGAGAGTGCAGCTTCTGCGGTTGTTCGAAGTCTATTAGATAGAGGTGTTAACGCAACGTATGTTGTGGCGCATGATATCTATTCGCAGAAATGTGATATATTTAGTCCAAATGCGGTAGGACAGATTTTGACACCAAAGAATATTGAACTTATTGCACGGGCAAATGATGAACATGGTGTCATGATTGTGGGTGGGGCAAACAATCAAATTGATGATCGACATAGTGGTACGAGAGAACAGGTTGAGGCGATGTTTAAGCAGTACGGTATGCTCTACGCACCAGATTTTGTAGTTAACCTTGGTGGTATATTAAATTTAATGTATGAATTTCCCAATGTGAAGAAGGAATTAAGAGGCAAATACATTCAAAATGTACCACTGGTAAGAGTGAGAGGGGTGAGAGATATATTGAGTAGGATTTTTGAATTGAGCCAGCAGAGAAATGAATGTTCAACTCAAGCACTGGCGGAGAGATTGGCAGAAGAACACATCGCAAGATATGCACTACGTGATAGATATGATGCTTCTGGTCTTCTTCAAAGAGCATATTTGGAAGTGTAATACTTTTTGTTTAATGACAAATGAGAAATTATTATAAAGTGTAGATTGTTCTATAGTAATGGTGAATAATTTTCGAATGTTTGTTCACCATTACTAATAAGTAAATGTGCAGGTTAATATTCAATTATTTAACACATTTACTATATATCTAAAAAGAGGTAGGCGCAATGGATGAAGAATATAACCCTGGCAAAAAGAAAAAATCTTTTTTTGGTCTTGATGAGGATCAAGAGAGTTATGCAGAGGAGTCTGAATTTGAGGATTTTGAGATTTGATATCTCTAATTGATCATCCAAAAGGTCTGTCCAGAATGGTGGAGAAAGCCACCCTGGCCGAGTGCTCGACCTATCCTTGAGATGAAAGTTGGAGAGGATAGGACTTAATTTTTTATTAAAATATAGAGGGATTTGAATAACCATCTAACATTCAATGAAAATGGAAAACATTATTTTCAAGAGTAAAAATCACATAAAATGTTAAAATAAGCAAGTGATTTTTACTTGTCAAACCCCTCTAAGAATGACTTTGAATATTGATGAATAGGGGGTTATTCAAAGTCATCTATAGATTCTCTCGCACTCTTCTTGGCCAGGCGGGTGGCTTTCTGGACAGACCTCATCCAAAGAAACATTTAAATTCTCTTTAGATATACTTGATATTCCCATGTCTACAAAAATATCAGCGGAGTATGAAGTGTTTCGGGATTTGGAACATTGGATGCCCGCAAAAGATATTGTTTCTATTACGGATATTATGCCTGAAGAGGATAAATTGTTTGGGTTCTTTGCGTATCTTTATGCGCAGACAAAATCAATCTATGCGCATGTTGCGGTGCGCAAGAATGGAGAGGATCCATTTGTGCATCCGCTAAATGTGGTGATTAACTTGCAGCGGGCAGGGATTACTGATGCGATTACGTTATGCGCGGGGCTTATGCATGATTACATTGAGGAGAAAGTGGATATTTATCGAGATTCGCAGAACATACTTGAATGGGGGAAAGGGATTAAAATTTTAGATGAATATGAAGAGCGGGTTTTTTTAGAGTTAGAGCAAAAATTATCTGAATTTGCAGCGAAAAATGGTGTATCTCAAAGAGTAATTAAAGATATTCTGGCTATACTAACACTTTTGACCCGACATAAGCGTGATTTTTATTATCAATCAATTATTGGTATATTTGAATGCAGAGATGAGAAGATACGAGAGCGAGCGATTCAGGTGAAGTTGGCTGATAGAACGCATAATATTTTATGTATTGATAATTTTACGGAAGAGCAGCGTTTATTTCAATGTTTTAAGAATTTGTTTATTTTGAATAATGTGAAGTTGTATTTGATGAAGAGGCGAGGTAAGAAATTGTTTACAGGAAATGATGCAACAGAGAAGCTGTTTAAGAAATGTGGCAAAGCCACTTATGATGCTTTTTTGTTTATCTGTTATAGGTCATTGGATACAGGTATTGACCAGGTGACATCTATGATTCAGTTGGCATTTAAGAAGTTTGTGTTAGAGAAATCGGGGTTATGGGAAGTGACGAGAGTCAATCAAAAAGAAAAACATCCCCTGCGTTTGTTCCAAGGAGTGATTCGAACTTATGATGCACGATTACATCATCATTGGAGAGAGTATGAGAGTATGAAACGGCAAGAATTGAAGTATTGCCAACGTTTTTTTAAAGATTTTAAATTTACTTCCCCACAAATTCAGGCAATTATTGATTATAAAGATGCGTATTCTATCAAAGAGGTGATTGCGTATCTGATGTATCAGCCGGAGTATACGCTGGAGAGGTTTAATTATAAGAAGTTGTTTCGGAAAGGGAAGTGATTAAAATGGGAAGATAGGGTTTTCTTAGAAAGGTTTATATAATTATACGATAATTATACCGGAATGGCAGAAGTTGAAACAATTACACGTAAGTGGGGAAATTCATTGGGTATCACTTTGCCAAAGGAGTTTGTAGATAGGGAGCATTTAGAGGAAAGTCAAAGAGTGATTATTGAAGTTAGGAAAGTTGCAGATATTACTAAGCTACGCGGGCTTATGCATTTTACTAAATCAGCACAACAGATTAAAGATGAAATGAGAGAAGGATGGAGATGACGGTATTCTTTTATGATAGTTATGCAATAATTGAATATCTCAATAATAATTCTCGTTTTATATCTTATTTTGAGCAACATAGGGGTATTCTTACTTTACTTAATATTTTAGAAGTATACTATTCTGTTCTCTGGGAGGGTGATACTCAAAGAGCGGATTTAGTATTAGAGACATTACTCCCATTGGCAATAGAACCGAGGAAAGAAACAATTCAGAGAGCAATGAAATTTAGATATGAACATAAAAAGAAAAATTTGTCGTATGCAGATTGTTTGGGATATCAGATAGCTTTAGACCAAGGAATTAAGTTTTTAACAGGAGATAAAGAATTTGAACATGTTAAAAATGTAGAATTTGTGAAGTGATTAGAGGGTAAGAGGAAAAGGGGATTGGTGTGATAACAAGAAAGCGGCGAATTAGGATATTAGAATGACTGGGATTCTATTTTATTAATTTTCCAGAACTTTTTTGTAACATCAATGGCTTTATTTTTGTTGAAACTTTTACAAGTGTAGATTATTAAAGATAAAAATTTGGCGTTAGACCACACATAAACGGATATTCCCGAATCAATTAGCGGGACAAACGCGTCATAACCCTGATTAATATTTTTGCCATTGCCACCAGGGGAGAAAATTATTGGTGGCCCATACATTCTCAGATTTAGTGATTTGGTAATTGTGTTGAAGTAATTCATAATCACTTTTTTGTCTGCATCAATAGTGTAGAATCCTTCGATTAATAGTCTTTGTCTTGTGATGTTGGGAGCTAGATTTTTCATATATCTCTTAAGAACATAAAATAGTATATAAATTTGACTCATTAGAACTTGTAGTGAAATTTGCAAGAAATAAAAATTCCCAATCGTAGCAGTCTAGTCACTCCGTTCGTGAGTTGCTTGATAGCAACAGCTGCGGGGTATTCAATTAAGTGGTATTTTTTAATCTTAACTGGGTAATTAGATATCGTAGCAGAGCTACGAGGTATTAGACCCAGTTAAGAAATTGAATTATAGATAACTATTTCTTTAAATAATATCTTCTCTTTTCTGTGGGAAATTTCTCTATGGCATATCTCAATGTGGTTCTGGGGAGGTGTTTGAGGTTCCAATTGAGAAATTTTTCTAAGAGAGCTTGGTTTCTTTTGCCTACTTCACGCAGCATCCAGCCGATGGCTTTGTGGATTAAGTCATGTTGGTCATGAATGAGGATTTTGGAGATGTCAAGGGTTGGTTGGAATTGATTGTTTCTGATGAATGCAAATGTGGAGACGATGGCGATACGTTTTTCCCAGAGGTTATTTGATTGGGCTAACTGGTAGAGGATATCTTTTGGTTTGTGGAGGAGATATTGGCCAGGAATATAAGGGGCACTGCCATCAACGAGATCCCAGTTGTTGATGTGTTGAGCATTTTTGAGATAGAAGTGATAGATTTGATGTTGTTGATCAGAGGTTGCTTTTTTGTATTGTTCTGTGAGGATGATTAATGCGGTGAGGCGCTGTTCGTGGATGGGAGAGTGAAGGAGTGTTTGGATATCATCGAGGGAGATGAGGAGATATTTTTTGGCGATTTGGCGCTGCTGCGGGACGGTGATTCCTAGAAAGATGTCTCCCTCGCCATATTGTCCGGGAGCAGTTTTGAAGAAGCCTGAGAGGATTTTAGCTTTGGAGGAGTTCTGTAATTGGTTGAGGTCTAGAATGAGTTGCGAGAGCATTATAGTTGAGATTATTTTTTTTTAGTTTGTGTTTGATTCATATATCTTTTGATAATTCTGCCAAATCTGTTCTTGGTCACATTTGATCTAAAAATTCTTCTCGATTCATTTGAAGGTCATGTTTTATGATTTTATTGAGAAGGCCTCAGTCAATACTCTCAGTAGGGTGGTTAGGGATTACGGTTGTTCGACCATCAGGGTGAGCAAAGAACATATGGCTGCCTTTCTGGCGTTTAAACTCAAATCCTAATTTTTCAAGAATTTTGGCTACGTCTTTTGCTTTCATCTCTGGAAGCTTAGAAGACATGGAAAGACCTCACGCTTCAACTTCAATTTTCTGGAGGCTTAAGAACTTTGTTTTTATTTCAATATTGCCTTTTACTTCAATATATAATTCAATGGCTTCTTTGGTGCGTTGTATTAATTCATCATAGGTTTTTGCTTGGCTATGACAACCGGGAAGTTCAATTACGTCCGAGATTAAATAGCCATCTTCTCCTTGTTCAACAATTAGGGTGAATGATTGTGTCATATTACTTATATTAATCGTGTTCTTTAAATAAGTTTTGCTCCAAAAAGAGTTATTTTTCATATATCTTTTGATAATTCTGCCAAATCTGCTGTGCCACTTCTTCTACACTCATGGCTTTGATTTCGGCGATCTTCATAATGGCATCTGCGACAAAGGCGGG